>RHKK01000020.1 GCA_008363075.1 Candidatus Uhrbacteria bacterium
TGACCCGGACTTCGATGTCCTGATGACCGATCTCAAGATGCCGGAGATGAGCGGCCTCACGCTCATCGAGTGCGCGAATGCCCTCGTGCCCGAGATGGCGAAGATCCTCGTCACCGGCTTCGGGACGCGCGAGGACGCCGTCGCGGCACTGCGCCTCGGGGTGCACGACTTCATCAGCAAGCCGATCGACGATCACCAGCGCCTCACCGGCGCCGTCCTGCGCGCCGCCGAGGTCACGCGCCTGCGGCGGGAGAACACACGTCAGCGCCAGGCCCTCGAGCAGAAGACCGAGGAGCTCGAGGCGACTGTCCGCGAGCTGCGCCACGCCAACCGCGTCATCCGCCGCCACACGCGCCAGCTCGAGCGCGACCTGGCGACGGCCGCGCGCATCCAGCGCCACCTCCTCCCCCAGACGCTCCCGCCGGCGCCCGGATTCACCTTTGCCGCGCGCTTCCTGCCGAGCGAGCGCGTCTCAGGCGACTTCTACCAGGTGACCCCTCTGGATCCCGGCCATGTCCTCCTCGCCGTCGCGGACGTCGCCGGCCACGGCGTGCCCGCCGCGATGCTGAGCGTGCTGCTCAGCCAGTCAATCGAGTCCGCGCTCGCAGAGACCCTCTCGGCCGAGGGCGCGAGTCCGGCCGCCATTCTGGAGTGGCTCAACCGCGACATCAACGTGCGCCACAACGAGCAGACACCCTTCGTCACGATGCTCTGCGGCGTGCTCGATCTCGGCAGTGGCTGGGTCACACTCGCCTGCGCGGGGCACGACGCGCCGCTCCTTCAGCGCCGGATCTCCGGCCGCGTCGAGCCGATCGATGATTTGTTCATACACCTCGATATAATCCTCCACTTCCGGAAGCGCGTAGAGCACCTCATTCTCGGTGAGGAAGCCGCGGCTCTTGGCTTTGTCAAACAATCGGTCAATGACTTCCTGCGGCGGCGGTGCGGCTTTTTGATACGGGACCTTTTTTGCCTGCGTTTTCTTTGACGGTTTGCCCTTGGTTTTTTTTGCGAACGGTTTCGTCTTTCCGGGTGCCTGCTTCTTCGCCGGCTTGGACGGCGAATATTTCTTCTTTTTCATCGAAATTTTCGTGCTCTTTTTGGCACGGGCCGAGGTGGATTTGGACTTGCGTGCTGGCATACGGCGCCGGTCGCCGGTTGTTCACCAAGCGACGAGCTACGTCTCCATCGCGGAGACGAGACCGATCATGCGTCGGTCAATGATTGAAAACGGGAGAGCAGTTCTTCGATGCGCGCCCGGTCCCCCAGACGCTCCGCCTCCCTCATCAATTGTTCGAGGCGGGCCCGCTCCTGTTTCTTGCGTTGCAAGCGGAGCTGGGCGACGCCCGTCTTTAGTTCGCGCTTGAGCCGGTCAAGCGGCCATCCCTGGAATTCCCGCTCGGCCAGGAAGGCCGTCGCGTCAAACGTCTTCGCCTCTGCCGGACCCAGGGAAGCCGGAGGGCGGATGATGGCGTATCCCGCCGAAATCGGATCGGGAGCCAGTTCGCCCGCATCATACGCCCGTCGGAGTGCGTCGTAAAGCCCCCGGGTCTCCGGATGCCCAAAATCCTCGCTCTTGAGCGATTCTTCCCCCATCCCAGACTTCAGCGTCTCGAATCGAGCAATGAGGTTGGCGAGAATGCGCAGTTCGAGGGGTGATGGTTGGGGCGTCGGTAAGGGCGAATGGTTATTCGCCCCGGGCGCATGACCATGCGTCCCTACCGGCCCTTCTTGCTTCTTGCTTCTTGCTTCTTGCTTCTTCATTCCCTCCATCGCCTCCCGTAACGCCCCCTCGCTCACGTCGAGATCCTTCGCGAGCTTTTTGATCCAATGATCGCGCTCCACCGCATCCACGATCCGATTGATCTCGGGCAACACATCTTTCGCGATCGCCTTCTTTTTTTCACCACTGTCAACTGTTAACTGTTTTCTGAATGCTTCCTTATACACCCACTCCATAATGCTCACCGCATGCTTGATAGCATCTTTCCAGAGTTGCGGATCCTTACGCACGGCCTCGTCCGGATCTTTCCCGGCCTCCTCCGGCAGCGTGATGATCTTGATATTGAAATCCTGCGCTCGCGCGAGATCAAGCCCGCGCAGCGTGGCCGCCGCGCCAGCGCTGTCCTGATCGAACGCGATGGCGAGATTCATCGTAAAACGTTTCAACAACGCAAGCTGCTCGCTCGTCAGCGCGGTGCCGCTTGCCGCCACGACGTTGGTCACGCCGAATTGATGCGAACCGACGACATCCATGTTGCCCTCAACGATCACCGCGAGATCGGCGCGTCGGATTTCGCCCTTCGCCTTGTCGAGCCCGTACAGCACAGCCGATTTGCGATACGCGCTCGTCTCCGGCGTGTTCACGTATTTTGCCCCGGGCGTTCTTGACACTTCACTCTTCACTCTACACTCTTCACCTTCCAATATCCTCCCCGTGAACCCCACGACATTCCCGTGCACGTCCGCGATCGGAAACATCACGCGGCCGCGAAACCGGTCATACACGCCGGAACCCCGCTCGCTCTTTGCGACCAAACCCGCAAGCAGCATCTCTTGTTCCGTCACGCCTTTGGACGCCAGCGCTTTCGTGAGCGCGTCCCATGAACCCGGCGCGTATCCGATCCCGAACAAATCCGTCGTCAAATCATCCAGGCCGCGCTTCTTCACATACGCTCTCGCCGCTTCCGCTTCCGGCGCATGTTCGAGCGTCGAGCGGAAGAACTTCATCGCCATCTCGTTCACCTCGTAAATTCGCTTGCGTTGCGATGCCTTCTCACCGTCGAACTTTGGGAGTTGCACACCGGCTTTTTGCGCGAGATGCTCCAGCGCTTCGCGAAACTCCATCCCCTCGATTTTCATCACGAAGGAGATGAGATCGCCGCCCTGGTCGCATCCGAAACAATGCCAGGACTGACGCGGACGAGAAACGTAAAACGACGGCGTCCGCTCCTGGTGGAACGGGCAATTGGCCTTAAACGCGCCGCTTCCGCCCGGCTTGAGCGGAAAATACTCGCTCACGATATCGACGATATCGAGGCGGCTTTTGACTTCCTGCGGGGCGTCCATATCCGTATCTAAGCGCAAAAGCGGCAAACAAAAAAGGCCCGACGAGAAAGTCAGACCAGGGGGACGAGCTCGGGTTTGCGGTCGATCGACGTGCGCTCGACGATCCGAAGCGGAACTTCCGTGCCGTCATACAGCACCGCGAAGAACGTGCACGGCTCGTGGCCGTGACTCACGGCGAAGCGGCGACTGTACACGGGTCGCGTGCGACACTTCGCGCGACCGAAGTCGTCCTTGTAGCCGACGCGGAACGGTGCCGCACCTTCCGGAACTTCGAGGATGGTGATCTCCCTCCACACGAAGAGAAGGAGATAGAGATGGTTCCACCATCTCGTCGCCGGCACCTTGGGGTCGCCGTCGAGACGCATGCCGGTCACGCGGCCGGTGTAATGCTTCCACATGCTTCCTCCTACGGATCGAGCTCCACGAGCTCGTCGCCACCCGGGTGATCCGGATGGAAAAACGCGATCTTGCGCGGCGCGTATTCACCGGGCAGCCGGACGGCGCCCGTGAGATCGCCTTCCGCGACGTTGAGATACTCGCCGACGTGCAGGTTGAGCACGCGGACGGCGACCTTGGATCGGTCCTTGAAGTCCACGCGCATGCCCACCGTCATCGTGAGCAGGTTCGTGCGCGGGGCGGGATGTTCCGCATCATCGGGCGCGACGAGCATGCCGCGCAGCGTCGGTGTGATCCGGCTCGGCGCCATGCGCGCCCCGTTCACGCATTCGCGCGGCAGCATCGTGACCCAGCCGATCGGCACGTCGAACGGCAGCGTGACCGTCTCGATCACGTGTTCGAGCAGGCGCGGCCAGTGCTCGCGCACCGCTTCGCCGATCACCTCGCCGAAGCGCTCGCGGAACACAGGGTCCCGCACCATCTCTTCCGGCGTACTCCAACGACAGGAGTTGCCTGCGCGGGCGAGCTCCTTGCCGCGGAACAGTATGCCGGGCATCCGGTCACGCACCAGGATGACCTTGAGACCGACGCCGGGCATGACCGCGTCGGGCAGCGTCTCGATGATGGACGACGGCGTCGCCATGATCCACCTCCTTGTTCCTCGGGTTTTCAGGGAACGAAATGTTCGCTTCACGAAGCGGATTTCCGCTCGTTCGCGATTCGCCCACTATACGAAAAATCCTCGATTTGTCAAGGATTATGTTATTTTCCTGTCATTCTGAACGAAGTGAAGAATCTCCGTTCCGAGATCCTTCGTTGTACTCAGGATGACGACTCTCGTTATTTCGCGTTTTCGTCCGGCTGGTGGATGCCGAAAATATTCCCTTCCGTGTCTTTGTAATATCCCTGCCAAGCCATTCCAGGAATAGCGGCCTTCGCAAGCGCGAGCGTCCCACCGTTGGCCATGATCTTGTCATGCGACTCGTCATATGAATCCACCGTCAGCGTGCAGACGTAGCCGAACACCGGTGCGTTCTCCGCAGGACGCGGGCCTTTGCGCTCCACGATCCCGCCGTTAATCCCCGTCTCCTCTTTCGGCCCCGTCTCGATCCCCCAATACGTCGTCCCATCCGGCATCGGGTACGCCAACATCTTCCAGCCAAAAACGTCCGTATAAAATTTCTTGCAACGCTCGATATCATCGGCGTGGATTTCGAAGTGAACGACGCGAGAGGACATATTATAATTATTTAGACAAGAGATTTAAAGATATAGATATGAGCGAAGGTAACTCCATTAAAGGAGGTATTGATGAACTCCGATGCTCTTGAAACCCTGTCAACTCGTATTGTTCGAAACATTGCCGAAAGCTGCGGATCACCGGGATTGGAGATGTTGATAGATGCAATATATGCAGCCGAGGAACCAAGAGTTTCATTGAAGACATCAAATGCACGGAAGTATCCGTCTCTTGTATCCATTAACTGTTCTGCACTAATAAGAATATCCCATTTTTCGGGCAAATCTACACGTTTAGCGAGGGCTAAAAAGTAAAGCGGTCCGCACCGAGATTCAAGGGCGACTTGCAGTGCCATCATTCTGTTCAATAATTCACTCATATAACCTGAAAGTATCTTAGCAAGACCTCAACTTGATCCATAAATTCTTGAGCTTCATTAGAAGTGAGCTGCTTAGTACCGTAACGAAGCTCATCTCGCAACCACAGCTTCTCCACTCGCTGGAGCGCAAAGCTTGCGCCTTGATCTGTCGAAATCGTCGCGTCCTTTCCCGTGAAATAGAGCAACGTTCTTAGATTGTGCGTCTTGAAAACTTTTGTAATTCTGTCGTCCTATTTTGTTCCCGGCTCCGAGTAATACTTTGCGTCGGTTGTATCAGGAAAATGAGAGACTCCCAGATGATCACAGATGACGTTCTTCAGCGTAATCTCAACTGCATACCCCCCGATGTACACCGCGAATGATGGATCGGAGGGTAATAGACGCTTTGCTAGGTCCAGCCTTTCCTGCGCCACTCTTTTTAGGACGTCCTTATTAATCATATTCACCTCGTCCTCCCATGCCTCAAAACCCTTTTCCCATCCACCTTCTTCTGCTCCTTACTCGGCAACGGCGATGATTTGGATCGCTTGCGGATCTCTTTCTCAAGCTGCATCACCTCGTCGCGCAAAATCGCGGCAAGCTCGAATTCGAGATTTTTTGCCGCGTCTTTCATCTCCTTCTCTTTCTTGCGCTTCACCGTCTCCAAATCGCCGGTTTCGCCTGAAAGCTCGAGTTTCAAAATCTCCTTCACGTCTTTTTCCGTAAACTCAAGTCCAAGCATCGCGCGTAAGTCCTCCTGCGCCTTGATGATCGTTTTCGGCGTGATGTTGTGCTCTTTGTTGTAGGCGAGCTGTTTCGCGCGCCGACGTTCCGTCTCTTTGATCGCACGCTCCATCGACCCCGTGACCTTGTCGGCATACAACACGACTTGGCCTTTTACGTTACGTGCGGCGCGACCGATCGTCTGGATGAGTGATGTTTCCGAACGCAGAAAACCCTCCTTGTCCGCATCCATGATCGCGACAAGCGACACTTCCGGAAGGTCCAAACCCTCGCGAAGCAAGTTCACGCCGACAATGATGTCGTACGTCCCCTTGCGAAACTCGGACAGAATTTCGAGGCGTTCGATGGTATCGATATCCGAGTGCAAATATCGTACCTTCAGCTTCCGCTCCGTCATGAATTCGGTAAGATCCTCCGCCATTTTCTTCGTCAGTGTCGTGACGAGTACGCGCTCTTTGCGGGCAAGAACTTCCGGGATGCGTACGTTCAGCAAATCCTCGACCTGACCGGGATAGGACGCTCCCTCTCCTTTCGAAGGAGAGGGTTGGGGTGAGGTAGGGCTGACGGGCAACACGATCACCTCCGGATCGACAAGACCCGTCGGGCGAATGATCTGTTCCACGACTTGCGCCGAATGATCGATTTCGTATTTCCCAGGCGTAGCTGAAACGAAAATCACCTGCTTCATCTTTTTCTCCAGCTCGTTGAACTTCAGCGGCCGGTTATCCGCCGCGGACGGAAGACGGAACCCGTGCTCGATAAGTGACTGCTTGCGCGAACGATCACCCTCGTACATGCCGCCGAGCTGCGGAACGGTCACGTGCGACTCGTCGATCACGAGCAGAAAGTCCTCCGGGAAATACGAAAAGAGCGTATCCGGTGGCTCGCCGGGAGCGCGTCCGGAAAGCGGTTGGGAGTAGTTTTCGATGCCGTTGCAATAGCCGAGCGTTTCGATCATCTCGAGATCGTATTTCGTGCGGCGCTCGAGGCGCTCCGCCTCGAGCAACTTCCCCTGCTTCTCGAACAGATCGAGCCGCTCTTTCAACTCGTCACGAATACGCTTGATGGCTTTCAACCGCGTCGGTTCCGCAAGAATAAAATGTTTCGCGGGAAACACCCACACATCTTCCTGCTCACGCTTGATCTTTTTCGTCACCGGATCGATTTGCTCGATACGCGAAACGATTCCGCGCGGCGCCTCGATGCGATACACCATCTCTTCGTTGACCGGCATAAGCTCGAGCACCTCGCCACGCGCGCGAAACGTTCCGCGCAACAGGTCGGCCGCGGTGCGCGTAAACTGCATGTCGATGAGACGCGCAAGCACGCCTTCGCGCGAAACGTCATCGCCTTTCGCGATGCGCAAAACCGTCTTGGCGTATTCCTCCGGCGCGCCAAGGCCGTAGATACACGACACCGTCGCGACGATGAGCACGTCTTTGCGCGTCATGAGCGCCTGCGTCGCGTTGTGGCGCAAACGGTCGATCTCCTCGTTGATCATCGCCTCCTTCTCGATGTACGTATCCGACCGCGCGATATACGCCTCCGGCTGGTAGTAGTCGTAATACGAAACGAAATACTCGACGGCGTTGTCCGGAAAAAAGTGACGGAACTCGTTGCACAACTGCGCGGCAAGCGTCTTGTTATGCGCGATCACGAGCGTCGGCTTTTGCACGCTCTGCACGACGTTCGCGATCGTGAAGGTCTTACCCGTACCCGTCGCGCCAAGCAGCGTCTGAAACCGATATCCCTTCTCCGCACCCTCCGTCAGTAAGCGAATCGCCTCCGGCTGGTCACCGGAGGGCTTGTAGTTGGATTTGAGGGTGAATCTGTGAGACATGGGGCGTGACCTCGCCCAATCGTACCACCTCACCCTGCCCTCTCCTTCGTAAGGAGAGGGTTCTGAAGCGTGGCGCGGATTGTGCGGAGAACAGCCTCCATGTTGCCTGTTATTTCTTGGCTTGTAAATCGAAGAAACGTCAGTCCTAAAGCCTCGATATCTTTCTGTCTTTCAACATCTTTCACACGTATTTCTTCCAACTCATGAATCGAGCCATCAACTTCAATAACCAAACGTGCTCTTGGCGCATAAAAATCGACGACATAAGAACCGATTCCAAATTGCCTTCTGAACTTGACCCCTAATTTTGAACTTCTCAGCCGATCCCAAAGAAGCAGCTCTGTCGTTGTCTGTCCCTTTCTGAGCTCTCTTCTTAAATCCTTATCTTCCCACTGATTAAAAATAAGAGCCATATCGACACTTCCCTCTCCTTACGAAGGAGAGGGATTGAGGGTGAGGTAATTCGACAAACCGAACGAGTAAAGGTCCCACCCTCCACCACGTTCCTTATTTCTTTTACGATGTCAAGGAATATTAAACGCCCCGGTGGAGTGGCCACCGAGGCGAGGAAGAACTGCTGGGACTCGAGAGAGTTGATCCTTAGGACGATCCGCCCAGACCACTAAGGGGTGGCTCAATCTATCCCATTCGCCTTGCGACGAACGACTCCGGTTCCCATCTCCGGAATCAGCAGTGTTCACAGACCGAGCTTTATTTCAGCCCCAGCCTGCGAGCAGGTTCACGCCTAGCCCAATGGGAGCGCGACGAAGTCCGCACACCTTTCGGCGATACGAACACCCGGCTGCTTGTTTGGTAACACATCCCCCTAAACGCGTCAAGCCCTGCCTGGCTGCAATGATAAATTGTAATTTATGAACCAAACCAACAGGCCGAGCGCTGCAACGAAAGCAAAAAGAATCATGGCGGAGAAAAACCCTATCAGATTTTCATGTTTGCGGAAGACGTCTTCTCCGACGACGAACAAAAAGACTGAAAGTGCTAGTATCGAAACAAAAACGAACGGCAACGGTGTGAGGAAAAAAAGCAAAAATAGAATTTCAGCTGATTCTTTTTGCATATTTTCAAGTATTGATTATTTCACCTTTTTCCGCTACCCTCCGCCCGCATGATCGATTGGAAGGCGATGGAACGCCCGATTGTCGCGCTGGCCCCGATGGCCGACATGTCGGATCTCCCGTTTTGCCTCGTCTGCAAGGACGAAGGCACGCCTTTGATGTTCCGTGAAATGGTGTCGTCCGAGGCGATTATCCGATTGAACCCGAAGACGCTTAAGATGGCGACGTTTGACGAGCGCGAGCGTCCGCTTGTGCAACAAATCTTCGGCGCGAATCCGGACGTGATGGCCGAGGCGGCGCGTATCATTTACGAACGCTTCAAGCCGGATGCCATCGACATCAACATGGGTTGTCCGGTGTACAATCTTGTTTCGAATTTTAACGGTGCCGCGTTGATCAAAGATCCGGAACGCGCCGCCGCGATCGTGAAGAAGATGAAAGCCGCGGTTCCGATTCCGGTTTCCGTCAAAACGCGTACGGGATGGAAACAGGACACGGATTGTCTCGACTTCGTGAAAGTCGTCGCCGACGCGGGCGCGGATCTCATTTCGATGCACGGGCGCACGCGCGAGCAAGGATATGCGGGCAAAGCGGATTGGCATCGCGTCGGCGAGGCGCGCCGCAACGTCCCGCATATCCCGTTTCTCGTGAACGGCGACATCACGACGCCGGAACTCGCGAAAGAAGCGATGGAGATCGCGGGCGCCGACGGCGTGCTCATCGGTCGCGGAGGTCTCGGCAATCCGTGGTTCTTCAAGCAGGTAGAGACCTATCTTCGTACGGGCGAGGCATGCCTCGCCCCTACCGCCGATCAAATCAAACAAACCATCCGCAAACACGCGCGTCTCCAAGCCGAGCATTACGGCGAACGCGGCCTTGTAAAGCTGCGCAAACACCTGCCATGGTACGTCAAACATGTTCCGGAAATGAAGCATATGAAGGAAAAGCTCGTGCGTATCTCCACACTGAATGAGTTGGAAGACGCCATCACGTGACAAAAACGCCCGTTGACAAAACGGGCGTTTTTAGTTCAACGTGAAACCCACGGAGGTGAGCGCATGCTCGAACGTATCTTCCAAGACATCCGAAGACTCTACCGGCGGCTCCTCGCCGAACGCGAGGCGGAACAATCCGTTTGCACGACTCCTCCGTCGCTCAACGCGACGCTCGAGGACGTGGAACGCCTCGACCCCGAGGACCCGCTTCTCGTGGCCATCGCGCTCCGCCATCACGATCCGACCGTCGCGGGCGCCGCCGTGGAGCGGATCAAGCCGCGCCGGTCGTTGCGCATGATCGCGAACACGCAGGAAGCCTCGCGCGAGGCGCGCGTCATTGCGATTGGCAAGCTCGGCCGTTGCCGCGCCGGCCTGGAGGACTCGTTCCTCGTCGATCTCGCGATCCGCGACGATGATCCCGTCATCGCGCAATTCGCGGCGCATCACGTCCGCATGCCGTGGTGGATCAACGAGTTGCGACGTTCGAAGTACGAGACGGTCCGCCTGGTCGTCGCGTCCTCATCCAAAGACGCCGACCTCCTCAAATCCATGGAACGCGAAGATCCGTCCCCGATCATCCGCGCCCGCGCCACCCTGCGTCTCCGTGAGTTGATCGACGGCTACTCCGAATCCTGATCCTGCTTAGCGGGATTTTTTGAATCCGGCGCGCCCTTAATCCACCGCCGGCAAATACGGCATGGGATCGACGGGGATACCGTCCTGTCGCATCTCGAAATGCAGGTGAGGCCCGGTGGAGAGTCCGGCTCCCTGATCGCCGGGTCTTCCGCCGGAATACCCGATGATCTCTCCGCGCTCGATGTACGTGTCGGGTTTCGCGCCGAATTTTGACAAGTGCGCATACACGGTCGCGACGCCTCCGGGATGCACAACCATCACGTAATTCCCGTACTGTTTACCGGTGCGATTGAACGCGACATAGCCTCCGGCCGCCGCGCGCACCGGCGTCCCGACCGGCACGGCAATGTCCACGCCCGGATGTTCGAACAGCTTGCGGAACGGGTAGGATTTGTCGTGAAATCTCGCCGTGATGCGGGACGGACGCACGGGCCAGCTCAAGAGGATGTCGCCGCGGGCGAGCGCTTCGTCCACCGCGTCAAGCCTGTCCTTGATGCGTCGTTCCAACTCGGCGATGTCGTTGGCCTCCTGCTGTTTTTGTTGGCGCAGCTCGTAAAGGATCCGCTGGAATTCGGCTTCCTGGTCGGCCGTTTCCGCCAACAGTGATGTCTTCGCGGCTTGCTCGCGTTCCAATTCTTCTTGTTCCTTCTCCAGCTGCCGCGCCCGATCCTGAAGCGAAGTCCGAAATGTTTCGAGCTCCTGCTGTTTTTTCTCGAGCTCCGCCTTCGTCACCTTGACCGCCTGAGTGGCATCGGTCAGGTCGTTCTCCACGCGCTTCAGCTCCTCGAGCCGCGTAAAATAGTCCGAAAGCGACGGCCGAGCGAGAAACGACTCGAATTCGCCGACCGCGCCCGCGTCCTGTATCTCCGCAATGATGCCCCCGAGCGCCGCTTCGCGCCGCGCAAGCGTCTGCCGCTCGATCTCGATTTGCGCCTTGACGCGCTGGAGTTCCAGGTTCGCGAGATCGATCTGCGCCCGCGTGCGCTGAATGCTTAGTTGTTTCTCGGTAATGCGGTTCTCGAGCAACACGAGCTGGTTCTGAAGTGAAAGCTGCGCCGCGCCTTGCTGGTCGATGCGTTCCTTATATTTCGAAATGACGCCGTCAAGCTCCTTCAATGACTGCTCCTTTTTCTTGACCTCCGTGTTAAGATGATCCACCTCGTCCTTTAGGGCGGAGCCGATCCCCGGTTCGTCTTCATGCGTATGGTCGGCACCCGTTTCGTCGGCGCGGGCGCTAAGAATCAGGCCTAAAGGATTAGGGATTAGGGTAAATAGAACGATTAAAAGCACAGCGGCTGCCTTCCTGAGCGCCCCTAATCCCTTATTCCTTATTCCTAATTCTTTGTTCACTTGCCTATTATTGCATTTTCTTGATTGCCGCGTCGACCCTGACCAGGGTCTCGATTTTTCCCGCAACAAACATCAATTCAAACGGACTTGGGGATTTCTCGCGTCCCGACAAAGCGACGCGTAGCGGCCAAAGCGTGTCGCCATTACTCCATCCTTTTTCCGCGATCCACGCGCGCGTCTCCTCTTCCATGCGAGGGACATCCGCGAACCACGTCTCGTCTTTCCCTTCCAGCCACGCGCGAACACCCTCCAGACGCGCTTTCGCGATTTTCGCATCCGATTTCTTCCAGACGAGCGCAGGAGCTTCATACGGCAAGGCGTTCACGGCTTCGTCGATCAATTCACGCGCGTCGGCAAACTTCACGAGCCGTGCCTTCACGATCCGCGCCGCGCGCTCTTGCTCGATACCCTCGGGTAGAAATCCTCCTTCGGACAATCGCCGCAAATACTCGTCCATGGGCAATGCCTGGATATATTCCGCATTCATCCAATCCAACTTTTCACGGTTGAATACGGCGCCGCCTTTGTTCACTTTTGTGATGTCGAATAACGCCGCCAACTCCTCTTTCGTGAAGATTTCCCGGTCCGCCGTCGGATTCCACCCGAGCAACGCGACAAAATTCACCAGCGCTTCCGGGAGATAGCCTTTCGCCAGATATTCTTCGACCGCCACGTCGCCCTGACGCTTCGATAATTTTGATTTGTCCGGATTGAGCAAGAGCGGCAGATGCGCGAATTGTGGCGCCTCCCAACCCATCGCCTGATAGATGAACAAATGCTTCGGCAACGACGAAAGCCACTCCTCACCGCGGATCACGTGTGAGATTTCCATGTCATGGTCGTCGCACGTCGCCGCGAGGTGATACGTCGGATAGCCGTCGGACTTCACGAGCACTTGATCATCCACCTGCGCCCATGGGATCTCGACGCGCCCGCGGATCAGATCTTCCATCACGATCGAACCTTCGAGCGGCGCCTTCAAACGAATGACATGCTCGTCCCCGACCGCGGCCCGGTTTTCCGCCGTCGTTCGATCGAGATCGCGACAATGACGGTCGTACATCACCGGCTGTTTGTTCAGCTGCTGATTTTTTGAAACTTCCTCCAATCGCTCCTTCGAACAGAAACAATAATAGGCGTATCCTTTTTCGATGAGTTCATAGGCACACGCGAGATGCTTTTCCCTCCGTTCCGATTGAAGATACGGGCCTTCGTCTTGCTTGAGGCCGCATACCTCCAGCGTGCGGATAAGATTTTCCGTCGCGCCCTCGACCATGCGCGCCCGGTCCGTGTCCTCGATGCGGAGCACGAACGTCCCGCCGTGCCTGCGCGCCATGAACCAGTTATACAGCGCGGTGCGCAAACCCCCGACATGGAGATAGCCGGTCGGACTCGGCGCAAATCGGACGCGAACCTTGGAAGCCATAGTGTTGGCGATCCTAACGAATCGGGCGAATCCTGTCGATCAAGACGACCATCGGGAACATGATGACCGCGTTCCAAATCCTCCTCCAGCGTCGCGGTTCCTGCAGCAACCGCCACAACCACTCGAGCCCCACGGACCGCATCCACGCCGGCGCGCGTTTAATACGCCCAGCCCAAAACGTAAACGTCCCTCCGACACCGACGACCGCGCGCACATCCGCGAAATCGCTTCTGTGTGACGCGATCCATCGCTCCTGGCGCGGATGACCGAACGCAACAAGCAGGATATGCGGAGAAAAAATCATCATGCGTTCACGAGCGGCTTCCGTCGCTCCGTCTTCCGTCCCGTCTTCCGCAACGACCCCTCCCTGCTCCGCGAGGACCTCCAAACCGGGATACGCGCTTCGAATATGCAACGCAGCTTCTTCGACCTCCCCAAACTCCCCTCCTAATAACCCGACGCGCAGGTGATGCTTCCATGCGTATCGCAAAAGATGTTCCGCAAGATCGACGCCGGTAAGTCGTGCCGTCTTGCGTCGTAAAACGTTTAATACAAAAAATAAACCGACGCCATCGACCGTGCGAAGATCCGCTCTCGAAATCGCCTCGCGATATTCCCGGTCCCTTTTCGTTCGAAGAAGAATCTCCGGATTTGTCGTCACAATCCAAAGCTGCATTCCTTGATCCAACCGGCGCTCGATCTCCTCCCACCCATCGCCCTCAATGGGTACACCGAGTACCCGATTATCTGCCATACGTTTTTACCAGCTTCTTGAACCGCTGGCCTCGATCAAACTCGTTCTTGAACAGCCCAAAACTCGCGGCCCCGGGAGACAACAAGACGACGTCGCCCTTTTTCGCGACGGATTCAATCTTGCGGATCGCGTCTTTTAGATCCTTCACCGCGTCGAAAGAGACGCGCGCCCTCTTGAACGCCGTTTTGATTTTGCGCTCCGCCGTCCCCGGCAAGAGATACACCGCGACATCCTTCCGCTTTCCGAGCACGCGCGCGATCTCGCCGAATT
>RHKK01000004.1 GCA_008363075.1 Candidatus Uhrbacteria bacterium
ATAATATCGAAAGCTCGGCCAAAGGCACGGAGAGTGAAGCGGATCTTAAGGGGTTGTTTGATGACCTAGATGTCAGCTCCGGCAAGCTCGGAAATACGGTTGAACGACGAAATCAAAAACTCGCCAAGCTGCTGGAAGCGATCAACGATCTTCGTTTCGGCGACTATGCTGAGAGCTCCATAGATGCTTTTGGTGACGCATATGAGTTTCTGTTAAGCATGTATGCTTCTAGCGCCGGAAAGTCTGGAGGTGAATTCTTTACTCCTCAAGAGGTGAGTGAGCTCCTTGCTGAGATCGCGACCGTCGGCAAAAAAGAAGTAAACAAAGTGTACGATCCGGCCTGCGGCTCGGGATCGCTGCTTCTGAAGTTCGCCAAGGTTCTTGGCAAAGAGAATGTGCGCCAAGGCTTTTTTGGCCAGGAGATCAATCTCACGACCTACAACCTCTGCCGAATCAACATGTTCCTGCACGATATCAACTACGAAAAGTTTGATATTGCACACGGGGACACGCTTATTGACCCCAAGCACTGGGACGATGAACCATTTGATGCCATCGTTTCTAATCCTCCCTATTCAATTAAGTGGGATGGCGATAGCAACCCCATCCTCATCAATGATCCGCGCTTCTCTCCGGCGGGCGTGCTTGCGCCAAAGAGCAAAGCTGACCTCGCGTTTACGATGCACATGCTGTCGTGGCTTTCGACCAGCGGCACGGCCGCGATCGTCGAATTTCCGGGCGTGTTGTATCGCGGTGGTGCTGAGCAAAAGATTCGTAAATATCTCGTCGATAATAATTACATCGATGCGGTCATTCAACTTCCGCCCGATCTCTTTTTCGGAACGACGATCGCGACCTGTGTGATCGTTCTCAAAAAGAGCAAGAAGGATAATAAGATCTTGTTCATTGATGCATCTGCTGAGTTTGTTCGCGGAGGGAATAAAAACAAGCTCAGTGAAGTGAATCGCAAAAAGATTCTTGATGCCTACGTCGCGCGCAAGGATGCCGAACACTTTGCGAAACTCGTGGATAACAAAGCTATTGGCGATAACGAATACAACATTAGCGTTTCAAGCTATGTCGTTGGTAAGGATACGCGTGAAGTAGTGGATATTGTGAAGCTCAATGCGGAGATCAAAGAGATCGTGAAGCGAGAGCAGGAGCTTCGCGTGAAGATTGACAAAATCGTAGCGGATATTGAAGGTGTGAAGGAATAAAATTATGGAAAACGAAACACGAAATAGCCATGGACCGAATAAGATCGCCCATCTGGAGATGATCCAGGGTACGGTTGATAGAATGGGCGGCAACCTCTTCTACCTCCGGGGCTGGTCGATTACCTTGCTCGCTGGCCTCTTCGCTATCTCAACTTCCGATCTGCTGAAGGTGGCTGAATGGGCGCCGCTCTTGTTTTTTGTGCTTTTGATCTTGTTCTGGATCTACGATGCGTACTTCTTGTCATTAGAGCGAAAATTCCGAGGCCTTTACGACAAGGTGAGAAAGCTATCGGAAGAAGAAATTGATTTCGCAATGAATATTGGTGAATTCAAAACTCACGCAGACAAAACAATCTTTGCTGCGATGTTTTCTCCTATGCTGCTTGGTTTTTATGGAGTGCTCGGGGTAGCGATGTTAATTATTTTCGCCTTAATCAAATAAAACTATGGCGAAGGTATTCATTAGCTATAAGTACGGGGATGATCAGGTTTGGCAGGGCTTGGATCAAAAGTTTTGGGCCGAAGAAACCGACAAAGACACGGGAGTTATTACGAAAGAGACGAAGGCTACTGGCCGCGCCTACGTCAACCTCCTGGAAGCGGTCATGGGTAAAGAAAATATTTTAAAAGGAGAGAAACAGGATGAGAGTCTTAAGGGAAAGTCCGAACCTCAGATTTGGGAAGCTCTTAAGCCGAGAGTGCATGATAGCTCTGTGACTCTAGTGCTTATTTCTCGCGGTATGAAAGATTTTTCTGAGCCGGAAGCCGAGCAGTGGATGCCTAACGAGATCCGTTATTCTCTCTGGGAAGTCCCTCGTGGCGAAAAGACTAGTACGACCAACGCCTTGCTCGGCGTGATAATTCCTGATTGCAATGGAATATATGACTATATATATGAAAAAAATAATTGCTCAGATTGTGGTCACATCAAGAGATTGAATAAACTGGGTAATCCGTATCTCTTTAACATCTTAAAAGGTAACCTCTTTAATCGAAAGAATGATGACGGCAGTACCTGCCAAGGCGTATTGTGCGATTCCACCATTTATGATGGAGACCACTCCTACTTGCATCTAGTCACTTTAGAAGAGTTCATTAAGGATGGTAAATATCAGGATCATATCGATAAGGCTCTACAGATAAAAGAAAATAAGGATTCTTATTGGGTTGAAAAAACGATGTGATCATGCCCACCCACAAATCCAAAATCGAAAAGCTCATCGCCGAGAAGTGCCCGCAAGGGGTGAAGTTTTTGGAGCTGGGGCAAGCCGCGTCCTATTCGGAAACGAGGTTACAGGCGTCTGAGCTGCACGGTGAGAATTATGTCGGGGTAGATAACCTTCTACCCGACAAAAAGGGGAAGACTTCATCAAATTATGTTCCAGCAACAGGCGCATTCACCGGGTTTCAGGAGGGCGATATCTTGCTTGGAAATATTAGGCCCTATTTAAAAAAGATTTGGCGAGCGACTCATGACGGGGGAACGAACGGCGATGTTCTCGTAATTAGAATACAGGACCAAAGCACCGGTCAATTAGATTCTGAATTTCTATACTATCTGCTCTCATCGGAGGACTTCTTTGCATACGACACGCAGCACGCGAGGGGCGCAAAAATGCCTCGAGGAAATAAAGCGGCTATTTTAAAATTCAAAATCCCCATCCCGCCCCTCGAAATCCAAAAAGAAATCGTCCGAGTGCTAGACTCTTTCACAGAGCTGGAAGCAGAGCTGGAAGCAGAGCTGGAAGCAAGGAAGAAGCAGTATGAGCATTACCGCTCGGAGCTTTTGATGTTTACGGGAGTAGGACGGATCGCGCTGAATGAGTTAATTGATATGGTTCCCATGCCCAAAAAGCTTAATAAGGAACTATATCAGGAAAATGGAGCATATCCAGTGATTGATCAGGGCCAGAAGTATATCGTTGCTTACACTGATGATGAAAAAGCAATCGTCCCCCAAAATGAATACGTGATTTTCGGCGACCATACACGTGAGGTGAAATATGCGAATTTCTCTTTCGCGCAGGGGGCGGATGGCATCAAAGTATTCAAACCAAAAAATGATGCTGTTCTAGCAAGGTTTTTGTATCAAGCATTAAAGAATGCTCGAATACAGAATAAGGGTTATAGTCGTCATTGGTCAGAAGTGAAAGATATAAAAATCCCGGTGCCGAAGATGGAAGAGCAAAGAAGAATCATTTCTATACTCGACAAGTTTGATGCATTGGTAAATGACATTTCTATCGGTCTTCCGGCCGAGATAGTTGCACGTCGCAAGCAATACGAGCATTATCGGGGCAAGCTACTGACGTTCAAGGAACTCGTAAAATAGTTGATATCTGTCTTGCCAATATCAACAGAATGGCATAAACAGTTGATATTCGTCATGGAAAACAACAAATACAATCTGGTGGCGGAGAATTCTCAGAGCACAGTCGTCGCCGAGTACACGCCAGAGAAAACGCGTGCCGAGCACTATCAGAGTGAGGCCGAGCTTGAGCGTGCCTTCATTGATCAGCTTGGATCGCAAGCGTATGAATTCCTGCCGATCACAAGCGAGGCGGATCTTATTGCGAATCTTCGTGTACAGCTTGAAAAGCTCAACGATTACAGGTTCACCGATAAAGAGTGGGAACGCTTTTTTGTAAATGAGATTGCCAGCCAGAATCAAGGTATCGAAGAAAAGACGGCAACAATTCAAGAAGACTACATCAAGAATCTCGTCCGAGATGATGGCTCCACGAAAAACATATATCTTCTCCGCAAAGACAATGTTCACGATAATTTGCTGCAGGTTATCAACCAGTACGCCACTGAGGACGGGCAGCGTTCAAACCGTTATGACGTTACCGTGTTGGTGAACGGTTTGCCGCTCGTACATATCGAACTCAAGCGTCGAGGTGTCGCCATTCAGGAAGCGTTTAACCAAATCAATCGCTATCAACGCGAAAGCTTTTGGGCGGCATCTGGATTGTTCGAATACGTGCAGCTTTTTGTTATTTCAAACGGCACGCATACCAAGTACTACAGCAATACGACCCGTTTTCAGCATATCAAGGAAGGTAACGAAGGAGCAGTAAAACGCGGGAAGCGCGCGAGCAACAGCTTCGAGTTTACGAGCTGGTGGGCGGACGCAACTAATAAGCCGATCACGGATTTGATGGATTTTGGGAAGACCTTTTTTGCTAAGCATGCGCTGCTCAACATCTTGACTCGTTACTGCGTGTTCACGACTGATAAGCGGCTGCTTGTGATGCGCCCATATCAAATCGTCGCAACAGAACGTATTTTGAATCGTATCGAGGTAAGCACTAACTATAAACAACTCGGCACCGTCGAAGCCGGGGGATACGTCTGGCATACCACTGGCTCGGGTAAGACGCTGACCAGTTTTAAGACCGCGCAATTGGCGAGCAAGCTTTCGCATATCGACAAAGTTATCTTCGTCGTAGACCGCAAAGATTTGGACTATCAAACGATGAAGGAGTACGACAAATTCGAAAAAGGCGCGGCAAATAGCAATACCAGCACCACCGTTTTGAAGCGGCAGCTCGAAGATCCGAGCGCGCGCATCATCATTACCACGATTCAAAAGCTCGACAAATTCATTAAGGGCAATAAAGGGCATACCATCTTTGATGGTCATGTTGTTCTCGTCTTTGACGAGTGTCACCGTTCACAATTTGGGGACATGCACGCCGCAATCACCAAGGCGTTTAACAGTTACCATCTTTTTGGATTTACCGGCACACCAATTTTTGCAGTGAATGCATCCTCCGGCGGACGCCCGGACTTTAAAACGACTGAGCAGGCATTTGGTGAAAAGCTTCATACGTACACGATCGTTGATGCGATTGCAGACAAGAATGTCCTGCCGTTTAAGGTTGATTACGTTTCCACGGTTCGCGAGGCGGAAGACATTGAAGATAAGAAAGTAAGTGACATTGACCGTGAGGCGGTACTTGCTTCGCCTGAGCGACTGGAGAATATCGTGCGCTATATTCGGGAGCATTTTGACCAAAAAACAAAGCGTAATAGCTTTTACAAACTCAAGGATCGCAGGCTCGCGGGCTTTAACTCAATCTTCGCGGTATCTTCGATTGATGCGGCAAAGAAATACTATACCGAGTTTAAGCGACAACTAGCTGACCAGCCGAGCGATAAGCAGCTCAAGATTGCCACCATCTACAGCTTTGGCGTGAATGACGAAGATGCGGACGGCATGATCGATGAAAACTCCGAGGACACGAGCGGGCTTGATGTAAGTTCCCGCGCCTTCCTGGAAAAGGCGATTGCTGACTACAATGCAATATTTGGGACATCGTACGACACTTCGTCTGACAAGTTTCAAAACTATTACAAAGACGTGAGTCAGCGGGTAAAAGATCGAGAAATTGATATTCTCATCGTGGTCAACATGTTTTTAACCGGCTTTGATGCGACGACGCTTAATACGCTATGGGTGGATAAGAACCTGCGCCTACATGGTTTGTTGCAGGCCTACTCGCGAACGAACCGCATTTTGAACAGCGTGAAGACCTTCGGAAATATTGTCTGTTTTCGCAACCTAGAAAAAGCGACCAATGAAGCGATCGCGCTCTTTGGCGACAAAGAAGCCAGCGGTATTGTACTCCTGAAAGCGTATGAGGATTATTACAAGGGGTATAAGGATGGCAACAAAGAAGTACGCGGATACAAGAGTCTGGTGGAAGAGCTTTTGGAGAAATTTCCTGTGGGAGAGCGCATCGTGGGCGAACAGGATCAAAAAGATTTCATCAAGCTCTATGGTGCGATTTTGCGCGTGCGGAATATCTTGGTGACCTTCGACGAGTTTACAGGAAACGAAATACTCTCTGCTCGCGATTTGCAGGATTATCACAGCTTGTACATCGATTTGTACAACGAATTTCGCAAAACTGGCAATGCCGAAAAGGAGAATGTCAACGACGATCTCGTCTTTGAAATGGAGCTGATCAAGCAGATCGAGATCAATATTGACTACATTCTCGGACTGATTAAGAAGTACCACGAAGACCACACCAAGAATAAAGAACTGCTCATCGACATTGATAAAGCGATCGACTCCAGCATTGAGCTACGCAACAAAAAAGATCTTATCAATCAGTTTATCTCCAAGCTGGATGTTCATTCAGTGGTTGATGAAGATTGGCAAAAATTTGTTGAGCAGAAAAAAGTTGAGGAGTTGGAGCAAATCATTGAAGAAGAAGGTCTGAATCGTGAAGCGACATACGTCTTTATTCGAAACTCGTTTCGAGACGGAAACGTTGCAACAACGGGCACGGCGATCTCAAAAGTATTGCCGCCTGTGTCTCGATTCTCGCCTGGCGGCGAGCGCACTCAGAAAAGAGAGAGTGCTTTGGCTAAGCTGACGAGCTTCTTCCAGCGATTCTTTGATATTTCGAGCAGGGAGTTTTAATCGAGTATTCGAATTATGCCTTGGAATACGCTTTTAGCTGCATTAGCCGTATTCACTGCTATTCTGAGTGTTGTTAATGGACTGATACTTATCTATCAATTCCTAAGCGATCGGCCAAAGCTTGTTTTGTCATCAGTTCACCCCGAGGTGTATCAATGGTGGTTTCGGTTACCGGACGGTATGTATGAAGGTCAGGGAACGAAGAGATTTGGTTTTCTGCTTTACATGGGCATTGCGAACAAGGGCAAAAGAATCACTACGCTAACCTCATGGCGGCTTCAGGTCGTTACTTCACACGGAGAGTCGCCTCAGCTTAAGCCCCTGACCATACCTGAACCAATGCTCATCTCGGATAGTGTTGGAAAAAAGTTCGCACAAGTACTAGGTGTTCGCGGTCAGTATTTCTTAGGCGAAACCACCGTAAGACCGGGAGAGAGTATATCTGGATTCGTATACTATGTTTACGAATATTGGGGTGACAAAGAATTTGGCCCCAAGATCACGAATGACAAAATTCATGTGACGTTTAGAGTTCAAGATGTTTTTAGAAAAAAGAAGAAGGTTAAAATACAAACTAGTGAGAAACCGCTTAGCGAAATAGAGAGAATTATACCGGAAATAGCAACAATTAATTAGTGGCGGTTCGAGTCATGTCGGGTAAATAATATGAGGGGTCCAACTTGCCCTCCCTCCCCGGTTGCTTTAACCTCCCTCCCGTATGAAAAAAATCTCTATTGGGCTGATTGCGGCTTCGGTGGTGGCGATCATGGCGGTCGTGATTGTCATTATCGCTTGGCCGTTTGGGATTGTTGGTGCGGGTGAGCGTGGTGTGTTGCTCCGCTGGGGCGCTGTGACCGACAAGGTGGTGGGCGAGGGGTTGTATGTGCGCGTGCCGATTATGGACCGTGTGGTGCTAATGGACGTAAAGATCCTTAAGGAGGAAGTCGTGGCCACGGCCGCGTCTAAGGACCTGCAGACGGTCAACTCCAAGGTCGCATTGAACTATCACGTGGATCCGGAAAAAGTCGCGGATATTTATCAGGACATCGGCGTGGATTATCGCGTGCGCTTGATCGACCCTGCGTTGCAGGAGTCGGTAAAGTCCACCACGGCCAAGTACACGGCCGAGGAGCTCATCACCAAGCGCGAGCAGGTGCGCGACGACATCCGTTCACATCTTGTCGAAAAGCTCGAGCCGCGCGGCATCTTGATCGACGACTTCAATATCGTGGACTTCCAGTTTTCCGCGGCGTTCGACCAAGCGATCGAGTTGAAGGTGACGGCAGAACAGTCAGCGCTTGCGGCCAAGAACAAGCTCGAGCAGATCAAATTCGAAGCCGAACAAAAGATCGCCGAGGCGCGCGGTAAGGCCGAGGCGTTGCGCATAGAGTCGGCGGCGCTTCAATCCAGCCCGCAGATTCTCCAGCTTCGCGCCTTGGAAAAGTGGGATGGCAAATTGCCGGCGGTGATGGGGGACGGCTCCACGCCTTTCGTGGACGTGACGTCCTTGATTCGTCGCTAATCCAGCCTATAAAACTTTTAGTTTTAGCAGAGAGGGCAGCGCTGCCCTCTCTGCACTCTCCTGCGCACCCCGCCCTGCGTTCCTCCATCGGCAATGATCTCGCTCGCGGACAAGGCGATTTCGGGGACGCCTTGTGGGTTCACCGCTCGCTCATCAGCCGATATCCGGTACTCGGGAGGGTGTTTGCTTTCCCATCGCGCCCCTGAGGATCACAAGCGCGGCCCATGAGCGAGGCCGATGCGGATGCCTGCTGTTGAAGCGAGCGAATCTTAAATGAAGATATTGAGCGAGCAAGTTCAGGCATCCAGGCCGAGCGAGATGGTGAGCCGCGCGAGAACCGGAAGTCGGCGCGAGCGGGAGGGTGCAGGGAGGGTGACGACTCACCCTCCCTGCAAAGAGATATAATACATCCTATGTATCACCCTCTCCCTCCCGACTTCCGCGACCGGCCGCATCGCTGGTTTTGGAATCTGATGATTTTGTTTCGTCGGAGGCAGATCAAGGCGGAGTGCTGCGAGTCGTTTCGAAAACCACCGAAGGGAAGAGATCCCTCGGCTTCGCTCGGGATGACAGGGGTTGCCTGCAAAGGTTGCCCGACGCGGTATGATCGGAATTCAACGAGCGCCCTGTATCGATTCCTTGCGCGGGTGGGGAAAAGAAAAGCGTTGGTCAGGTAATACGGTATACTGGCGGCATGGAATGGTACGACGCCTTGATAAAACCGGCGCTCAACCCGCCTTCGTGGATCTTTAGCCCGGTCTGGACCGTGCTCTATATCATGATGGCCGTTTCGGCGTTTCTTGTTTGGAAACAGGGATGGAAGCGAAAAGAAGTGCGCATAGCGCTTGCGATGTTTGGTGTTCAACTCGCATTGAACCTGATCTGGTCGCCGCTCTTCTTTGGTCTGCAAAACCCGCTGCTCGCGCTCGTGGATATCATTCTTCTGCTCGCCGCCATTATTTGGACCGTCATTCTGTTTTATAAGCTTTCTCGTCCCGCCGCCTATCTTCTCATCCCATATCTCATTTGGGTCTCCTTCGCGACGTATCTTAATGCGGCCATCTGGTGGTTGAATTGAAGAAGCAAAATATTGAGCGTCGTTATGCCCCGAAAAAGAAGAAGATCGTGACGGTGAACGACAAAATGCAAAAAGGGTATCGCTATGAATTAACCGAACCCGTGGGTCGCAACTTCGATCCCGAATTCCGCCCGCAGCTTACGCCGAAGGAGATGCTCGAGCTCGGCGTATTCGGCGGGAAGTACATGACCGACTGCCGCAAGGAGTTCCCAAAGAGTTGGTATGCGCGCGCCAAGCTCTCGGCGACGCATGATGATTCTCTGAATTTGTTTCGCGTACACGCCTCCCAACCGCTCCGGGTTTGGCGGGAGAAGGGCTGGATCAACGAGGCGCATGACCCGCGCGGCTGGTTTCAATGGTATTGCCGCTATTACATGGGCAGACGTTTGCCGGAGGAGGACAGGCGGCAAATCAAGCGCTGGAAGGCGATCCGCCGCCATGCGGCCCAAGTCTATAAAAACTGTAGGCGAGGCGACTGGTCTTGCCATGCAAAACAGCGCCAGGCGTTGCTGCACTGGGCCTACGACGCCCGGAACATGTGATTGACAGGACTCTTGACACCTTCTCTTGCGATTGATCAAAGCCCTTTCTAGAATACCTAGGCTTTTTTAGAAAGCAGCTTATTCTTGAGATCAATTGATCTGCCATTTATGATCGACGAAGCGATCATGCACGTGGATCCGATGGAAGAGGAGATGCCGGAAGGCGACTCGGCCATGGGCTCTGACTCGGACGACGAGGACGAGGAGACGGAAGAAGGCGAGCAGGCCTAACGGCCAAACCCCCGACCATGGTCGGGGGTTTAGTTTCCGAGCCACGTCGAGGTGAAGAAGATACCGACGAACAGCAGGGCCGAGAGCACGATTTTACGAAACAGCGCTTGCGGGATGCGATCCACGATCAGTCGGCCGAGCCACGAACCGAGCATGGCGATGACGAAGAGGATGGCCACGGCCGGATAATGCGCTTCCGGAAGAAACCCCTGGCGGAGATATACGGGGATGCGGGTAAGGTCGACCGCGAGAGCGATGGCGGCGGCCGTGGCGATGTATTTTTCTTTCTTGAGATTGAACGCCGTCAAAAACGCGCCGCGAAGCGCGCCGCCCGTACCGATGAGCCCCGCGAGAAATCCGGACAAGACGCCGCCGATGCCCGCATTCACGTGCGAGGCGGGAATCCGAAGCGTGTCTTTCCAAAGCGAAAGGCCGGAATAGACGAGGAGGAAGACTCCAAGCAGACCTTTCAAGACGTCCTGTGGGATGAAGGAGATAAGCAGCGCGCCGGCGAGACTTGCCGCGACGCTCGGAACGCCAAAGAAGAGGATCAATCGTCGATCCAGTCCGTGCTTGAAAAAGCCGATGCGTCCGATGTTGCCGAAAATGTGGAGAAAAGCGACAAGCACGAGCGCGGTTTGAAAATCAAAAAAGAACAGGGCGATGGGAAGCGCGATGGTGGAAGATCCGAAGCCCGCTAACGTGCCGGCCACCTCCGCAAAGAACGCCGTCAAAAGGAAAAGGGGATTCATTGCGCACCATCATAACAAAAAAAGAGCCTGTGGATATGTAAGCGTCACAAGATGATCGATCGCAGGTATGATGAAAGGCAAGGTATGAAAAAACAAACACTTTTCGCCCTTGTGGCCCTTCTTCCGCTCATGGGTCAAGGATGCGTAGATCTGCGCCAACGTGCGCAGGTTGAGTCGCAAACCGAGGCTCAAACCCCCGCCGCCGCGATTGACGCGGCCGTGGAAGCGGAACTCGACGCCGCGGCGAGCATCAACGCCGCCGAGCGCGACGGCGATACGGACGCCGATCTGATCACCAACGATCAGGCCGAACTTAATTCTTATACCGAAGTCGAATATGAACTTCCCTAGGTCTTTTCAGCGAATCGTTGCGGCGATGACCGCCGCCGGATTGCTTGTCCCGTCTTTTGCGTTTGCGCAACGTCTTGATCTCAAGGCGAATGTTCGCGTGCCGGGCGCGAACGTGGAAGCGCGTGTCCAGGCTTGCGCGAATATCGGCGTGCGCCTCGGCGCGATCGAAACGCGGCTGCTCGATTTGCGCACCAAGCTCGATGATCGTCATAACGAGCGCGAGCAGAGGCTCGAAGAGCGCCGCGCCGAACGTGAAACGAAGGTTTCGGATGCGCGCGACGAGGCCGAAACGCGCCGCGCACAGGCGACGGCCAGACTTGAGGCATTCGCCGATACGGATGCCGAGCGCGAGGCGATCGTGGAATTCCGGGCCGACGTACAGGCCGCGGTCGAGGCGCGCCGCGCCGCGTTTGATGCCGCGAACGCCGCGTTCCGCAAGGGCTTGGACGCCGCCGTCACGACGCGACGCACGCAGGCCGAATCGTCGGTAACGGCGTTCCGAGCGGCGATCAAGGCGGCGGTCGAAAAAGCGAAGACGGACTGCGCCGCCGGCAAGGACGCCGCGACCATCCGCGCCGACTTCGCCGCGGCGGTGAAGGCTGCCAAGGACAAATTTGCCGCCGACCGCAAGGTGATGGACCGCGTCGGGACGCAGGTGCGCACATTGGCCGAGACGCGCAAAGCGGCACATGCAAAAGCGATGGCCGACTTCCGCGCCGCCATGGAGGCCGCGCGCGCCGACCTGAAAGCCGCGTTCAATGTTGAAGCGGAAGTAGAAGCTGAATAATCAAAAAACACCCTCGCATCGCGGGGGTGTTTTTTTATTTACTCTTCATCACTTCGCGCAGCTTCTCGATGATCTTGTTCGTATCGTCCGAGAGATCGCCGGGGCCGTCCCAGTGAAACGTCGCGCGCTCACGCGTGCCCGTGCCTCCAAAAGGGCGTGCGAGCTCGGCGGCGTTTTGCGGCGCTTTTGCGTACACGTCCACGCGCATCCCTTCGCGCGCCTGCGAGAGCAGCGCGACGACCTTGGCGTCGGGTGAGGCGCTAATGAGCTCCTCGACCACGCCGTCGAGCGCTTCTCGCTTTGCGCCCGCCTCCATGAAGTCGCGCTCCGTGAGCACGCTCCACACGAGGCCGAGCTCGCGGTCTTGCTCGAGATGCGTAAGCGCGCGTCCCCACAGGCGCAGCGTCGAAACGGTTTGCGTGCGCCACATGCCTTGCACGATCTCGGCGCGTCGCGCGCCAAGCTCCACGAGCTTAGAGGCCGCGGCGAGCGTTTTCGGCGTCACGTTCGTTGAGCGGAAGCTGCGCGTGCGGCTGATCATGCCGGCCAAAATCGCGGTCGCGATATCGGCGTCCACATGACTCTGGTTCCAAGCGCTCAAGAATCGATAGACACATTCGGTGACCGAGACGCAATTCAAATCCACCAAGTTCACCTGACCCCAGTATTCGTTTTGATTGCTGCAATCGATGTTGAGGACCGTGGTTTTGTACAAAAAGTCGGCTTGTTCGCGGAACAACGATCCGAGCGACGCCATGTCCGGCGCGTCTACGGCAATCACAAGATCATAGCGTTCGTCGCCATGCGCAAACGTCACGTCGTTCGGTTTCCATCCGCCCGCCTTGGGCACGACCGTAATCTCGAGCTGGCCGTCCTTCACGTCATACATGAGCTCGGACAACGGCACGTCTTTTACATTCAGCTTGATGCGGAACGTGCGCATGCCGCCCGGGACGGGGCGCACGTCCACGCCGGACGGGAGAAAAGAGGGGATGGTTTTCGCATCCAGGCCCGGGATCACGGCATCAAACGTTTTGTTGAGTTTTTTCAGCGCCAAACCCAAGGCCAGCACCGACGCGATCGCATCGGTACTCGCATGCTCGCGCGTGACGAGCAGGATGTTCTTGGCGCGGCCGATCAATTCGACGGCCTGTTGTTCGGGCTTGAGAGCCATGAGTTCGTTCCAAATGAACGTCGTAACTTAGCTATTTTTTCGCGTTTTGTCAAATAGTTGACACTTTTCTAACAATGTCGATCTTTTGGCTGAACCTAGGGAAGTCTTTGTCAGAATCGGCTGACAGTATCATCTATCTATCCATTCGGCCAACGATCCGATAAGCTAGCTCCATTCTATGCCCGAGCTGCCAAAAGCCTACGATGCCTCATTGGTAGAGGAGAAGATCTACGCGGAATGGGAGGCGTCCGGCGTGTTCAATCCGGATAAGTTGCCCGAGCGCAACCAAGCGGGGGAGCCGTATTGCATCATGATGCCGCCGCCCAACCGGACCGGCACGCTTCATATGGGGCATGCCATGGGTATGGCGATCCAGGATTTGCTGATCCGTTTCGAGCGCATGCGCGGCAAAAAGGCGTTGTGGGTGCCGGGAACCGACCATGCCGCGATCGCGACACAGGTCAAAGTCGAGCAGTTGCTGATCAAAGAGGGGATGAAGGATCCGCGCAAAGAGCTCGGACGCGAGAAGTTTTTGGCGCGCGTCGTGCAATTCGCGGACGAGTCGCGCGACACGATCGTGAATCAGACGCGCAAGATGGGTTCGTCGTGCGATTGGTCGCGCGAGGCGTACACGTTCGACGAGACGCGCAATCGTGCCGTGTATCGGCTGTTCAAGATGATGCACGAGGACGGATTAATCGAGCGCGGCTATCGTATCGTCAACTGGGATCCGCAATTCAAGACCACGCTTTCCGACGACGAGGTGCAGACGAAAGAAGTCACGACCAAGCTCGTCACGTTTACGTACGACAAGGAGTTCCCGATCGCGATTTCGACCACGCGTCCCGAAACGAAATTCGGCGATACGGCCGTCGCCGTGCATCCGGACGACGCGCGATACAAGGCGTTTATCGGCAAGACGTTCACGCCGACGTTTTGCGGTAAGCCGCTTTCGATCAAGGTCGTGGCCGACGCGGCGGTTGATCCGAAGTTCGGCACCGGCGCGCTCGGCGTGACGCCCGCGCACTCGATGATCGACGCGGACATCGCTACGCGCCACGGCTTGCCCACCGTCCAAGTGATCGGTCCCGACGCGCGCATGCTTCCCGATGTCGGTCCCGAATTCGCCGGTCTGACGGTCGAAGAGACGCGTGCGAAACTCATCGAACGGCTCGAACGTGACGGTCTCGTCACATCAATCGAAGACGTGCAGCAGAACCTGCCGATCGCGGAACGCGGCGGTGCGCCCGTCGAGCAATTGCCCATGGAGCAGTGGTTTGTGCGCGTGAACAAGCCGTTCACGTTGCGACAAGATACGCTACGTGATCCCAAGGCGCCGCTCTGGAAAAAGCTCATCGGTCTTGATCGAGGCTGGAAAAAAGGCGATCAGGTCACGCTGAAGCAGCTGATGCGCTTTGCGGTCGAGTCGGGACAGACGCGTATCGTGCCGGAATCGTTTACCAAGATTTACTTCAATTGGATCGATAACCTGCGCGACTGGTGCATTTCGCGCCAGATCTGGTTCGGGCATCGTGTGCCGGTTTGGTATCGGTCCACCTCACCCCAACCCTCTCCTTCGAAAGGAGAGGGAGTGGAGATGGTCGTTTCCGACGTGTCGCCTGGCGAAGGTTGGGAGCAGGATCCGGACACGCTCGACACGTGGTTCTCATCCGGTTCGTGGACGTTTTCCGCGCTCGGCTGGCCTCCCTACGCTGAAGCTTCGGGAGGTAAACCCGACGAGGACGCGTGGGCCAAGCATCGCGCGTATCATCCAACGTCCGTGCTTGAGACGGGCAAAGACATCCTGTTCTTCTGGATCGCCCGCATGGTGCTCATGTCGACGTATGCGCTCGGCGAAGTGCCGTTTAAGGATGCGTATCTCCACGGCCTCGTGCGCGATGAGCAGGGACGCAAGATGTCCAAGTCGCTTGGCAACATCCTCGATCCGCTCGAACTCATCCCCAAATATGGCACCGACGCCGTGCGTTTATCGCTCCTCATCGGCAACACGCCGGGCCAGGACACGCGTTTGTCCGAGCAAAAGATCGAGGGTTATCGAAACTTCACCAACAAGCTTTGGAATATTTCGCGGTTTATTCTGACGATGACCGAGACCTCTCGTCATCCTGAGGAACGAAGTGACGAAGGATCCCACTTGGCTGCACGAAGTGAGATTCTTCGCTCCGCTCAGAATGACAACGGGGGAACGTTAGCCGACCGCTGGATCCTGTCGCGCCTATCCGAGGTCGTCGCATCCGTCACCAAGAAGCTCGAAACCTATCAATTTTCCGCCGCGGGCGAAGAGCTGCGGGACTTCACCTGGAATGATCTTGCCGACTGGTATCTCGAAATCGCAAAGGTGGAAAAAGGAAAATCCGAGATTCTGAAAACGGTCCTCCAAACGGTGCTGAAACTTTGGCATCCCTTCATGCCCTTCGTGACGGAGTACGTATGGGGAATCGCGGGGTTTGACGGGAAGCTGATCGTGGCGGAGTGGCCCACCTCACCCCCGACCCCTCTCCTTCGTAATGAGAGGGGAGAGTTTGATCGTCTTCGAACGCTTGTCGTCGACATGCGACGTTTGCGTGCGGAGCAGGGCGTTGAGGCGGCGAAGCAGGTTGAGTTCTCGATCGCGGGCGATCAGAGCCTTTTGAAGCTCGTTGAGGAGAATCGCGCTTGGATTGAACGGCTTTCGAATTCGACTTGCGCGACCGGTTCGGCGATCCCCGAAGGGTGGGTCGTGACGCCGTCGGGCACGGCCACCGTCGGGTTGAATCTCGCAGGCGCGGTTGATCTTGAGAAGGAAAAAGCCAAGCTTGGCAAAGAGCTGGAGCAACTCAAGAAATACGTTGCATCGACCGAAGGGAAACTTTCAAACCAGGAATTCACGACAAAGGCGCCGGTACATGTGATCAATGACATGAAGGCTAAGCTTGAAGAGGCGAAGATAAAGATCGAGACGCTTGAGAAAAGGCAGAAAAGCCTCTAAACTTACGCCATCTATGCCCAAGGTCTCAACCGACGCAAAGAAGATCGACTGGCTGCTCAATCGGGCGGTTGAGAATGTGTATCCGTCCAAAGCGGAGGTAAAGAAGTTGTTGCAGAAAGGGGAGCGGTTGACGGTGTATTTCGGCATCGATCCGACCGGACCGACGTTGCATCTCGGGCATTTCATCAACTTTAGACGTTTGGCGTTGTTTCAGGAGCTTGGTCATAAGGTGATTCTCTTGATCGGTGATTTTACGGCCACCATCGGCGATCCCACGGACAAAGCGGCCGTACGCAAACCGCTGACGCGCGAGGAGGTGTTGGCGAATTGCAAGCTCTATAAGGATCAAGCGGCGCAAGTGCTTGATTTTAAGGGATCAAATGCCGTCGAACTGAAATTCAATAGTGAATGGCTCGGAAAGATGAACTTTGCCGACGTGCTGGATCTCGCGTCTCACTTTACCGTTCAGCAAATGCTTGAGCGTGACATGTTCCAGACGCGTCTCAAGGATGGCAAGCCGATTCATGTGCACGAATTCATGTACCCGCTCATGCAGGGATATGATTCCGTGGCGATGGATGTGGATGGCGAAGTCGGCGGAAACGACCAGACGTTTAACATGCTGGCCGGCCGCACGTTGATGAAGCAGCTCAAAAACAAGGACAAATTCGTGATCACGAACGAGCTTTTGGTCGATCCGACCGGCAAGAAGATGGGGAAGAGCGAAGGCAACATGATTGCCCTAACGGATGCGCCGGAAGATATGTACGGCAAAGTGATGAGCTGGACCGATGGGATGATCGTGCCGGGATTCCGCTTGTGCACGGATGCATCCGACGAGGAGATCAAGAAGATCGAAACCGCGATGAAGAAGGGGGAGAATCCGATGACGTACAAGCGGGATCTCGCCAAGCGCGTCGTGGCATGGCTCGTGGGTGAGAAAGAAGCCGACCAAGCGGCCGAACATTTTACGAACGTGCACCAAAAGCACGCGACACCGGATGAAATCCCGGAGCTGAAGGTGAAGGATAGGATGTCCTTGGTGGATGCGCTTGTTGCGTCAGGATTGTGTTCATCAAAATCCGATGCGCGTCGGCAAATCGAACAAGGAGGTGTGAAGGTGGATGACGAGGTCGTGAAGGATCCGAATACCAACGTGCGAAAGGGATTCGTGATCCAAAAAGGGAAACGGCATTTCGTTAAGTTGGTATGAGCTGTGTCGTTGCGAGGAGTACCAACGACGAAGCAATCTCATTCGATGGGTTCTGAGATTGCTTCGCTCCGCTCGGTCGGAATGATATATGACTACTTCATGGACTTACTGGAAAAATGATCTGGCAAAAAGACTGTCGGATGTTTTAGGCGGTGCAGTCTCGCCGGACGACATTGTCGTGCCGCCGGATCGCTCGCTCGGCGATTTTGCGTTCGGTTGCTTCAAACTCGCCAAGGCGATGGGGAAGTCGCCTGCGGACATCGCGAAGGAGATTGCGTCCAAGATGAACTTCGGACAATCCGATTTCACTTCAGCGTCGGCGGCCGGTCCGTATGTGAATTTCACGTTGTCCGTCGGCGAGGCGGTACATCGAGTCGTGCGGGATATCGAAGTGCTGGGAGAAAAGTACGGTTCCGTCGAGACAAAAAAGGCTGACGAGCTTCTTCTCGAGTTTGCGCAGCCGAACACGCACAAGGAGATCCATGTCGGACACTTGCGCAACCTTGTCCTGGGGCAGGCGCTTTCGAATGTCCTGTCCGCGGCAGGCTGGAAGGTCGTGCCCATGTCGTATCACGGCGATGTCGGCGCTCACGTGGCAAAATGCCTTTGGTGGCTGGGAAAAGGCTTTAGGTTTCAGGTTTCAGGTTTCAGCGTCGAACAAGCGGATAAGCTCCTCGATCAGATTCCCGTCGAACGACGCACCGGAAAATTTCTCGGCGAGATGTATGCCGAGGCGTCGCGACAACTCGAAGCGAATCCGGAATGGAAAGACGAAGTCTCGGACGTGCAGCGCAAACTCGAGGCGCATGATCCCGCGTGGGAAAAGCTTTGGCGCGAAACGCGCCGCTGGTCGCTCGACGAATTCGCGACGATCTTTGACGATCTCGGCGTAAAGATCGCGCGGCAGTATCTCGAATCCGAAGTCGTCGATCGCGGACAAGAGATGGTGGACCATTTGCTCAAGCAAGGCGTTGCCAAAGAATCGCAAGGCGCGATCGTCGTCGATCTGGAGGACAAAAAACTCGGCGTGTTTCTCATTCGCAAATCAGACGGTACATCTCTCTACGCCACGAAAGATCTCGCGTTGGCGGAATTGAAATTGAAAGAGTATCCGAAGGCTGAACGAAGCTTGATTCTCGTCGACAATCGTCAATCGTTTTACTTCAAGCAGCTCTTTGAGACGCTTCGCATGCTGGAACTCAATCCCGTTCCGGAATTCGTTGGCTATGAATTTGTCACGCTCAAGTCCGGCGCCATGTCTTCGCGCGAAGGCAACGTGGTCACGTATCAGGACTTCCGTAATGAAGTCATTTCGTACTCAACGGAAGAGGTGGTGAAGCGTCACGCCGAGGACAAGTGGAATGATGGCAAGATCGAGCATACGGCCTGGTGTATCGCCATGGCGGGCATGAAGTTCGGGATGTTGAAACAAGATAACGATAAGGTGTTTACGTTCGATCTGGAGCAGGCGTTGTCGTTCGACGGAGACACGGGTCCGTATTGCCAGTACGCGGCCACGCGACTTGCATCGATTTTGCGCAAAGCGGGCTCTACCCCCTCCGACTCCCCCTTCGTAAGGGGGAGAGAGGATGAGCCGCTTACGCGTTCGTTCGATCACACTTCCGAAAAGGCGCTCGCGCTCACCCTTGCGCAATTCCCGGTCAAAGTCGCGCAGGCGGCGGAGGAGTTGCGGCCGTCACTTGTCGCGCAATGGTGTATCGACGCGGCGCAGCGTGTGAACGAGTTTTATCGAGACGTGAACGTGCTTGAGTCGGAAGGGGAACTGAAAGAGGGGAGGTTGCGGCTCATCGCGGCCGCCCGGTCCGCTCTCGTGGCCGGATTGGGACTACTTGCCATTCCCGTACCCGATGAGATGTAATCAAATCGGAGGTGTACTTTGTCGGAACCGCTGTTCGTTGTCGGATGCGTGACGTTGTACCTGGCGATCGGTTTTCTGGTCGCCGGCCTGTCGATACGCGTGTGGCATCGGGCGGATTCGACGTCGCTTGCCGCGCGCATGCTCTTTCCCTGGAACGCCTATGACCGGTGCGTAGGTTCGGAAGTCGGTTTCTCGATCTACGGTGAGCTGATCCGCCACGATCTTGCGCCTGCGCCGCTGTACACGGCCCTCATCGCCTGTCTCTGGCCGCTCAAGCTTTTCTGGTGCTGTTGCACCGTAATCTATGTACACAGCCCGCTGTACCATTAACCGCCCCCGCGGTTTTTTTGACCTCTTGCCATCCGCTTTGTAAGCTCCGTGCAATCGCAATTCCTATGGCTTTCAACTTTTCAGGCAAACCCGAAAAAGACGCCGAAGACGAGGTTCCGGTGCCTTCTTACGTTCCCACCCCGGCCACCCCGACACCCCCGCCCGTGACGGTGATCGCCAAGGGCGTCCGTATCGAAGGCGACTTCGGCGGCGACGGCGACATGCGTATCGACGGCGAAGTGTCGGGCAAGCTCACGGTCGGCGGCACGCTCACCGTCGGGCCCGACGCGAAGATCAACGCCGAGGTGAAAGCGGGATCGCTCGTCGTTTCCGGATCGGTGCAGGGGAACGTCACGGCGAACGCGCGCATCGATCTCAAATCCACGGCAAACGTGAAGGGTGATCTGCGTGCACAGACGCTTGCCGTGGAGCCGGGCGCCGCCATTCACGGATCGGTGAACGTCGGAGCGGCGCCTTCGTCGACGAGTACCCCGCACGAACCGAAGGCATCGAAAGACCTGAAAGACGCGAAGGTGTGAGCTCCTCATTCGCCTACGTCTATGACGAACGGCTCGGGGAACACAAGTTCCACCGCGACGTGGCGAGATTCGAGGCGGATCTGGCGGGATTCGGGATCGGCGGACGCGTCGCACGTCTGTCGCTGTTCAAGCAGGCAAAGGCGTCGGTGGAAGATTTCGTGCGCGACGGAGTCCGTCATGTCGTGATCGTCGGCGACGAAGGGACGCTCTTGCGCATGATGTGGTTTTTACCGGAACTGCCGGTCGTGATCGGATTCGTTCCTCTGCTTGGTACGTCATCGATATCGCGGCTTCTCGGCATGACGGATGTGGCATCGGCCATTCGCACGTTGGCCGGGCGCCTCACGACGACGCTCGACGTCGGCAAGGTCGGCGACCGCTGTTTTCTCACGAGCGTCGTGATTCCGGACACGCGCGCGGAGCTCGAGGTGGACGGGCGGTTCCGCTTGCGTCCGACCGAGGGCGGCACCATCATCGTGTCGAATTTCGGGAACGGGGACCCGCGCGACGGTTTGCTAGACGTGCGCGTCTCGTCCTCGGTCGCGCCGAAAACACTGTTCCGTCGGACCCCGAAAGAATCGTTCGAGACCGTGTTACGCCTGACGCGAGGCGCCGTTCGATCGGAGACGCCGGTGCGGCTGCTGGTGGACGGGCAGGCGCTGGAAGGGACGTCGTTCAAGATCGGCGTACTTCCGGGCAAGCTACGGTTTTTGATCGGGAAAGGACATCGGTAGCGGACGACTTGTCAACGCGGCCGTTTCTTGGTATCGTTGCGGCCGCTTGGAGGATATTTCAGGGCACATGGGGCGGCGGTGGCGAAATTGGTAGACGCACCACTTTGAGGGGGTGGCGGCCGCAAGGCCATGAGAGTTCAAGTCTCTCCCGCCGCACCACGTGATCTGAAAGAGATTCGGGACGCCTAGCTCAGCTGGTTAGAGCATCTCGTTTACACCGAGAGGGTCGGGGGTTCGAATCCCTCGGCGTCCACCACGTAAAAGCCTTCGCGAAAGCGAGGGCTTTTTACGTGCCGCGTGATCCGAGCGGCGGCGAGGATTTTATGCGGCTATTTCTAGGCTTGACGTGGCGCGGCCGTAAAAACCGCGCGAAAAACGCGCGGTTTTTGGATAAAATATTACACGAGGGGCTCGACAACATTCCCGTTTTCTGTCATGCTCCGTATCTGCGTATGACCCCGTCATTCGCGAAAATGGCCGTTTTGGCAAAGGCTGTGCAACCGCAGCCGCTGCCCGACGTTCCGGAATCGTCCCGCATCACCGTTCACGCCGCCGTGAGCCGGTTTTCCGTTTTGTATGAAAAGGTCCGTAACGCCGTGGATTACCGGGAAGATCACCTGTTGCGCAAGGCGGCGATCATCCGCATCGTGAAGCGCCAGCTCGCGCTGGACGGTGATCCGCGCAGCATGGGACAGCAGCTCGTGCGCGAGCTGATCGCGGCGCGGTATCTTCCGAACGGCGTCCTGTCCGAGACGTTGTGCGACGGTGCCGCGGACATCCTGGCGAAATACGTCGTGCTGCGCCGCCTCGATGCCGGTTCGGAATCGCATTACGAGTGGCTGATGGGCGTCCTCGCAGCCGAGCTCGAGGAATATCTCGACGATCACGGGCAGCAGAAGGCGTTCGTCCACTTTTTGTACGAACAACTTGCCGAACGCATTACGATCAACAACGGCATCACCGAGGACGAGCGTCGCATTCAGGTCTATATCGCATGCCACCGTACGCTCATCAAGGGTAACGACGAGATGATCGGGTACAAACTCGTGCGCGCCTTCTATCCGCGCTGGATGGATCCGGCATCCTGGATCCAGGCACCGGCCGAGATCGCGCTCGACATGCTCGCGATCGAATCGCGCGTCAAGACGGCCTTGCGTGACCCGCTGGCCATGAAATTCCAGCATGCGGTCAAGCCGTGGGCGATCTCGTTGAATATCCTGCGCACCGTCCTGAACGAGAACCCCGCGAACGCCGAGACGTTGCTCGCGGACCGCGAATCCCTGCATGCCGCCGTGGAACGCGTGGCGGGAAAGCGCATCGCGGAGTCCAAGGCCAAACTGCGCCGCGGCACGTTCCGCGCCATGATCTACCTCTTCATCACGAAGATGCTGTTTGCGCTGGCCATGGAAATCCCTTCGGAATTACTCCTGTATCAGGAGATCCACCGAACGTCTCTTGCAATCAACGTGCTCTTTCCGCCCGTACTTATGTTTCTCGTCGGGCTCCTGATCCGTCCGCCGGGCAAGGAAAACGTGAAGCGTATCGTCCAATGCGTGGACGAGCTCCTGTCGGAGGAGGGGCCCAAGGGCCGCGAAGTGCGGCCGCCGAAAAAGCACGGGCTCATCGGCCGGGTATTCTTCGGCGCCGCCTATCTCTTCGCCTTCGTGGTCACGTTCGGCGTGACGTTCGTGCTCCTGCAATTCCTGCACTTCACCTGGGTGAGCGCATTGATCTTCCTGTTTTTCCTGTGTGTCGTGAGTTTTTTCGCGTTCCGTCTGCGTCTTGTGACGCGCGAGTACGTGGCCGTGCCGCGCCCGGATAACGTGTTTACGTTGTTATCGGATTTCTTCTCGATCCCGATCCTGCGTGCGGGCCGTTTTCTTTCGGAAACCATCTCCAAATTCAACGTGTTCGTCTTCTTCTTCGATTTCATCTTCGAAGCGCCGTTCAAGCTCTTCCTCAATATTCTTGAAGAGTGGTCGGCCTTCATGAAAGAAAAGAAAGAGCAGCTTCAGTAGGGGCGTATGGCAATACGCCCGTACGATATAAGATGTCAGACATGAAACCCTTGGAACGGGCGCATTGGCTCAAGATCGCCATTTTGGTCATGTATCTCGCGGTGATCGCAGGGACGTATCTCTTTTTGCATGTCCAGGGGATTTCGGTGCGTGACGTACCGGGCATCGTGTCGGAACAGGTGAAGGCCGCAGGTCCATTCGGGCCGTTCATGCTCATCCTGTTCTACGCGCTCTCGACGATCATCCCGTTTCCGACGTTCTCGATCGCCATCATCGGCGGTGCGTTGTTCGGTCCGTGGATCGGAAGTCTGGCGGTGATCTTTGGCGTGAACCTGGCGGGAACGATCAGCTTTTTCCTCGCGCGGTATCTCGGACGACATTTCGTCACCGAGCACGAGCGCGGCTGGGTCAAGAAATACGACGACCTGCTCACGGAGCAAGGGATGTTCGCGGCTATGGCCATGCGTCTGCTCTTTTTTCCGTATGACGCGATCAGCATCGGTTGCGGATTGACCCGCATGTCGTATCGCCAGTACGCGCTGGGAACTTTTCTTGGTACGTTCGCCTCGACCGTCAGCTTCGTCGTACTGGGCGAGGCGTTCACGACTCCCGCGTCGCTCGTCTTCTTTTTCGCGCTCATGCTTGGTTCGATCGTCGTCGCGGTGTTGCTCCGCCGGTCCGAATGGGCGAAGAAACACATTTTCGTAAAGCCGAAAGAACCGCAGACATTTGAATAACGATTATGTTCAATCTGAAAGGTCAAAATTCGAATGGTCGAAGAGGGGAGCTTGTGACCCCGCACGGCATGTTACAGACGCCGTTCTTCATGCCGATTGCGACCAAGGCGTCGGTGAAAACGCTTTCGTCTTTCGATATCGAGCAGCTCGGTTCGCCAATCGTGCTTTCGAACACGTATCATCTGTGGCTTCGTCCCGGCATGGATGTGATGAAGGAGATGGGGGGATTGCATCGCTTCATGGATTGGCATGACGCGATCCTCACCGACTCCGGCGGCTTTCAGGTGTTTTCGCTTTCCGGATTGCGAAAACTCACCGAAGAGGGTGTCGAATTCCAATCGCATATCGACGGAGCAAAGATGATGCTTACGCCGGAGCTGTGCATGCAGATTCAGCGCACGATCGGTTCCGATATTTGTATGGTGTTGGATGTGTGCACGGAATTGCCCGCAAAACCGGGCGAAATCGAACGTGCGCTTGAGCTTACGACGCGTTGGGCCAAACGATCGAAAGACGAATTCGAACGCACGCGCGAAGAGTCGATCAATCCCGGCGCGTTGCTCTTCGGCATCGTGCAGGGCGGGACGGATCTCGAGCTGCGCAAACGAAGCGCGCAAGAACTCGTCGACATCGGTTTCGACGGATACTCGATCGGCGGACTCTCCGTCGGCGAACCGTTCGAGGAAGCGTGTCGCGTACTCGAGGCGCTCGACTCGATTCTCCCGAAAGACAAGCCGCGCTATTTCATGGGCGGTGCGCAACCGCATGAGATCGTGGGCTACGTGCAGCGCGGGATCGACATGTTCGATTGCGTTCTGCCGACGCGAAACGCCCGGCACGGCACCTTGTATCGTTTCGTCCACGACGACCTGTCGCGTCCGGATTTTTATGAGATGATCCATGCGACCAATGAGAAATATAAGTACTCAAAAGACGTCATCGGGTCGGAAGGAGAATTGTCCCGTTACACCATGGGCTATCTGCGACACCTCTTCAGCGTGAACGAGATGCTCGGCATGCGGCTCGCCACTATGAATAACGTGAAGTTTTACCTCGAGCTCATGGAAAAACTTCGAAAGACCATCGAGGCATAGACGGTCTTTTCAGATTCGCACGCAACCGACACAATCGTTCGCATGCCCGAAGGCCTGCTCGACATTTTGAACGAGGCGCAACGCGAAGCCGTCACGCATGGCGAGGGACCGTTGTTGATCGTGGCCGGCGCGGGAACGGGCAAAACGACCGTGCTCACCAAGCGATACGCGCATTTGCTCGCGCAAGACGATTTGAAAACAGAGAACATTCTCGCGCTGACGTTTACGGAAAAGGCGGCCGGAGAGATGGAGGATCGCGTCATCAATCTGATGCCCACGGGCACATACGATTTCTGGATCTCAACCTTCCATGGTTTTTGCCAGCGTGTGCTCGAAGCACACGGCCTCGAAATCGGTTTGCCGAATCAATTCCGCTTGCTCACGCCGACGGATGCGTGGCTACTGCTTAAACGTCGCTTCGACGAATTGCCGCTCGACCATTACCGCCCGCTCGGCAATCCGGTGAAATTCCTGCGCGCCATTCTGCAGCACATTTCGCGTGCCAAGGACGAGGGCGTGACGCCGGAGCACTATCTCGCCTTCGCACAGGAAGCCGTGCTCGACGGCGATTCCGAAGTTGTCGAAGGCGAGCGCAGGCGTTTGATGGAGCTTGCGAATGTTTACTTCGCGTATCGCAACATGATGCTGGAGGAGGGGAGTCTCGACTTTGCAGATTTGATCCTCGAGACGCTGCGCCTGTTCCGCGAGCGCCCGAACGTTCTCGAGGAATATCGCAAGCAATTCCGCTATCTCATGGTGGACGAGTTCCAGGATACGAACTGGGCGCAGTACGAGTTGATCAAATTGCTGTGTGGCGAGAAGCGAAACATCACCGTCGTCGGTGACGATGATCAGGCCATCTACAAATTCCGCGGCGCTTCGCTCGCCAACATCCTGCAATTTCGAGACGATTTTCCGGACGCCAAAACCGTCGCGCTGACGCAAAACTATAGATCTCACAAAGAGATTCTCGACACGGCATACGGGTTTATCACCAAAAACAATCCGAATCGTCTCGAGGTAAAGCTCGCGGATACGGGTCTTTCCAAAAAATTGGATGCGGCGCGCGGAGAGGGCGGTTCCGTCCAACTGCTTTGGAAGCGCTCGGTGGAGGAGGAGGCGGAATCCGTCGCGGAGCAGATCAGGGAGCTAAAAGAGAAGGATAAAGACGCATCTTGGAACGATTTTGCGATTCTCGTGCGATCCAACGACGGCGCCGAGCCGTTCACCTACGCGCTCGATCGCGCCGGCGTCCCGTTTCAGTTCATGGCGCTTCGCGGCCTGTATTCGAAGCCCGCGACGCTCGACGTGCTGTGTCTGTTATCGCTGCTTGACGGGTATCACGAATCGTCGGCCGTCTGGCGCGCGATGCACCTCGGCTGTTATAACCTGCCGTCAAAAGACGTGGCCGATTTGACGCATTACGCGAAGCGCAAAGGTCTTTCGTTGTGGGGTGCACTCAAGCAGGCCGCGGATGCGCATGTGAGCCAGGACGGCCTGCGCATCGCGAACAAGATCGTCACGCATGTCGAGGGGCTCATGGAAGCCGCGCGACGCGAATTGCCGTTGCGCGTGCTTCAGCTCGCGCTTGAGAAGTCCGAGTATCTCGCGTGGGTGATGCGTCTGCCGGAGCGCGAGAAACGTGAGTATCTCCAACATTTAAATGGTTTTGCTGAACGTATCAAACGCTACGAGCGATCGACGCAGGGGCCGACCTTGCGCGGTTTTCTCGAAGAGTTGCGCGTGGAGATGGAGAGCGGCGAAGAGGGCGGACTTGATTTTGATCCGGACGCCGGGCCGGAGCTCGTGAAGATCATGACCGTGCACGCGTCGAAAGGATTGGAGTTCAAATACGTCTTCGTCGGTTCGCTCGTCGACGCGCGATTCCCGAGCCGCGCGCGGTCCGAGCCCATCCCGCTGCCGGACGGACTCGTGAACGAGCGCCTTCCCGAAGGTGACGCGCATCTCGAGGAAGAGCGCCGGTTGTTCTATGTCGCCCTCACGCGCGCAAAAGACCGTCTCTATCTCGCCGGCGCGTCGCATTACGGCGGCCAACGCGCCAAAAAGCCGTCGCCGTTCTTTACCGAGGCCGGGCTTGAAGTCCCGGACGTCTCGGGTCTCTTCGACGACGCCAAGCGTCTGATGGCGCGCACGCCGGAGGAAGTCGCGGTGTCCGACACCGTGCATTACGAATTGAAAAAACGGTTCAGCTTCACGCAGCTCGCCGCGTTCCGCAAATGTCCGTTGCAGTACAAATTCGAGCACATCTATCGCATTCCCAAATTCGGGACCTATCAAAAAAGCTTCGGTCAATCGGTGCACAATGCGTATCAACGCATGCTCGAATTGCATCAATTTCGCGGACAGACGCAACAAGGCACGCTGTTCGGCGACGCGGTCGAGCCGTTCGAGACGACGCCGGGCGGTTTTCGCGTCACGCTCGACGAAGCGTACAAGCTCTTCGACGAGGCGTGGATCGATGAGTGGTACGAATCGCGCGCCCGTCACGACGAGTACAAGGCGAAAGGGAGGCAGGCGATCAAAAACTTTTGGCAGGAATGCGCGGTGAAAGCGCCGGATCTCTTTGGCGTCGAGTTGGATTTTACGCTGGTACTCGGCGTTCACTCGCTCAAAGGAAAAATCGACCGCATCGACAAGCTCCCCGACGGAACCGTGGCCGTGTTCGACTATAAAACCGGACAAGCAAAGGAAGAGCTTGGCGCGGAAGACAAGGAACAGCTTCATCTCTACCAAGTCGCGCTGGAAGAGAAGGGGATCAAGGTTTCCCGTCTCGCGTACATCTACGTGTTGGATTGGGTGATCACGGACGTGGATCTCTTGAAGGCGGAAAAACGCGAGGCGTTTCTCGGCAAAGTCTCCGAACGCATGGAAGCGATCACTCTCTCCGATTTCAAGCCGACGCCGGAGCCGTTTACGTGCAAATATTGTGACTTCAGGAGTATTTGTGAGTTTCGGAAATCGTGAAGCCGTTCCCGTGAGAACTGGACGATCCGGGCAGGCCGTGCTATTTTGACGCTGATACGTACAGACGGACATGCAGAGAAATACCCCACTCGCCATTGTCGCATTCGTGACGATCCTTCTCGCCGCGGTGGTTCAGATTTGCAAACCGATGCAGATGTACTGCGGTCCCTCCTGTGCGGCGGCACCGATGGCGAGCGCCGTCTCCTCGATGGGTGATGGGATGACGGATGCGATGCCGGGCGAATGTTCCGAGCGAACGGTTTCGTGCGCGGCCTCGGGCGACATCGGGCACATGGCCCTCTTCTCGGAAGCATTCCCGTCGCAATTCGCCGGGACGGTGACGCTGCTTCCGTTGTTTGTCGCGTTGGCGCTTCTTTCCTTGTTGAAACGCTCCTCCGAGAAAAGCCCACAGCCGCTGAAGGCCCGTCTGGCAAGTCTCGTGAGACGACGCGCGAATGTCGCCCGGATCGATCCGATGGCGTTCGCGTTACGACGAGGCATTCTCCAACCCATTTTGTACGCGTAGGAGTTGAGACGGCGAAGGTCCGGGAGATCCCGAGGCCACATTCGCCGTTTTATTCGTGTTGCCGAATCGGATTCGAATATGAATCAACCTCCACTTCCTCATGTCTATATCTTCGAGATCGACTCTCTTCATTCGACCGCCCGCGCCGAACGCTTGAACGCTCTCGTGCGCGAGGCGCTTGCCTCCGTCGAGGGGGCGCAGACGATCGCCACCGATACGGAGCGCCGGCTTCTGACGCTCTCAAGCTCCGTACCGCTCGACATCGTCGCGTTGAAACGACGGCTCGTGCCGGAGGGGTTCCACGTGCGCGTTCACGAGTCGTCCGCATCCCGGCCGTCCCAAACGATGGAGCTGTGCGTGGACGGCATGACGTGCCGCAGCTGCGAACTCGCGGTCGAGCGTGCGTGGAAAACACTCGACGGCGTCCAGTCCGTGCAAGTCGATGCCGCCCGGGGAACGGCCCAGGTATGCCTGTCCGGTTGCGGCCCTTCTCTCAAGGTGTTGCAGGGCGCGCTGGACGAAAAGAAATATCGCGTGCGTCCGGGCGGAGAACGCCCCGCGGCATCCGCATCCGCCCCGAGGCCTTCGGCGATCGAGCTCGCCGGACTGTTCGGACTGGTTCTTCTGCTCGGGATCCTGATGTCGAAGCTCGGGCTGCTGAAACCTGACTTTGCCGTCGGAAGCGGGATGAGCTTCGGCGCCATCTTCCTCGTGGGACTGGTCGCCGCAAGTTCTTCCTGCATCGCCGTGACCGGCGGATTGCTGTTGTCCGCGGCGGCAACGTTCAATCGTCGCTTCGGGTCTGCCGCACCGGTGTCGCGCATGCGGCCGGTCGCGTTATTCGTCGGGGGACGCATCGCGAGCTATGCGTTGTTCGGCGGCATTCTCGGTACCGTGGGACAGGCACTCACACCGTCGCCCCTGGTCACCGCCGGCATCACCGTTGCGGCCGCGTTGTACATGCTGGTCATGGGCCTCGACATGCTGCACATCGCCCCGGCGTGGCTCAAACGGTTCATGCCGAAAATGCCGAAGGGCCTCGCGCATCGTGTGATGGACGCCGAAGGAAACACGCACCCGCTCGCGCCGGTCGGTCTCGGCGCCGCGACGGTGTTCCTGCCATGTGGATTCACGCAGGCGCTGCAGCTCTACGCGCTTACGACCGGGAGCTTCTGGGCCGGCGCGATGACGCTTCTGGCGTTCGCGCTCGGAACGGCGCCGTCCCTGCTCGCGCTCGGATGGGCGTCGAGTTCGCTCAAGGGCAAGGTCGGACGATTCTTCTTCAAATTCTCCGGCGCGCTTGTCGTGGTGCTCGGCCTTTGGAACATCCAGAACGGTATGACGCTTGCGGGCTATCCGCTCGCCCTGCCGGAGCTCTCGTTCACTCCGAGGGTGGAAGCTTCGTCCGGCGACCGCGCGGTCACGACGGATGCCCGAGGCGTCCAGGTGATGCGGATGCGCGTCGTCTACGACTACGAGCCGAACCGGTTCACGATCAAGGCCGGTCAGCCGACGCGTTGGGAAATCGACGGTTCGAAGGGAGCGGGCTGCGCCATGGCGCTCGTCTCGCGACAGCTGGGCATCCAGCAGTTCCTGACGAAAGGGCCGAATGTGATCGAATTCACGGCGCCCTCGCAGCCCGGGATCTACCAGTTCAGCTGTTCGATGGGCATGTATCGCGGCCAGATCGCCGTCGTACCGTAAACGTCTCATCCTCTATCACTCACAAATCAATATGATCACCACATTCAATATCGACGGCATGCACTGCACGTCCTGCAAAGTCCTGATTGAAGATGCCTGCGCGGACGTTCCCGGGGTCATCGCCTGTCAGGTGGACGTCGATGCCGGGATTGCCGTCATCGAACACGATGCGGACCGGGCGGCGCTTGCGCGGGCGATCCAAGCGCTTGGCTATCAGGCGCAAGAAGTCGTATGAAGAACGACGTACTTGGCATTGTCGGAATAAAATGCGAATCCTGCCCGCCGAAGGATGCCGGCAACGCGTCCGACGGCACGCGCGTATCCGTGAAACGCGACCTGCACGCCGAAGGGACGTTGCGCGTGTGGCCGAACGGGGTCTCGGAATTCGAGGGAACCATCCGTTGCGAGAGCGACGGCGCCTTCGCCCCGCGCGATGCGAACGAGGCTCCTCAATTGGCCGCCGCGCTGCGGGAACTTGTCCTCGGTCCCTTGCTCGAACGGCTTGAACGGCCCGCGCCGGCGCCCGTCCCCGACGTCCCTTCGTCAACATCCGCCGTCTCGGCGGAGGTGCCGGCTCGTGCCGCATCCGTCCCCGCGGGGGAGGCGCGCCGGAGTTTTCACCTGTTCGGCATGCATTGTTCAAGTTGCGCGACGCTGATCGAACGCAAGGTGAAAAAGATTCCCGGCGTCACCCAGGCGAACGTCAATTACGGGGCCGAAAAGCTGCTCGTCGTTTTGGACGCGGGGATGGCGAATGATGAGGCAATCCTACGCGCCGTTAAGGACGCGGGCTATCGCGCGGAAACGGTCGTGGCGGCGGATCAGGGGGCGGAACGAAAAAAACGGGAGAAGGAAATCGCGTCCTATCGCAAGAAGTTTCTGGTCGGTCTGGGGTTTAGTATCCCGCTCATCTACTTCATGCTCGCGGACTTCATCCCGTTCATCCCGTTCCGCGACGCCGTCCTATCGAGCATGGGATTCCTCTCGCTGATCCTCGCGCTTCCCGTCCAGTTCGTCCTGGGCTGGGGGTTCTACAAGGGCATGTGGTCGAGCCTGCGCATGAAGACGTTCAACATGGACAGTCTCATCGCGATCGGCACGAGCACGGCCTTCTTCTACAGCCTGTTCGAATTCGTCCGTTACGTCGTCGTGAACGGCACGGTGATCGCCCCGATGGGGTCGAAGATCCCCGACCTCTACTTCGAGGTCAGCGCGTTCCTGATCACCTTCGTGCTAATGGGGAAATGGCTCGAGGCGCGGGCGAAAGGCAAGACGAGCGAGGCGATCAAGAAGCTCATGGGATTGCAGGCGAAGACGGCGCGCGTCATTCGCAACGGGGCCACGTCCGATATTCCCGTCGAAGCCGTCGTCGCCGACGACGTGGTCGTCGTGCGTCCGGGCGAGAAGGTGCCGGTGGACGGCGTCATCATCAAGGGGCTTTCCTCCGTGGACGAGTCCATGCTGACCGGGGAGAGCATCCCGGTGGAAAAGAAGGAGGGCGACACCGTGATCGGTTCGACGATCAATAAGAATGGCAGCTTCGAATTCCGCGCGACGCGTGTCGGATCGGAAACGGCGCTCGCGCAGATCATCCGTCTCATCGAGGACGCGCAGGGATCGAAGGCGCCCATCCAGGCGCACGCGGACCGCATCAGCGCCTGGTTCGTACCGGCGGTGATGATCGTCGCGGGGTTGACGTTCGTGATCTGGTACTTCCTGCTCGGCGCTTCGCTTGCGTTCGCGCTCCTCGCGTTCGTGTCCGTGATCGTAATTGCCTGTCCGTGCGCCCTCGGCCTCGGCACGCCGACCGCGGTCATGGTGGGAACCGGCAAAGGCGCGGAACACGGTATCCTGATCAAGGGCGGGGAGCCGCTCGAAGCGCTGTCCAAGGTGAACGCGGTCGTCTTTGACAAGACCGGCACGCTCACCAAGGGCAAGCCCGAGGTGACGGATGTCGTCTCCATGAGCTCGATCGACGAGGACGAGGTGCTCGCGCTTGCGGGAAGCCTGGAAGCTTCTTCGGAACACCCGCTCGCGGAGAGCATCCACGCGTTCGCGGTCGAGGAAGGTGCGCTCCTGCAGGATGTCATGGGATTCCGGGCGATTCCCGGCCACGGCGTCGCGGGGTCGATCGGCGATTGTGAGTACTTCCTCGGCAACCGCAAGCTCATGGCGCAGATCGGTCTTGACGCGGCTTCGGCGGAGAAACGTCTGCAACGGCTGGAGGACGGCGGCAAGACGGCGATGCTCCTTGCATCCAAGGAGACGATTCTCGGGATCGTCGCCGTGGCGGACACGGTCAAGGAAACGTCGCGCGACGCCGTGAAAGAGCTGCGAAAGATGGGGCTCGCCGTCTACATGATCACGGGCGACAATCAACGCACCGCGCATGCCGTCGCCAAACAGGTCGGGATCGACAACATCCTCGCCGAGGTACTTCCGGAAGACAAGGCGAACGAGGTGAAAAAGATCCAGGGCAGTGGGGCGAAGGTCGCCATGGTCGGCGACGGCGTCAACGACAGTCCCGCGCTTGCGCAAGCCGACGTGGGTATCGCGATGGGCAGCGGCGCCGACGTAGCGATGGAGGCCGGCGGCATCGTGATCATCAAGAACGATCTTCACGACGTGATCCACGCGATCCGACTCTCGAAGAAGACGCTCGGAAAGATCAAGCAAAACCTCTTCTTCGCGCTGTTCTACAACGTGATCGGCATTCCCGTGGCGGCGCGCGTGTTCATCGGCCTCGGAATGGTGCTCCGCCCCGAGCTCGCGGGACTCGCGATGGCCTTCAGCTCGGTGTCCGTCGTCATGAACTCGCTCCTGCTCAAAGGCTTCCATCCGGAAAGAAAGAACTACCTTTCCGACTACGCCCCGATTGCGTTGACGGCGGTCTTCACGCTCATGTTCATCGGGTTCGCCCGGCTAAGCGCCTAGCCCTATATGGCCGTGATCGAAAACGCATCGAATGCGCAAGAGACCGGGCAGACGCACGAAGTCGGGAACCGGGCGCAGACGATCTGGGAACAGATGTCGCCGCGTGTCGCGCTGATCCTCGGATTCAGCGTGGCCGTCTCGGCGAGCAGCGTGTTCGTGCTGTTGATCGTGTTGAGGGCGTGGCTCGGTGCGTGAGCGCGCGAGGGAAGCCCGGGATGCATCCCGGAACCGGGAATGGTATAACGATGGCATGATGCGGGGAGACGGACGATCCGCGATGCGCGGATGGATGCACGGCCTGGTCGCGTTGGCGACCGTCGTCGTCGTGTTTTCCGCCTCCTGCCACACCGCACTCGGGCTTCCGCAGCGCCATGATCCGCATGAAGCCGGTCAGTGCAAGCAACACACGTTGAGGGAGTTGGCCGATGCGCCGGCCCTGATCCTGAAGGACGCGAACCCGCCCAGGCCGCTGGAAGCGACGTGGCTCGCGGTGTCGCTCTTACTCATCTTGTCCCTCGTCCGCCGCGTCGAAGACGATCGGCGAGCAGACATCCGCGCACGCATTCGTCAGCTTGCCTGGATTTGGGCCAGAGGCTCGCCGATCACGGCAAGTCGGTTCATGCCGATACACACCCCCCGTTCCGAAACCGCGTAACGTGATGAAGAAAAATCATTCCTCTTCACTCTTACGTTACGCAATCTATGGATCCAAAACAGGATTTCTTTTCGGCAATGCCGTCCAAGCCGAGCTTCTTCTTCGGACTCGTCAGCGGCGTCGCCGGGGTCAGTATCATCAGTCTCGTCCTCCTGCTTGGAGGCGTCTTCCCGGCGCCGCGCGGTTCCGCCGCCGGCCCTTCGACGCCTCCCGCCGCGGTCCCGTCCGTTCCGACGCCGAGCGTGCCTGCGCCGCTGCCGCCGGCCGGCGACCCGCCGCCCGTCACCGATGCGGACCACATTCGCGGTGACAAGAACGCCAAGGTGACGCTCATCGAGTACTCGGACTTCGAATGCCCGTTCTGCAAGCGGTTCCATCCCACCATGCAGCAGGCGTTGCAGGAATTCGGCGGGCAGGTGCGGTGGGTATATCGGCACTTCCCCCTCTCGTTCCACGATCCGCTCGCGACGACGCAGGCCGAGGCGGTGGAATGCGCAAACGAACTCGCCGGTAACGACGCGTTCTGGAAATTTTCGGACCGCATCTTCGAGACGACGGCATCGAACGGGAACGGGATGACCGTGGATCAGCTCTACGGCATCGCGCGCGATCTCGAGCTGGACGAGACGAGATTCAGAACATGTCTGGAGAGCGGCAAATACCGTCAGCATATCCGGGACGAAATCGCCGCGGGCAGCGCCGCCGGCATTACCGGCACGCCCGGCACGTTCCTCGTCGACGAAAACGGGAACTCACAGTTGATTTCCGGCGCGCAGCCGTATGAGGTTGTCCGTGCGGCGATCCAATCCGTCCTGAACTAGCGGCATGTTAGACTAGAACAGAATCGGGGGCGCTTCGGCGCCCCCGATCGCCTACGCCTATGAAAAAATATTCCGTCCACATCCTCGTATGTTTCGTTGCGATCCTGCTCTTGATCGCCGTGTTGGCGTGGAGCTCCGGTACTCCGTCTTCCGCGCCTACGGACGGTCCGACAGGAATCGCTGACACGACGTCGGGACTCGTCACGTTGGAGAGCGGCGATACGTACGATCTTGTCGCGCGCCCGGTGCAAAAGGAGATCGGAGGCAAGACGCAAAACATGCTCGCATACAACGGGCAGATCCCTGGACCGGTTCTCAAAGTGAAGCAGGGGAGCGAGATCACGATCCGGTTCAAGAACGAAATGGACTGGGAGACGTCGCTTCATTCACATGGCGTACGCGTCGACAACGCGATGGATGGCGCGGCTCCGTTCACGCAGCCGCATGTCCCCCCGGGCGAATCGTTCACATACACGCTGCGCTTTCCCGACGCGGGCGCGTACTGGTACCACCCGCACTCCCGAGAAGACGCCACGCAGGAACTCGGGCTCTATGGGATGTTCATCGTCGAGCCGCAAGATATCACGTATTGGAATCCGGTCCACCGCGAGATGCCGCTCGTACTCGACGACGTGTTGGTAGATGCGAACGGTTTGATCGCCCCGTTCTCGAACACGACGGTCAGCCACGCGCTGATGGGGCGATTCGGCAATACGATGCTCGTAAACGGTCGGACGGATTTTGCGATGTCCGCGAAGCAGGACGAAGTGATCCGCTTCTACGTTCTCAATGCGGCCAACACGCGACCGTTCAAGCTCGCCTTCGACGGCGCGAAGATGAAGCTCGTCGGATCCGACGGGGGACGCGCCGCGCATGACGAGTGGGTTGAAGATGTCCTTATCGGTCCGTCCGAACGCGCCGTCGTCGAGGTGAAATTCGATCGACCGGGACAAGTCCAAATCGAGCACCGGACGCCGTTGCGTACCTACGCCCTCGGTCGTGTCCGCGTCTTGGCGGATGACTCGGTTTCCGCACTGCCGATTTCATACGAAGTGCTCGGCGAGGCGCCGTACACTATGTTCCCGAATCTTGCGGATTGGTATGACCGCGAACCGGACAAGCGACTGCGTTTGGACGTGGATCTCGGCATGATGGGGCAATCTTCCGGCATGGCGGGGCATGGCGGGATGATGGGCGGCCCCATGGGACACGAGATGGCGGGCGAGCCGCCGGAAGACGGAATCGAGTGGGAGCAGCCCGCCGATCTCATGAATGCCATGTCCACTCCGCGGACCGTCAAATGGAAGTTCGTGGAAGACGCAACCGGCCGCGAGAATATGGATATTGATTGGACCTTCAAAAAAGGCGAATATGTGAAGATGCGCCTCGTAAACGATCCCGACTCCGATCATCCCATGCAGCACCCGATCCACCTGCACGGCCAGCGCTTCATGATCCTGGCGCGCGATGGGAAGCGCGATGACAATCCGGTGTGGAAGGACACGGTGTTCGTGAAGGCGGGGGAGACGGTGGACATCCTCGTCGAGGCGTCGAATCCCGGCGAGTGGCTCATGCATTGCCACATTCCCGAACACATGGAGAGCGGGATGATGGGCGAATTCAAAGTGATAGAATCGTGATAGAGAAAAGTAAAACAGCTTGTATGGAGCAAACCCAAAGACCAACTGATCGGTTTCGCCGTTTCATCGATCATGTTCTCGAAGGCACGGACGTGCGGATCAACGGCGATCGACCGTGGGACATCCGTGTGAAGGATGAACGGCTGTTCGCGCGTGTCCTCTCCACCGGAACGCTCGGCTTCGGCGAGGCGTACATGGACGGATGGTGGGAATGCGACGCGATCGACGAGATGATCGACCGCCTCCTGCGTCATGACGTGCGTAAAAGACTCAAACCGACGGCGGCGCTGGTCCGGGATGCCGTTCATGCGAGATTGATCAACCGTCAACACAAACGCCGCGCGTTCCACATCGGCGAGCGGCATTACGATATCGGCAACGATCTCTATGGTGCCATGCTCGACCGACGGTTGACATACACGTGCGGGTATTGGAGTTCGCCGACAGGTCGCGCGACGAATCTCGACGAAGCGCAGGAAGCGAAACTTGATCTCGTCTGCCGGAAAATCGGATTGCAACCGGGGCAGCGCGTGCTCGACATCGGGTGCGGATGGGGGAGCTTCGCCAAATTCGCCGCCGAGAAATACGGCGCGCATGTCGTCGGCATCACCGTGTCGAAGGAGCAGGTCGCGCTCGGAACGGAGTTCTGCCGCAGCCTTCCCGTCGAGCTGCGCTTGCAGGATTATCGCGACGTGCACGAGACGTTCGATCATGTGATTTCGCTCGGGATGTTCGAGCACGTCGGATACAAGAACTATCACGAGTATTTCCGCGTCGTCCGTCGATGCCTCAAGCCCGACGGTCTCTTCCTCTTGCACACCATCGGCGGGAACGTCTCGGCCAGGAATACCGACCCGTGGATCGATCGCTACATCTTCCCGAACTCGATGATCCCGTCCGCCGCCCAAATCTCCAGAGCGGCGGAAGGAGCCTTCGTGATGGAAGACTGGCACAACTTCGGCGCGGATTACGACCGGACGCTCATGGCTTGGCATCAAAACGTCGAGTCGCACTGGCCGGAGCTATCGGTGCGCTACGATGAACGATTCCATCGCATGTGGCGATATTACCTCTTGAGCTGCGCGGGAAGCTTCCGCGCGCGCGTGAACCAGCTGTGGCAAGTCGTCTTCTCGCCGAAGGGTATCCCGGGCGGGTATCGGGCCGTTCGGTAGCCCGTCTCGTCGAATCGTGATAAAATAAGATTGCATTCTTTCTATTCTTTCGTTCCCTATGTTCAAATCCAAATCCATGCCGTGGCGACACGCAGCGGCCATAGGCCTCTTCGTCGTCGGTCTGTATGTCCTGTGCCTCGTGTGGCGCGTCCTCCTCGTCGATCCCGAGGTGGTCCGTTTCCATCTGCTCGCGTTGAAGACCGCTTTCCCCGGTTTTCAGGGGATGGATGCCGCAAGCATGCTCTGGGGAGGTGTTCTCTCGTTCGTGTACGGTTTTCTCGCTTCGCTCGCGTTCCACGGCCTGCATAAGGGCTGCTGCGGGCTGAAAGGGTAGAAATCTCTATGACAAAGCAGCAAAGAAAAAAGGCCGTCATGAACATCCCCGCCGAGCCCATGATCATGGCACTGGGAGCGGCTGCGATCTTGCGTGATAAAACGTATGATGCGCTGGCCACGGCGCTTGAGCAGACCAAGTGGGTCGGCAAGAGCCAAAAGGAGATTCAAAAAAAGCTGATGTCGACCGGTGAGAAAGAATACGCCAGGCTCATGCGCGATGTCGAGCGCACGATGAACGCGGCGATGAAACAGGCGAAAAAGCCGATCAAGACCGCCAAGCGCGGATCGAAGAAGAGGCGATAAGCCGTCGCAAATGAAAAGGAGCCGTCACGCGGCTCCTTTTCGAATCTTGAAAAAGACGATCACTCCGAGCATGACGGAGGCAAGGATGCCGAAGGTCGCGAGTGGAATGCCTAAGATATGCGTGACGCCTTGGAGATGCAGGAGCACGGAACTGGCAAGCAGGACCGCGACGAAGACGAGGGAGAGGATGCGCACATCGGTTTGGCGATCGATCTCCTGGGTGATCGCGTGGAACTCGTCGGCGTTCAGTCTCACCTCTACGCGTTCCTGCTTGGCAAGCCGGATGAGATGCCGGGCGGCTTCCGGCAGGTCGTCGAGCAGGGCGTTCGCATCCAGCGCGGCGTCGCGGGTGCGTCGCGCGAGACGTCCGGGCTCGAGTTCGATCTTGATCGCGCGATCAAGATACGGCCGCAGCTCGTTGATGATGTCGAATTTGGGATCAAGGTCCAGCGCCATGCTTTCCATGGTGATGATCGCCTTCGCGAGGAGCACGACTTCGGTCGGGAACGCCACGCCCATGCCCGCTCCGGAAATGATCACATCGTAAAACGTCTGCGAGAGACGCCGACCGGGTGTCGGGGCGTAAAACCAGCGCTCAAGCCTCGCCTTCGTGTCGGCCGCGAATCGGCGGTGATCCGCTCCGCGCTCCGGCTCCGCGATATGCAGAAGATGCTTGATCGCGGCGTCCGCATCCTTGTCGAGAAAGGCGAGGAAGCACCCGATCAGCTCGCGTCGCGTCGCGTCGGAAATGCGGCCCACGATCCCGAAATCGTGCAGGCACAAGACGCCGTTTTTTAGGACGAAGAAATTTCCGGGGTGCGGATCACCATGGAACAGACCGAGCTCAAAAAACTGGCGAAACGCGAGCCGGACGCCCGTGCGCGCGAGCTCCTTGCGCGAGACCCCGAGCTTCTTCAGGGCCTTGTGGTCGTCCGGTCGCACGCCGCGACTGAACTCCATCGTGAGGACATGCGGCGTCGTGTAGGTCCAATGCACGTCGGGAATGTAAAAACGTTCCTCATCGGACAAAAGCGAGCGGAAATGCGCGATGTGCGTCGCTTCGTTGAGAAGATCAAGCTCGCGCATGGTCCATTCCGCGAACTCGTCCACGACGCGCGTTGGCCGCAGCGAACGTGCGGTCGAAATACGCTCTTCCAAAAGACGGGCGAGCCATTGCAGGATCAGGATGTCTTCTCCGATCGTCTTGTCGATGCCGGGACGGAGAATTTTGACGGCGACGTCGGCGCCGTTGCGGAGCCTGCCTCGATACACCTGGGCCAAGGATGCCGAACCGATGCACTTCGGACTGAGCGTTTTGAACGCGAGTTGGACCGGCTGTTTCAGTTCCCGCTTCAGCACGGCTTCGAGTTCCGAAAATGGGAGGGCAGGCACCTCGTCCTGCAGTTTGCGCAGCTCGTTGGCGATCTCCGGCCCGACCAGGTCCGCCCGCAGGCTTAAAATCTGACCGAATTTCACGAACGTCGGTCCGAGCTTCTCGAATCCGAGTCGCAATCGGACGGGAAGGCGCCGCCACTCCTCGGCATGCAGGTCTTCGATCGAAACGTCCGCGTTTTTTGGCAGGCGGAAGCGTCCCATGAGACGCAGGCGTAACGGGAGATGTTTTTGCAGCTGGAGTTGTCGGATCAGCAACCCGAAGCCGATTTCATAAAAGACGCCGATGATTTCACGGACGCGACGAACGTTCACGCGTCGAAGGGTCGGAGTCGGCATGCCAAACGGCCCTATGGTACCATCCTGAACATATGAAAACAACGGGAACGGGGGCACATGCGGGACATGGGCGGATGGATGATTTTAACAAGCATGCCGGCCATTCCGCCGAGGCATTTCGACGGAAGTTCCTCGTCTGTCTCGTGCTGACGATCCCGGTCCTCTTGTATTCCGAAACCGTCCAATCCCTGCTTGGATACGTCCCGCCGTCGTTTCCGGGGGCGGTGTACGTACCTCTCGTCCTTTCTTCGGTGATCTTTTTTTACGGCGGATGGATCTTTCTCGTGTCGGCGGTCCGTGAGTTGAGAGCGAAGTTGCCCGGCATGATGACGCTTATCTCGCTCGCGATCTCCGTCGCCTATCTGTATAGCGTTTCCATCGTGCTGATCGGCGAAGGGCAGACGCTGTTTTGGGAACTTGCGACGCTCATCACGATCATGCTCCTCGGGCATTGGCTTGAGATGCGCGCGGTCTCGGGTGCGCAAAGCGCCCTGAAGGAATTGTCGAAACTTTTGCCTGACGAGGCCGAGGTGATCCGCGACGGGAAGCCTGTGCGTATTCCGCTCTCGGAAGTGCGCGTTGGCGATGTGGTGCTCGTGAAACCGGGCGGGAACATTCCGACCGACGGAGCGGTTTCGGAAGGAATTTCGGACGTGAACGAGGCGATCGTGACCGGTGAGTCCAAACCCGTACCCAAACGAGAGGGAAGCGCCGTCATCGCCGGGACGACCAACGGCGACGGAGCGTTGCGCATCCGCGTGACGCGGATCGGCGAGGAGACGTTTCTCGCCGGAGTCATGCGGCTCGTCGCCGAGGCACAAAGCTCGAAGTCGCGTTTGCAGATGTTGTCCGACCGGGCGGCCTATTATCTGACGATCATCGCGATCGCGGCCGGCGGCGCGACGCTCGCGGCGTGGCTGGGCGCGGGCGAGCCGGCCTTCGCCGTTGAGCGCATGGTGACCGTGCTCGTGATCGCGTGTCCTCATGCGCTCGGCCTCGCCATCCCGCTCGTTGCCTCGATTTCGACGACCAAGGCGGCGCGCAACGGATTTCTCGTGAAGCAGCGCCTTGCGCTTGAAGCCGCACGCCGTATCGACGTCGTCCTGTTCGACAAAACCGGCACGCTGACGAAAGGGGAGTTCGGCATCGACGCGATTCTTCCCGCCGACAGGGAAGACGAGGCATCCGTGCTGCGGTATGCTGCGAGCGTCAACGCGACCTCCGAACATCCGCTTGCGCATGCGATGGTGGAAGAGGCGCGCCGTCGTAACATCGAGCTATCGTCAGCCTCCGGGTTCCGTCGTCTCCCCGGAAAAGGCGCGGAAGCCGAAATCGAGGGCGTGCGCACCGTCGTCGGCAGCCCGGTGCTTCTTGAGGAAGAGAGGGTGGCCGTCGACGAAGAGAGGCGGTCGCGCATGGACGAGCGTTCGGCGCAGGGAAAGACCGTGGTGGTGGTGACCCGCGGCGGCGCGTTCATCGGCGCGATCGCGCTCGCGGACGTTATTCGCGAGGAATCGCGCGAAGCGGTCCGTGCCCTGCGCGATCTGGGCATCAGGACGGCGATGATTACCGGAGACGCGGAGGATGTGGCGAAATGGGTCGCGGGCGAGCTCGGCATCGACGAGTATTTCGCAAAGGTTCTGCCGGAGCAGAAATCGGAAAAAGTAAAACTCTTACAAGCAAAAGGTCAACGAGTGGCGATGGTCGGAGACGGTGTGAACGATGCGCCCGCGCTGACGCAGGCCGATCTCGGTATCGCGATCGGCGCGGGCACGAATGTCGCCGTCGAATCGGCAGGCATTATCCTCGTGAAAAACGATCCGCGCGATATCCCGAAAATCATCAAACTCTCCAAACTCACCTATGTGAAAATGATCCAGAACCTGTTTTGGGCCACGGGTTATAACGTCGTCGCGATTCCGTTGGCGGCGGGCGTTCTTGCTTTCAAAGGTGTATTGTTGCAGCCCGCGCTTGCCGCACTTTTCATGTCGCTTTCGACCGTAATCGTTGCCGTAAACGCCATGCTGCTACGCCGTACATCGTTGGAGGCGTGATGCTATGACCTTCAAGCCTCTCTCCCGTATCCAATCCGAGTCCCTTGCGAAATACGCGGGGTTGCGTCGCAATGTCGATGCCGTGCGCGTGATGGAGGCGTCCAGAAAAGCGCTGGAGGGGTTGTGGGGCGCGGATCGCGCGGCGTACATGCGTCCCGTCTCGTTCAAAGACGGCGAACTCAAGCTGGCCGCGTCCGCATCCGTCGTTGTGGGGGAGTTGAAGCACGAGGAGGTGCGATTGATGAATGAAGTGAACCGAATGATCGGTTCGCGCGTCGTACGGTCGATCAAGGTCGTGCAGGCGTGATAGGATATCGTCATGAAGTACGGGTCGTTCATTGCCCTGATGGTCGCGGCGACGTTGGCGTCGCTGCTCGGATGGCTCTACATCCTCTTCAACGTCGATCCCGGCGAGGCCGGGATCGTCGGGTTCGCCCTGTTCTATCTCACCCTGTTCGCGGCCTGTGTCGGCTTGCTCACGCTTGCGGGCGTCACGGTACGCGTCCATATACGCAAGCGTCACGCCACCGCGTTCCGCGAAGTACGAGTCGCCTTCCGTCACGGCGTGTTGCTCTCCTTTGTCGCGATCCTTTCCCTCGCGCTCTCGGCGAACGGCCTGCTCAATTTCTGGTGGTTTTTGGGCTTCGTGATCGTCATCGGCGGGCTGGAATACGCCGCGCTGCTCGTCCAGGAAAGCAGGCGATCTTAGGCATTTTTTCGGCCCGCGATTCGTAACTTGCGATATTAAGGTACGGGCGTTAAGCTCGGCCTATTCTTTATGCGCTGGCCGCGTTTTTTAGGTCAACTGACCAAGCAGCTCGGGATCGACCTCGGGACCGCGAATACGCGCGTATTCGTGAAGGGGAAGGGGGTCGTGATCGATGAGCCGTCCGTGGTGGCCATCAACAAGCGGACCGGACAGGTGATGGCCGTCGGCGAGGAGGCGCGGTCCATGGTCGGCAAAAATCCCGGACACATTCAGGTGTCCAAACCGCTCCAACGCGGCATCATCGCCGACTTCGAGGTCACGGAAAAACTGTTACGCTACTTTTTCGAGAAGGTACATGAAGACAAGACCTTCGCGATCCCGCGGCCCAAGGTCGTGATTTGCGTCCCGCTCGATGTCACGGAGGTGGAGCGAAAGGCCGTCGGTGACGCGGCCACCGGCGCCGGCGCGCGCGAAGTGCTCGTCGTCGAATCCCCGATGGCCGCCGCGATCGGCGCCGGACTTCCGATCAGCGATCCCGTCGGCAACATGATCATCAACATCGGCGCGGGGTCGACAGAGATCGCGGTCATTTCGTTGAACGGGATCGTCACGTCCAAGAGCATCGCGATAGCGGGTGACGAGTTGAACAGGAATATTATCCAATACGCCCGCGACGTCTTTAACCTGCTGCTTGGTGAACGGGTCGCGGAGGAGATCAAGATCGGCGTGGGATCCGCCGACGAGCTCGAGGAACCCATCGAGACCTCGATGCGCGGCCGCGATTTGCTTACGGGACTGCCGCGCCAGATCACGGTGAATGATGCACAGATCCGCGAGGCGCTCGGCCGTTCGGTCAAGGTAATCATCGATCAGGTGAAGAGTATTCTCGAGATCACGCCGCCGGAACTCGTCGCGGACATCCAGCAGCGTGGCATTGTGCTCGCCGGCGGGGGGGCGCTCTTGCGAGGCCTGGACCAGGCGCTTTCGCGCGGGACGGGGCTGCCTGTCCGCGTCGCCGAAGACGCGCCGCTGTGCGTCGTACGCGGCACCGGCATGCTGCTCGACGACGCGAAACTGCTCTCCGAAGTCGCCGTACCGGCAAGCGATTTAGTCAAAGGAGTATAGGGGTATGCAGTCCCGCATCTCCTGGCCGTGGATCTGGGCCGCCGCGCTCGTGACGGGCGTCTTGATGTTCGCCGGGTTCTATCGACCGTTCGGGTTCCTCGTCCGCGCGGCCACGCTGCCGGTGGTGCGGTTCCTGTCCGGCGCGGCGGCGCAGACGATCACGACCGACGAGCGCGTCCGCGAACTCGAATCGCGCCTCGCCGTCCTGGCCGCGGACCAGGTCCGCCTGCGTTCGCTTGAAGAGGAGAACCGCACGCTGCGCGCCCAGGCGCGCTTCCTGGACCAAAGCGGATATGACAGCGTCGGCGCACGCGTCATCGCCCGCGACGTGCGTGGCACCCGGGCGATCCTGACGATCGACCGCGGAAAGGACGACTCGCTCGAAATCGGCCAGGCGGTGATCACGGACGAGGGAATCATGATCGGGAAAGTCAGCGTCCTGCAGGATCGGATCGCGACCGTGGAGCTCCTGACCGATCCGAGAAGCCGCGTGGCTGCCGCGGTTCAGGTCAAGGGACAGCTTGCCGGCGTTCTCGAAGGCCGCGGCAACGGCGCGGCCGTACTCACCTTCATCCCGTCATCCGAGACCGTCGTTCCCGACCAGCTCATCGTAACGGCCGGGACCGAAGAAAAGGTGCCCGGCAACCTGCCGCTCGGCGTGGTGAACACGGTGGACGCGCGTCCATCGGACCCGTTTTTCAGCGCGACGGTCGAACCGTTGGTCTCCCTGGATCGCGTCGTATTCGTGTCCGTCCTGCGTCCGACCGCGCTGCGCCCGCGCCTATGACTCTCCGGCTCGTCCTCGCCGCCCTCCTCGGTGCGCTCGCCGCCTTGTACGAAGTCGGCGCGGTGCCTTTTGTGCCCGCCTGGGCGGGGTTCCGCCCGGTCATGCCGCTGCTCGCGCTGGCGCTCGTTTCCAGCGCGCGTTCCCGTGCGTTCGCCGTCGCCGTGGGCGCGGCATTCATCCTCGACGCCTATACGCTCGGACACTTCGATCTCGCGATCCTTCGTCTGCCGCTCACGGTGTTCGTCCTCGGTTTCGTTTCGGATCGGTTCCTCACCAACCGGTCGGTCTATGCCACGGCCGCGTTGGCTATTGTCGCCCGTTTCGCGGAATGGATCGGCGCATGGTCCGTCTCGTTCGCCGCCGTCTTCCTGACCATGCATGACTCGCTCCGGATCCCGCCGCCGGCGCCCGCGTTTATCCTGCTGTGGGACGTCGTCGCGGTATCGCTCGGTTTTCTCGTCCTCGTCTCGTTCACCGGACGCTTCGTCACGCGTCCGGATTCGCCCTATGCGCCGCGATGACCATCTCGACGTGCGGCACGAGGTCCTGTTCGAGGACGCGATCACGCCGCTCAAGCATCGATCGCTGTTCCTCGGCCGCGCCGTCTCCGGCCGTCGTTTTTTTGCGGCTCACGTCATCCTCACGCTCCTGCTTGTCGGCCTGATCGGGCGCGCGGGCTGGATGCAAATCGCGCGTGGTGCCGAGTTCCGTCGCCAAGCCGAGGCGAACCGGTTGCGCGAAACGCCGCTCTTGCCCAGACGCGGCATCATCCGCGATCGGCAGGGGAGGATTCTCGCCGATAACATCCCACGGTTTCAAGTGACGATGACGCCGGTCGATCTCGCGATCGATGCGGCGGAGATGGAGTCGGACGTGAGTCTCGCCGCGCGCGTCCTCGGCCGCTCCGTACACGACTTGTTACCGCTCGCACATGCGACGGGAAGCGTACGCGACGAAGCGACGGTGATCGCGGACCAGATCTCCTACCGCCAGGCCATGGATTTCGCCGTGGCGTGGCCGGATCTCCAGGGGTTCGCGCTCGAAGTCGCCGCGCGTCGACGGTATCCGTGGAGCAAGGAAATCCCGAGCCTGTCGCATGTACTCGGCTATGTCGGAAAGCTTTCGCCCGAGGAATACCGCGACGTCCGCGATCAGGGTTATCGCCGCGCGGACGATATCGGCAAAACCGGACTCGAACGGGGACATGAAGCGCTCCTGCGCGGCACGCTCGGCGTACGCACGAGCGAGGTGGATGCGCACGGCCGCGTGAAGGCGCTGGTGGGCGAAGAACAGGCCCGGGACGGGGAGGATCTCGCGCTCGCGCTCGACCTCGATCTTCAGAAGGCCGTGGAACGGGCCCTTCTGCAAGGTCTCGAACGCGCCGAGGTGACGCGTGGCGCGGCTATCGCGCTGGATCCGGATACCGGCGAAATCCTTGCGGCCGTGTCCTGGCCCGCGTACGACAACAACATCTTCTCCGGCGGCGTTTCGTCCACGGCGTACCAGGCGCTGATTCGGGACGAGCGACAGCCGCTCTTTCCGCGCGCCTGGGCCGGCATGTATCCGTCCGGTTCGACCGTCAAGATCGTGATCTCCGTCGCCGCGCTTGCGGAACGTGTCATTCACGCGCGTACGAGCATCCTGTCGGTCGGCGGAATCGCCATCGGTCCGTGGTTCTTTCCGGACTGGCGCGCTGGCGGGCACGGCCCGACGAACGTCCGATCGGCGATCGCCTGGTCCGTCAACACGTTTTATTATACCGTCGGCGGCGGATTCGAATCCTTCGTGGGCCTCGGCGTCGACCGTCTTACCGATTGGTTCCGCCGCTTCGGACTCGGGTCGAAGACCGGCCTCGACGTGCCCGGCGAGCGCGAGGGGTTGGTGCCGGACCGGGAATGGAAGGAGAAAACGAAAGGCGAGCGCTGGTTCGTCGGCGACACGTACAACCTGTCGATCGGGCAGGGCGACCTCCTCGTCACGCCGATGCAGGTCGCCGCATACACGGCGGCGATCGCGAACGGCGGATACCGCGTCGAGCCGCACTTCGCGCGGACCGGCACCTCGACCGAGCGCGGCGAACGGCTCGCCGACGCGGCCGACATCGAAACGGTCCGTCTCGGGATGCGGGACTGTGTGATCTACGGCTCGTGCCGTGCCTTGAGCACGATGCCGTTCGCGATCGCCGGCAAGACGGGAACGGCGCAATGGCACTCCGAAAAGGATTATCACGCCTGGTTCACCGCATTCGCGCCCTTCGACGACCCGGAAGTCGTCGTGACGGTCCTGCTCGAAGAAGGCGGCGAGGGATCGGAAACGGCGGTGCCGGTCGCGCGCGAGATCCTGCAGGCGTGGTGGGAATTGCGACGGGCGAGGGGAGATGTGTTTTAAGGCGATTTGACAGCGCAGGTACGCCTGATACGCTATCCCCATCCGAGAAGCGCCCCCGCATGTTGCGGGGCCGCTTTCTCTCTTGTTAAACACTATGTCTCCCGCCCAATACGTCAGCGCCGAGTTCCTCCAAAAACTCAAGGACGAGCTTCAGAATTTGAAAACGAACAAGCGTCGCGAGCTCGCAAACCGTATCGAGGCGGCCAAGGCGCTCGGCGATTTGTCCGAAAACGCCGAATATCATGAAGCGAAAGATGAGCTTGGCTTCGTGGAAGGCCGCATTTTGGAAATCGAAGATTTGCTCAAGCATGCCGTCGTGATCGAACACGAAGCCGACGCCGGCACCAATGTGCGCGTCGGATCCAAGGTGAAGGTCCGCGTGAACGACAAGGAAAAAGACTTCGAAATCGTCGGTTCGAACGAGGCGGACCCGTTGACGGGCAAAATCTCAAACGAATCTCCCATCGGGCAGGCGCTGCTCGGCGCGCACGCGGGCGACAAGGTCAACGTGAAGACGCCCACCGGTGCGACGGTGTACGAGGTGCTGGAGATCAGCTAGGCTGTGGGGGATATGATGGACGAACGAGAGGTTCGCAAGGCCAAGTATCTTGCGTTGCGACAAGCGAAGATCAATCCGTATGGCGTTGAGACCGATCGCGACGCGACCTGCGGAGAAACGATCCATTCGTTCGACGCATGGATGGCGGACGATCGCGTCGTCACGCTCGCGGGCCGCGTCATGACGATTCGCGTCCATGGCGGCATGATGTTCGCGGATCTTCAGGATGAAACGGGAAAGCTCCAACTCGTCTTTAAGGAAGATACGCTCAAGAAGGAGTTCGAGCATTTTCGGGATTTGATCGATCCGGCCGATATTGTCGAGGCGAAGGGAACGTTATTTTTGACCAAACGCGGAGAGCGGTCGCTGGAAGTGAAAGAATGGAAGATTCTCACGAAGGCGCTGTTGCCGTTGCCGGAAAAGTGGCATGGCCTCGCAGACGTCGAGACGCGGTATCGCCAGCGCGAGCTTGATCTTCTCTCAAATCCGGAAGTGCGCGATCGTTTCATCGTGCGATCGAAACTCGTCTCCGCGATGCGCGCATTTCTCGACGGGCAAGGATTTCTCGAAGTCGAGACGCCCGTGCTCCAGCCGATTCCGGGCGGCGCGAACGCGCGTCCGTTCATCACGCATCACAACGCGCTCGATATCGATCTCTACCTCCGCATCGCGCCGGAGTTGTATCTCAAGCGCCTCGTCGTCGGCGGATTCGAAAAGGTGTACGAGATCGCGCGTTGCTTTCGTAACGAAGGGATCGACCATGCGCACAACCCGGAGTTCACGCAAATCGAGCTCTACTGGGCGTATGCAAACAAGGACGCGTTCATCACGTTCATGGAGGAGATGATGCGGAACATGGTCGAATCGGCATTTGGCACGACGAAGATCGAGTATGCTGATGGAACCGTAGATGTCCGCGGTCCGTGGGACCGTCTGACCTTCCGCGACGCGATCCAGCAGGAAACCCAGATCGACATCGACACCTGCAAGACGGAAAAAGATGTCGTGGCGGCCGTAAAGAAGGCGAAGCTGAAAGTCGATTTCTCAAAATGCGTCGGGATGGGCGAGTATCTTGATGAACTCTATAAGAAAACGACACGGCCAAAGCTCAAGGGACCCGTCTGGGTGTTCGACTATCCGATCGAGATGAAACCGCTGGCCGCGCGCGTTCCGGGCGACGCGACGAAGAGCGCGTCGGCGCAGCTCATCATCGAAGGACAGGAAGTCATCAACGCGTACTATCACGAGCTGACCGATCCGCTGGATCAACGCGAACGGTTCGAAGAACAGAAGGCGCTGGCGGAGCAGGGGAGCGAAGAGGCCCAGCGCATGGACACGTCGTTTCTCGAAGCGCTCGAACACGGCATGCCGCCGACGTCAGGATTCGGCATGGGTATCGACCGCCTCGCCGCGATCCTGACCGGTTCGCCGTCGCTGAAGGAGGTGATTTTGTTCCCGACGCTTCGTCCGAAAACCGAGTGATATGTTGGATATCAAGTACATTCGCGAGAATGCCGATCTCGTCCAGAAAAACGCCGATAACAAGCGGATGAAGGTTAATATCGCCGCGTTGCTCGCCCTTGATGACCGCAGGCTCGCGTTGTTGAAAGAGGTCGAGGAGATCCGCAAGGAGCGTAACGAAATCGCGGACAAGATGAAGTCCGTGTCGGCGGAGGAGCGTCCGGGTCTGATCGAAAGGGGAAAAGCGCTTAAGGATTCCGTTGCGCACAAAGAAACGGAATATGAAGCCGTCGCATCCGAGTGGAAGACGGCGCTGCTTGCGATCCCGAACATGACGCATCCGGATACTCCGATCGGGGCATCTGACGAGGAGAATGTCGAGAAAAAAGTGTTCGGCGAAGTGCCGTCGCCTCCGTTCACGCCAAAGTCCCATGTCGAGCTGGCGGAGGAGCTGGACCTCATTGACTTCGAGCGCGGCGCGAAAGTTGCGGGCGCGAAATTCTACTTCCTGAAAGGGAAGCTCGCACTGCTCGAGCAGGCACTCACGCAGTGGGTGATGAAGCTCATGGTTGCGGAAGGATACGTGCCGATGATTACGCCGGATCTTGCCAAAGACGCGGTCCTGGTCGGTACCGGGTTCAATCCGCGCGGTCCGGAAACGCAGATTTATTCGATCGAGAACGCCGATCTTTCGCTCATCGGCACGGCGGAAATTCCGCTTGGAGGTTATCACATGAACGAGGTGATCGAGGAAGACAAACTCCCGTTGAAATACGTCGGTTTGTCGCATTGCTTTCGCACCGAGGCCGGAACATACGGTCGAGAATCCTACGGCCTCTATCGCGTCCATCAATTCTCGAAGGTGGAACTCTTCATCTTCGCCGCGCCATGGCAGTCCGAGGCGCTGCATGAAGAGTTGCGCCGCCTGGAGGAAATGGTGTTTCAAAAACTCGGCCTCGTGTTCCGAACCGTGGATATCTGTACGGGAGATTTGGGCGGTCCCGCGTATCGAAAATACGATCTTGAAGCGTGGATGTGGGGGAAGGGCGGTTGGGGTGAGATCACCTCGACGTCAAATTGCACGGATTATCAGGCGCGACGCTTGAACGTGAAGGTACGTCGCAAAGACGGATCGCTCGAATACGCGCATACGCTGAACGGGACGGCGGCGGCCATGTCGCGCGCGCTGATCGCGATCATGGAGCAATATCAAAACGCGGACGGTTCGATCACCGTTCCGGAAGCGCTTATTCCGTTTACGGGGTTTAACCGGATTGGTTAACTCATAATTTAGAACCCAGAAATATAGGGAAGATATGGCCCCAAAAGTTCAAGGTTCTAAGTTATGAGTTCTAAGTTACCCGGTAAGACCTGGATCGAAATCGACGCGTCTGCGCTTCGCAGCAATTTTCGATCCTTGTCGCGTCTCGCGCGCCCCGCAAAGACGATGGCCGTGATCAAGGCGAATGCGTATGGTCATGGCATATTCGAGTGTTCTGAAATTCTGCGAAAAGCGGGCGTGAGATGGTTCGGTGTTGATAATGTTGAGGAGGGATTGGGCCTGAGGAATAAGGGACTAGGGGAGAGTGTTCTCGTGCTTGGCTATACGCCGCTCGATAGGTTGGCGGAAGCGGTGAAGCGTGATCTCTCTATTGTCGCGTACAACCTCGACACGTTTCGTGCGCTTGCCCGTCTGCGTGGGAAAAAAGCGAAGGTGCATATCCCGATCGAAACGGGCCTCACGAGACAGGGGATAGGGGAGGGGGAGCTCGATCTGATTCTTGCGGCGCTCGTCAAGCATCGGGATAGGATCAAGCTCGAAGGCGTTCATACGCATTTTGCGAATATCGAAGATACGAAATCGAGAGCATATGCCGACTATCAACTTGATGAGTACAAGAAGGCGATAGTGAAAATCAAAGAGTACGGATTGTATCCAGAATACAAACATACGGCGTCAACAGCAGCATCAATTTTGTACTCGGATACGCATTTCGACATGGTGCGTACGGGAATCGGGTTGTACGGCTTGTGGCCTTCAGAGGATACGCGACGCCGTTCACAACATCGTTTGAAACTTGAGCCCGTGCTGTCTTGGAAGACTATCGTCGCGCAAGTGAAAGACGTGAAAAAGGGGACGCCGGTGAGCTATGGGCTGACCGAACGCGTCCGCCGTGATTCGAAAGTCGCCGTGCTTCCTATCGGATACGCGGACGGATTCGATCGCGTCGCGAATTCAAAGCAGGGTCACACGCTGATCGGCGGAAAGCGCTGCAAGGTGCTCGGTCGCGTCTGCATGAACATGACCATGGTGGACGTCACGGATGTACCGCGTGTACGACCCGAAGACGAAGTCGTGCTCATCGGCCGGCAGGGACGCGAACGGATCGCGGCCGAGGAACTTGCCTCGCTCGCCGGAACGATCAATTACGAAATCGTCACACGTATCAACGGGGACATTCCGCGGATCGTGATTTGATGGCACCATGGGGGCATGAAGGCAAAAGGGCGAACAAGGGTCGCCGTACTGCTCGGAGGGAGCTCGTCGGAACGAGCCGTTTCTTTGGTCTCCGGCAGGATGGCGCTGAAATACCTCCCGTCCGACCGGTTCAAAACGACCCCGTACGACCCCGCCAAGACGAAGGACTTGGTGCGGCTCATCAAGGACGCACAGGCGGGGAAGATCGACGTCGTGTTCAATGCCTTGCACGGGACGCACGGCGAGGACGGCCACGTCCAGGGCCTGCTCGAGATTCTTGGCTTACCATACACGGGTTCCGGGGTCTTGGCTTCAGCGACGGCGTTCGATAAGTCGGCGGCGAAGGAGGCGTATCGCCGCGCGCGCATTCCATCACCGAAGGGAATGAAGGTGACAGGGGAAGCGTTCCGGCGCGACCCATCAGGCGTCCTGAAAAAGCTCCATGACCAGCTCGGCCATGCGATCGTCGTGAAGCCGAACGCGTCCGGGTCCAGTGTCGGGCTCTCGGTACGCCCGGTACGGAAGGCATGGAAAAGCGCCATCGCGAAAGCGTTACGTGAAGACGCGCACGCGTGCCTCGTCGAGGCGTTGATCAAGGGACGCGAACTTACGGTTCCGGTTCTCGAAAAGAAGGGGGTGCCGCATGCGATGCCGGTGATCGAAATTCGGACGGCATCGGGTCTCTTCGACTATCAGGCGAAGTATCACGATAAACGCACGCAGGAGATCTGTCCCGCGCCGATCTCGCGGCATGCGACCCGACTCGCCACACGTTTCGCGCTGAAGGCACATGCGGCAATCGGGTGTCGCGGCTACTCGCGTACGGATATGATTCTCGACGAGCGCGGTCGCCTCTGGACGCTCGAGACGAACACGTTGCCCGGGCTTACGCCCGCGTCACTTTTACCAAAGGCCGCAAGGGAGGAAGGGATGGAGTATCCCGAGCTTCTCGTGCGCATCCTCGCCGAAGCACGAAGCGACGATAAATAATATATAATATATTATTATGCGCATGAAGCGACGGGTCAGGCTCGAGGCGGGGGACGTGAACCGTGGTCTCCGGCAGGCCAAATCCGCCAAACGGCGCGTGGTGTTTGTATTGCTCGGCGTCGGTGCGGTATTCGGCTGGATATATTTGGTGTTCATCAGCGATGTTTTTTCCGTGAATGCCGTCGAGGTGAGGGGAGCGAAGGACCTGGATCCCGTGGAAGTGACGAGGGAAGTCTTAGACATCCTGGACGCGCGAGCGGAATTTCGTCCCTGGCCTCCTCGTCATGCGTGGTTTATCGATCCTCATTCGCTTGAAGAGAAGATAAAAAACAGACTTTTCGTACTGAACGCAACTGTGGAAAAGTCATGGGACAACATTTTACGACTCTCGATAGAGGAGAGGGTGAAACGGGTGATATTCCATTCACATCAGCAATATTTTTGGCTTGATCTTGAAGGAATCGCAGCGCAGGAGCTTTCGGATGAAGAAAGACGAGACGCACAGGCCCGCCTCCTCGGTCATCGTTCCGTGCGTCCCGACGAGCCTCCGATCATCAAACGTGATTTGAATGAACTGGTAGCGCCGGGTTTTGTTCTGACGGAAGCAAACGAGGCGCGGGCTTGGATCAGTTTATCTGAACAACTGGGTGCCGCAGGACTCTCGTATCGTGAATTTGAGCCTCCTACGGCCTCCAGCAGCCTTTTCAGGGTATTGAGCATCGAAGGATATACCGTACTAATGGATATAACGGCTCCGATTGAAAGCCAGGTCCACACGTATCAGGCCTTCATCAAAAACAAGCCTGAAGACCTCGGACAGCCCGAATATATCGATGTACGTGTGCCGGGGCGCGTTTATTTGAAATAGAGACATGAGCTGATTTTTCCTCAAGCATCCGCAACAGCAAGCATCTGCAACGAAAAATCTGCGATAATGTTATAAGGACACCGGTTCGTGTTCAATCACTAGTGTTCCTATAAGCAGATTTTACGACGACATAGCGTTCGTAAAATCTGCGTTAATGTTATACGTCGCTAAAGTCTCGTCAGACTCACCTTAAGCGACGTATAACATATATTGTGCGACCCATGTGTATCCAACCGTTTCAACCTCGACGATCGCAACCCCATCCCCTCCCCGCCCAATTTTTTTGCGTGTTCGAGTCGAGGCTTTTTTTTCATTCCACCGGGGATTTTGGTTGCCACATATAAACATCCCAGAACGCCTTGAAGCTCGCGAGCAAATCGCGTCCGAGGAAAAAACCGATCCGTCGGTATGTTCTCCGATCCGCAGCCAGACCCTGCACATCGATGCCGAATGAGTCGCACAAGAACAATGCGCGGCTCAAATGGAAACGCTGCGTCACGACGACGGCTTCCGTGATGCCATACACTTGTGCCGCGCGTTTGCAGCTCTCGTAAGTCCGATAGCCGTGTCCGTCCACGACGATATCCCCTGCAGGGACGCCGGCTTCGTGCGCCACACGTGCCATGGTTTCAACTTCGTTGATATGGAACGCGCCGTCATCGCCGGTCATGAGCAGCGTGCGCACCTTTCCGTCCTTATACGCGTCTACCGCCTCCATGACTCGGTCTTCAAGTGCGTCCGACGGCGTTCCGTCCTGCTTCACGCTCGCGCCGAGCACGATCGCGTATTCCACGGGACGCAGGTCCCCGCGCTGATTCACGATCGACCCGGCTTCGACGAATTGCACGTACCCGATCGCCCCCACGATCAACAGCGCCGTTGCGGTGACGGCGCCCGTGAGTCCGAGGAGCGTTCGCTTGAGGAGAAGTTTCATTCGTCAAAATCCTGCGGCTTGTCCAGGATCATTGATTGTACCCCGATTCCCTCTCCGGTGATACGCACGACGTCCTTGTCGATCTTCGTGAATTCCTTTCCGGCGAGATTATACTGGTTCACCGCCGTGCCGAGCGCGCGTCCGACGGCATCGTGTTTTTCCTGGTACGCCGAGAGATGTTTTTGCAGTTCCATGACGCGTTTGCGGATCTCTTGCGCTTGTTCCTCGATCTTGAGCGCCTTGAGACCCTGCAACACCGTCTGGAGATACGCCGTAAACGATGTGGGAGAGACGATAATGACATGCCACTTGGCGGCGGCGCGCTGCAAAATGCTCTCGGTATCCTCCCCCACCTCGCCGATCTTGTTGATGAGTAGGTCGTAATAGATCGCCTCATGCGGGATGAACATGAACGCGAATTCCATCGTCCCCTCCTCCGGCCGCACGTATTTTGCCGTTTCCTTGATACGCAGCTTCAAATCGCCGATGAACGCCTTTTCATACCGTTCGCGTTCTTCCGGCGTCTGCGCCTCGACGAGACGGTTGTAATTCTCGAGGCTGAATTTGGAGTCGATCGGCACGATCTTGTCGCGTACGAAAAGAGCCGCGTCCACGATCTCCCCGTCGCGAAACTTGTATTGCATCTCGTATTGATCCGGTGCGAAGACGTTTTTGAGCAGCGTCTCGAGATAATACTCGCCGAGGATGCCGCGCTGCTTCGGGTTTGTGAGGATGCGCTGCAAATTCTCAAGCTGGCCGGAAAAATTCAGCACCTGCTTATTCGTTTCTTCGATTTTTGCCAACCGCTCCGTCACGTCGCGCACGGCGCCGGTCATGTGATGGCTCGACGCCTGTTGCGTGCGGACGTTCTCGGACAACGTCTGTCGGAGGTCCTGGTCCAGCGCTTCCAGGCGGTTTTGGAGCATGAGAAGAGCCTGCGGATCGATTGCGGACCCGCTCCCCTGCCGGCGTGTCAGGAGCCAGACCAGGATCGCGAAACCGGCCACCAAAACGGCGCAGATAACAAACAAAGCGACGATGTCGTTCATGTCCGTATTCTGGCCCACCGGCGCGGCTCTTGCAAACTTTGCCACGAGTTTGTATCTTCGCCGCATTGATCGAAAAACACATCGCTATGAACGCCATCAATCTCCCCACCGGTCCCTCGAGCTGGGATCGCGACATGCAGGGCCTCGATGAGGACCCGGAATCGGAAAACCTTGCCGCTTTAGGCATGCACCTTATCGGGAACGATGAGGAAGAGGATGAGGAAGAGGAGGAAAGCAAAGAGGGCGAGCCGGAGGAGGAAAAGGACGAGGAAGAGGATGAGCCGGAAGAGCTCGACGAGCTGAAGGAGCTCGACCGTCTCGAAAAAGAACTGAAGGAAGAAGACCCCGCGGTGTTGGTTGACGAGGAAGAATAGACATGATAGATGAAAGGCCTGGAGGTGCCCAATGGACGTCGCAGAAGCAACTCGGCGGGCCCTGGGGGATCACCTCCGGGAGGCCTTCGCCAAGCCAGGGGCAGGCAAGCCCCACCGTATCTTCATACCGTTGTGCGACACGCTGTGGTCGCACGTGCAGCCCTCGATCGTGGCGCTCGGCGCCGCACCGGATCCCGCGAAGCGTCACAGCTTCAAGGGCGAGATCGAAGTGGACCCCGGCACGCGCCGGCTCATCCGCTTCCGGTTCTACGGCCACCGTCGCATCCTCGTCGCCCATTGCCTGAAGTGACCCGCCCCGAATACCCCGGGGCTTTTTTCATTGACACACCGCACATTCCTCGTTGGCCACATCTCGCTTGATGGATTGCGCGTCGATCGACTCGGCCTGGATCGGCGCGGCGGAACGGAGGTAGTACAAGCTCTTCACGCCAAGTTTCCAAGCGAGCAAGTGCACCTCATGCAGGTATTTGCCCGAGATCGGTGTCGGGAAAAACAGATTAAGCGACTGCGCTTGGTCGATATACGGCTGTCGATCCGCGGCTTGCTGGATCAGTTCGCGCATATTCATCTCGTACGGCGTGCGGAACACGGCCTTCTCCTCCGGCGTCAGCCCCTCGAGGTTCATCACACTTCCCTTGTCCGCGATGATCTTCTTCCACGTCTCGTTCGTATTCATCCCCTTCGACTCGAGTAGTTTCACGAGATGCTTGTTCTTGTAGAGGAAGCTGCCGGACAACGTCTTTTGCAGGAACGCGTTGCCGGAAATCGGTTCGATGGACGGCGTCGCCTCGTTGCAGATGAAGCTCGTGGACGCCGTCGGTTGGATGCTCGTGACGTATGAGTTCCGCCTCGTTCCCCCGTCGAGCGGCAACCCACGCTCGCGAGCGAGGCGCTCCGAAGCGGCATGGGCGTGTTTTTGGATCGTCGAGAAGACTTCCTTGTTGATATTGCGCGCCATGACGCTCTCGAACGGTACCATCCGACTCATGAGATAGCCGTGATAGCCCATGACGCCCAAACCGATCGATCGCTCGTGCCGTACGGAATTGACCGCCTTCTTGAACTCGATCGGATCCGCCATTTCGCAGAACGTCTCGAGATTGTTGTCGAGCGCGGTGACGCAGTCATAGGTGATCTGTTCAATCTTGTCCTTCCATTCCTCCCATTTCTCGATGTTGAGGTTCCCGAGGCAGCAAACGGCCGTGCGCGTCTCGTCCGTCGGCAGCACGATTTCCGTGCACAGATTGCTCTGACGCACGACGAGGCCTTTCTCCTTGTGGTGCGGCGGCAGTGCGCGGTTCACGGTGTCGATGTAGATGATATACGGCTCCCCCGTCTCGGCGCGCATCGTCAAAATCTTGCGCCAGATTTCGAGCGCGTTGAGTCTGCCCGTCACCGTTTTGTAATGCGGATCGATGAGATCGTATTCGCGATTGTCCTCCACGGCTTTCATGAATTCGTCGGTAATGACGAGGCCGTGGTTGATGTTGAGGCATTTGCGGTCGATGTCGCCGCCGGTCGGCTTGCGGATCTCCAGAAAGTCCTCGATGTCCGGATGATCGATGCGCAGGTACGCCGCGGCCGCTCCGCGCCGGATCGAGTTGCGCGAGATGGCGATCGTTTCGGAATCCATGATTTTGAGGAACGGAATCACGCCGGACGATTTGAGACCGCTCGCTTTAAGCGGGGCGTTTTGACCGCGCAGTTGCGACCAGTCCGTCCCGATACCGCCGCCGTATTTCGAAAGGAACGCGTTTTCGCGGTAGATGTCGAAAATCCCTTCAAGCGTGTCGGGAACCGTATTGAGAAAGCAGGAAATGGGCAGGCCCTTCTTCGTTCCGATATTCATCATCGTCGGCGAGGCAGGTACGTACCAGCAGCGCGCCATGTAGTCGTACAGACGCTGCGCGAGTCCCGCATCCCCGCGCGAAAGTCCCGTCGCGACGCGCGCATAGAACTCCTGCAGGTCTTCGCAAAGATTTCCGTCCGCATCACGGAGCATGTAACGGTCGCGCAAGTTTTCCAATCCGAAATACGTCGCGCGATCCTCGAATTCCGTCGTCTTTTTGATGCTCTCATGCACCGCCCGGTCCGCCGTGTAATGCGGACAATCCCAGCTGCGTTTGCCGGCCGTGTCACGCTTGATATCGGCCAAAAGCAGATCCCGCGCGGCCGTGAGATCGTTGTTGGAGAGGGCGTCGATGACGTTGGTGTAGGACATAAAGGGCAGTTGTCAGAGTTCAGTGCGAGCTTCTAGCTTTTAGCTTTTGGCTTTGCGATTTATGAGTTTCACGTTTCAAGACCTGCTACCAATCCGCGACGACCGCGCCCTTGGCGTATTCCGTCGCACGATTTTCGAAGAAATTGGTGTGTTCCTTCGCGTTGACCATCACGTCGAGCCATGAGAGCGGATTCGTGACGTTGTACGCCTTGTCGAGACCGAGATCGTTCAGCTTTTTGTCGGCCGTGTAGCGGATGTACTGCTTGACCTCCTCCGGTTTGAGTCCGGGCACCGCGCCCATGGCGAAACAGGTATCGATGAAATGATCCTCCAGTTTCACCATGTCCTCGCAAGCCCGATAGAGCGTCCGTTTGAATTCGTCCGTCCAGATGTGCTTGTTCTCCCCCACCAACGTCCGGAAGAGGTGGCAGACGCCTTGGCTGTGCAGCGTCTCGTCGCGGATGCTCCAGGTCACGATCTGTCCCACGCCCTTCAGTTTTCCGAGACGCGGGAAGTTCATCAGAATCGCAAAACTCGAGAACAGGCTTACACCTTCCATGAAGCCGCCGAACACCGCGAGATTCAGCGCGAGCTCTTCCACGGAGCGCACGTCGAACGTCTGGATGTACTGGTACTTGTTGCGCATCGCTTCGAATTCGAGGAACGCCGAATATTCTTTCTCCGGAAGCCCGAGCGAGTCGTTCAAATATGAATACGCCCATACATGCGTGCTTTCCATGGCGGCAAAGGCAGAAAGCATCATTTTGATTTCAGGTTTGGGAAACGCGGGGATGAGTTTTGTGTTGTAGTTGTTATTGACCTCGATGTCGCCTTGCGTGAAGAAGCGCAGGATCTGGATGACGAGGTTTTTTTCCTCCGCGGAGAGCGTAAAGCGATAATCCGTGATATCCGATTCCATCGGAACCTCGATCGGGAGCCAATGCGCCTGGTTCTGCTTCTGGAAATACTCGAAAAATTGCGGATATTCGAAGGGCCGATAAAACGGACGATGTGTGAGAAGCGGACAGGCGCCAAAGAGCGGAGTCATACGCGGCGTCACGAGGCGGGCGTGTCGAGCCGCGACAAGAATGAAGGCGCGGGTTCGTAGGCGGCGGCCGGGACGGAAGGGGCGGACTCCTTGACCTCTTGGTACATCCCGATGGATTGCCGCTCCTCCGGCGTCAGGAATTTCAACGCGAGCCAGCGGAAAATATAGTCCACGATGGATTTTGCCTGCGGGATATTCGGATTTTGCGTCGCGCCGGACGGTTCGTAGCGGGCGTGGATGAACTTGTTACACAGGACCTTCAACGGTACGCCGTACTGCAGGCCGATCGAGATCGCGGTCGCGAATGAGTCTACGAGGCCCGCGATCGCGCTCCCCTCTTTCGTAAGCGTGATGAAGATCTCGCCCGGCTGGCCGTCTTCATAAAGACCAACCGTCAAATAGCCCTCGCAAGGACCGATCTGGAACTTGTGCGTGATGGCTTTGCGTTCGTCGGCCAGCCGGCGGCGGCGCGGCACGAAGGCATCGCCCGAGATGGGAGTCGGGGTCATAAGTCAGGAAAAGAGACGCGTCAAATCGCGTCCGTGCTGGGCCTTCGGGAGCGTGGTCCGGTGTGTCGCGCGGCGTGTCGCCGCCCGGTCGAACCATTCGCGTGAAACGCTTCCGAGATGACCCGTCCACTACATCTAGTGGTGCAATTTCGATTCTACCACAAGATGTAGTGGACGACACAACTCGTCGAAACCCTTGGAAAAACGGTTCGTTCGGCTTGGAATGTGGATAACCTAGAATCCCAGGCTTAAGTTGATCGCCGGACGCTGCGCGGGTTCCGGCAGCTCGAGCGGAATCGGGATTTCCTGCCGTTGCCCTTGTCTGTTATTGAACGCGACGGTGCCGTGATGAAGCGCGTGTTCGTACACGTCACGCGTCACCTTCACGTCTTGAAGGCAGTAGTCGCGCAGCTTGTCGAGCTCGCCGTTGCGCCAATACTCGACGGCCATCAGACCGTGACCCGACTTCCCCACCCCGAGCGTCGCTTGGGCGACGTCATCGAGTTTGATACGAAAGCCGAGACGCCGTTCGATCTCCACAAGAAGGTCGACGGTCGGTAATCGCATGATGTCCCCCGTGTAGTAGCTTTGCAAGCACGGGTAATCGAACCCGACGAGGTTGTACCCGATGACCCGATCCGCGCGCTCGAGCTTCGGCCACAGTTTCGGCAGATCCTGTTCGAAGAAGCCTTCGAAGGTATCGGTTTCGTAAAAATAGCATCCGACAAAAGAAACCTTGAGTAACGAAGGGTTATATGCGCCGACGTCTTGGAACGTATTTTGCGTCTCGATATCGAGCACGACTTCGCGTCTCATAGAACGCGTGAAACGATAACACACGAAAGCGCGATGGGGAACGCGTCACGTTTTCCCTTGATTTTTGTAGCATATTCTGCTTCCCTGTGCGCGGAGGTTCGGATGGATTCGAAGAAGAGAACCCTCATCGTTCGATTGTTTTCGTTCTTTCCCACGGACGGGCACGCCTTGTGCTTCGAGGATCTGCTGCGGGTGGCCAGGCTCGAGGTAACGCCGGAGACGATTCGGACGCTCGATGCCGGCGCTCGCCGGCGCGCCCTATCGCATGTTCACGCATGGCTCCGCGCGATGGCGTCGGACTGGGACGGCCCCTTGGTCCTGTTCGCCTGGTTCCACCAGACGCTGGCCGGGACACTGTCCTCGCTCGGTACGCTCGACCACTTCGTGCCGGACCTGCGGCGCGCCCGGAAGGTTGTGGTCGTGCCGGACGACCTGTGGCCGTCGCTCGTCGGCTCCGGCAGTGATTCGGAGGACGGCTGGTTCCGGGTGCCGTACGCGAGTCTGGACGGCTGCGAGTCCGAAAGCCGTTCCGCGTTCGTCTTGCGCCTCGATGCGCATCAAGCCTCGTTCCGGACGGCCGTCGAGCTCGGCCTGTTCCTCGGGACGAGGACGAGCCGGCGCTCGGCCGCGGACCTACCCGTCATCGGTGCGGACGAGGACGAGCCCACGGCGACGGGGCCGCCCACGCCGCCGCTCGGCGTCTCGTCGTCACCGACGCGCGAGGACGAGACGCTCGAGATCGCCGTCGGGAAGCATCCGCTTCCGGTACGCGTCCGTCACCCGTCCAACGGGGCGGTCGAGGTCCGCCGTCTCGGCTCGGGTCGTCCCGACCCGCGCTGCGAGGACGAGGACCTGCGCGACACGATCGAACCGCCTCCTCCGTCCCCTCGCGACGATCCTACCAAGCCCAAGCTCTGACGCTTGGGCTCTTTGATCACAAAAAAAGATCCCTTGGGGATCAGAGCTGAAGATGCGGTCGGGGTACGTCGTATGCGGAGACGAGACGGACCCAAACGATCTGAACCCACTCGAACCGATCCGTCTGCACGATGGCATAGGTCGGTTCGAGCGTAAGAACGCCGTCGTAGCAGCGCCCACGGTCCGTCGCCGAGAACAGGACGATCACGTACGAGCGCGGGATCGCCACAGGGATCTCTCCGCCGGACGTGCGCACGGGGACCGGTGCCATGGTTGGCGGCGGTTCGACACGGTGCCGCCACCCGGCTTCCGTCGCATGCGACGGAATGAAGCATACGCTGCCGAGGACGATCCAGTTGGCCGCGACGACGCAGCCGGCCGCCGCCACCGCCTTGGCCCAAGGCCATTGCGTGATCTCCACCCGGCTTCGAGCGTGCGTCTTGTCCTCCGCTTCGCGAAGCCGGGCGTGAAGCCTCCGGACCTCCTCCTCGAGCGCACGGATCCGCGCATCCTTGGAGTCGCGGTAGGGCGTGTCGAGCGCGTGTTGCGTCGGCAGGGTCGCTCCCGAGAAGTTCATCCGTCTCAGGAGACGTGCGAGAAGGGACACCATGCGTAGGGCGTATGGCCCGGTGCGCGGGGCCAAGAGCGCCCCCAGACCGAGAGCGATACACATGATCGGAAAGATCATCGCTCACCTCCTTCGTCTTTCGATGGGAAAAATGCGACGAGGTCCATCCGGACCTCTTTTCCCATTTCGCCTTGTTTACGCCTCTCCGTCAAGAACCGTTTTTCCGCTTAACATCCGCCCCGGATTGTCGCATACTATGCGCATGCACGCGTTCATTCGCCGGCTCTTCCCTTTCCTGCTGTTGACGGGCGCATGGGCGGTCCCCGTCCGCGCGCAATCGATCGACCCGCTGGCGGACGCGAAGCAGGCGGTCGTCTGGGTCGCCTGCGGCACGAGTCAGGGCTCCGGCACCGTGATCAACGGTCACGAAGGCTATGTACTGACCAATGGCCACGTGGCCATGGATATCCATACCGGTACCATCAAGCCCTCCTGCGAAGTCGCCTTTGCGGACATATCCGGCCGGCCGCAAATCTATTATCGCGCCTCGGTGATCCGCGCCGTCTTTAACGAAAAATTGAATCAGGACTTTGCGATGCTGCAGATCGGCGCTCCGATCGGTCAAACCGCGCTATCGAGGCCGTATCCGTCCGCCGTGACGTACGAGTTTCCGTTCAAGGGCGACCGCGTGCACGTGTACGGCTACTCCGGGATGCGCGACCGCCTCCTCACACATTCCGGGACGATTCTGGACTTCGTGGCGGGATTCATCCAAACCGACGCGGAGGTGAATCCGGGCGACTCCGGCGGCGCGGGATTCGACGATCTCGGCCGGCTGATCGGCATCCCGACGCGCATCGTTACGCTGACCGACTCGCAAGGGAACGAAACCGTATATTACGAACTCGTGGACATCCGCGCCGTCATGACCTGGCTCGATACGTTCGGATTCAACGAGCACGACACGTACTTCACGCACGCCGATCCGGACCGCTATCACCGGAGCGCGGTTTTCATCACTCAAGACAACCTCGGATGTTCGTCGCTCGGTCGAACGCATGCCGTGTCATCCGTGTATTGCATCATGGTCGATGGCACGCGTCTCGCCTTCCCCAATGACCTGACGTTTTTCTCATGGTTTCCGGATTTCTCGGACATTCGGTTGTATGACGCGGATGCGCTTGCCGGGTATCGGTTGACGAGAAATGCCACGTTCAAGCCAGGAACGCTCGTAAAATTGCGCACGGCGCCGCAGGTATATGTCGTGGTGGACGTGTTCGGCACATTGCGCTGGGTTCCGTCCGAGTTGCGCGCGACGGAGTTGTGGGGTCCCGCGTGGGCGGGTCTTGTCCGCGACGTACCCGATGAGTTCTGGATCAACTACACGATCGGCCAGCCGTTGGAGGGATGAAATTTGGATAATAAGAACGGGCGGCCCTTGGCGCTTGAGCTAGGCTCAATCGCTAGGTACCGCCTCAGAAGGTGGGAATGTGTGGAGCGTACTCTCGTGCCGGAGCCGGAGCTCGGGCGTTTCGCGAACGGTCGTCGGGGGAGACGAGCCGCATCGAGTGAGAGAGGCGGGTGTGCCGTGGCTAGCCCGTCACGCTAGGACGAACCTCGTCGCGTCCGTCGTTGGACGCGATTCCTTTCGTCTTTCTCCCCGTCAGGCTCACGCCTGTCAGAGCTTCGCGTTACGCTCCCGCATCCTGGGATGATGGCATGACTCGCGCCGAAGCGCGTCTTCCGCTGCCGTGCGGCAGTCCTCATCGCGCCGAAGCGCGTGCAGGCCTGCGGCCGGATCAGCCTCGAGGTTCCCCTCGTGACTGCGCGCCGTCCGAGGTGACCCTCGACGACCGGAAGAAGCGATGCCGCTTCGATCCACGAATGCGTTGACTCTCGCCTTGCGACTCACGGATTGCTCCGCAGCCTCACGCCCGGAGGCGATCGGCCAAGTCGTTCGGTTCGAGCCCCACACGTTCCCGGATCCGTGCCCGATTTGATGTCGGACAGGGATCAGGGAACATGTGGTCGTTCTCAAAGTGCATGAGGCACATTACTCCTCCTATAAAAGCCGTCAAGTTCGGCCTGTGGATAACTCCTTACCGATTCGTCAATGTGACTTCGTATGCCGGTTCATCTTGCGGCGGATGCTGATAAAACGTCCGAACGGGAGTGCCGACCTCGGCCCAGCCGTAGATCCATTCGGCGTCCGTATTACGAAGATTGATGCATCCGTGCGACATGCGATGGCCGAAGTTGCTATGCCAATACGCGCCGTGGATGTAATACGGCCCGAAAATCTGAAGGTTCCATTTCACGTTGGGCAAATCGTAGTTGTCCGGATGGCCCGGACCATACACCCACCGATATCGTTTGACGTCGACTTTATTACGAACCCATGTGTTGAGGACGGGCGTGGGATATTTTGTCGTGCCGGTGGAAGTCAGGAATGTCCGAGCGATCCTCCCCCGTTCATACGCATACACGCGTTGTTCCGTGAGGTTTACATGGATCGCCTTCTCCTGCGTCAGCGGCCCCGAGACGAGCGGAACGAGCGCGACGGTGGCGAGCCGCGAAGATCCGTGTGTCGCACGGATTTGCGTTGCGGACAAGCCGCCGCGATAATGCGGATCCTGGACGAGATACTTGCCGAACAGGTCGCCGTTTCTCGAGAATACCCGCAGTTCGGCATTCGTTCCCCCGTTTCCGTGGGCGGCGATTTCATCGAACCCGTCGCCGTCGCGGTCAAAAGCGGCGATCGCCACGCCGCTTCTCCAGGCGCGGTCAAACGCGAGAAACTCGAAATAGGCCGCATACATGCCGCCGGCCGTTTGACGGAACAGCTTGACGACCGGTTCCGACCACGACTCGACGCCGACGGCGATCATGGAGCCTTCCGGTGTGCGCAAGATTGCGGGAACGATGCCGTCGCGCATGCCTTCGTCAAACGCGAAGAAGTCGAGGTTCAGGTTCCGGAACGCGCCGTCGAACACGCGGACATGCGGTCCGCCGCCCGGTCCCGGCGCCGTCACGATCTCGGCTTTGCCGTCGCCGTCGAGATCGCCGACCGCGACCCGGATGCCGACGTGAAGCGACTCCGCGTAGGCGAGAAATCCGTTCGGTTTCGTGTACGAACCGTCCCAGGCAAAACGCCGAACGAGCGGCTCCATGCCCGGTCCCGGCGCCGTCACGATCTCGGCTTTGCCGTCGCCGTCGAGATCGCCCACGGCCACGCGGACGCCGCCCTTGAACGTGCGTGCGTACGGATAAAAGATTTTCAAGAGTTTGCCGTCCGTTGAATAGACCCGGACTTCAGCGGGCGCGCCCGTGCCCGCACCGATCACGATTTCGGGCGCTCCGTCTCCCGTGACGTCGCCGGAGGCAAGGAATCCTCCGCGGACATGCGCCGCGGGAAAGGTCGCAAATCGCTGGCGATCCGTGAAGTCCGCACTCCAAAGCGTCACCTCCGCGCTTCGGCGGTGCTCGGGCCGGACCGGCACGTCTTGCGGGTGGTACGCAAGCGCGCCTTGTCCGTACAAGAGTCCCGTTATGGTCCCCGCCGCCGCGACCGCGTATCGAATCCGCATATAAGCAGTATAGATCATGAAAAGTATAACCGATCAGTCCCGAAGTTGAAACAAAAAACCGATCTATCGATCGGTGCTCAGAGACTGCCGCGCGGGATGGTGCGCTCGTAGTACGACTCGGTCTGCTTCTCGACGTCGGTCACGATCGCTGCCGCGACCTTCTTCGGATCGAGGAAGCTCGACGTGTCGACGTTCGGGGCGTTCATCCAGAACGGCGTCTGCATGCCACCCGGACAGAAGAGCGATACCCTGAAATGCGGATCCGCGTTCCCCTTCCCGACGGCGCGCGTGAACGACACCTGCGCCGCCTTGGTCGCCGCGTACACGGCCTCGTCCTCGCGCGGCGAGTCGGAAAGGCCGGTGGTGGAGGCGACCGTCACGAGATGGAACGTCCCGCCCGTCGTTCGCGGCTCGCCACCCAGGTTGCGAACGAGCATGAGCGGGTTGCGCAGGTTGACGTCGATCATCTCGTGGATATCACGCCAGCCTTGCGCTTCGAGCTTCGCACGCTTCAGAACCCCGGCGCACCAGTAGAGCGTCGGGAAAACCATCCTGAAGCGCATGCTCAAGTGGTTCAGGGTTTCGAAGGCCTGGTACACGCTCGCCTCTTTCGACAGATCCGTCGGGATTCCGAAGCGACGCGGCGGCGGACCGACGCGTCCGGGCAAGCCCCGGAAGTTGTCCGCATCGAGCTCCTTCACAGGCCAGGCATCGCTTTTGAACGTGTCTTGCGCCGTCCTGCCGAGGACGACGATGGCCCTCCCCGTTCGCTCGTACTCCGCCGCGATCGCGGCGCCGAGGCCCGAGGTTCCGCCCAAGATCACGACGTATGGCTTCTCTTCGTTCATGCTTTTCCTCCTTTCACGGTGCGTGATGTTCGGCTTATCACATCGGGTGCGTGAGGGTCAATGTCGCAGGGCTACGGATTGACAAAGAGTGATTTATATTATAAGCAGAGGCCACCGCGCCGTGCGGATCACGGCTTTCTCCTCCACCGAGCTTAGCTCGGCACGGATGACAGGAGACGTTCCATGGAAAAGGCTTACGACCCCATCTGGGAGCAGCGATTTCCAGGTAAGGGTCAGGAGTTGATGGATTTCCTCCTTCCGTTCTACGACTGGGAGCCGGAGCTGAAGCCCACGCTCCCCGGACTCGACGAGCGTGCGGAAACCGCGATCTTCTGGCGTATTCTAGCAGGCGTCCGAGTTAGAAGGAGCGACCTGAAGACACCCGGGGTTGACATCAAGTGTCCGATCGGACATTCGCTCATGACTTCATCCAAGGTCTTGCTTGGACCCGTGTGTTGGGGTCCGCGTGGCGATGTGCTCAGAGCCTCAATGAGTGTATCGGTCGAAGTTTTGCTCGAGCCGGTTTGGCCGTTGCTGATGCCGCTACTCTTCTATCCGTGCTGCTTCATCCTTGATGACAAACCCGAGGAAGCTGCCAAGTTTAAGTCAGTCCTCGATCTCTGGCTCGCCGGCAACTTTCCCGTCGGGTTCGACGCAGAGGGCAACCTCCTTGTCCTCGTCGCGTAGCACGCGACATAGTCGCGGACTGACGCGATGCAAAAGCCCCGTTCCCTCCGCCAACTGGCGGATCTCCGGACGGGGTTCTTTATTTACAAACAAAATACCCCCTTGCGGGAGTATTTCTTGTGGTTGACTGACATGAACTTGGTACATTTATCTTATCACATGTGGATGAATTGAGATGAAAAAGTCACCGGGTCTCGGTGGGCTTTTTTAATCCGAACGGATTGACAAAAGGATTATTTTGTTATAAGTTTGAATCGCAAGGAGGTCGGATGCATGGAGTTTCAACAGGAGAGGGTTGCGTCACATGAGGCCTTTTGGCTGAAGGGGTACCCCAAGAACGGAGCGAGGATTGTGGAAATTCTCCGACCGTTCCAGGGGCGGGCGCTCGCACTGAAGCCGCTGATCGAAGACTTCGAGCCGCGTGCGAAGGACGCCATCTTTTGGTGGTACTTCGCGGGTATCCACACGGTCGAGGAGCCGCCCATGGGGCGTGGATCTCTCGCCCGCGATGTGAGGCCCTTGTGGGACATCGATCGGACCTGCCGCGAGCGATTCCTCGGAACGCTAGGTGAGACTATGTTCGATGCCCATCATCAGAGGACGAATGCCGAGTGGACCACTCTGCAACGGCGGATGGTGCGGGCACTGGATCTCCGTTTTTTGCGAGAACCCGGGCGGGGCTTAGGGCGACGCCTGAAGAACTCGCTTCGGTTGACCCTCGGCATCGCGGCAGCGTACACGTTCAGCGAAGACCGGTCTTTGGCCGATCGCTTCAAGCCGTACCATGATCTCTGGCTGACCGGGAACATCCCGCTCGGCATCGACGACAAGAAGCGGCTCGTCGTCCTGGTCGGCAGGACCCCCTGAACACAATGCCCCGCCCGGGTTCTCCGGACGGGGCTCTTTTTACGCTCCTTTGCTCTGCTGGTCGCGCTTGCGTTCGAAATCCTTCAGGAACGTCTTGCGGATGCGCAGCGATTTCGGCGTGACTTCGAGCAACTCGTCCTCGCCGAGGTATTCGAGTGCTTCTTCGAGCGACATGCTGCGCGGTGTCGTCAATCCTTCCGCGACACCGTCTCCCTTGGAGCGCATGTTGGAGAGCTTTTTTTCCTTGCACACGTTGACGATCAAGTCTTCCGCCTTGGCGTTTTGCCCGACCACCATACCCTCGTACACCTTCACACCCGGCCCGATGAACATCTGTCCGCGTTCTTGCGCGGCAAGCAAGCCATAACTGTTTGACTCCCCCGTTTCATGCGAGATAAGCGAACCGTGCGGCGCCCCGTCGATCGCGCCGACGAACGGACGATAGCCGAGAAACAACGAGTTGATGATCCCCTGTCCGCGCGTGTCCATCATGAATTCCGTGCGATAGCCGATGAGACCGCGCGTCGGAATTTCGAATTGGAGATACGCAATGCCGTTTTCCACGCGCATGTCCTTCATGTCGCCTTTGCGGCGGCCCATTTTTTCGATCACCGAGCCGCTCACGCCTTCCGGGCATTCGATCGAGACTTCCTCGAACGGTTCCGTCTTCTGTCCGTTCTCTTCCTTAAAGATGACTTGCGGACGCGAGACTTGAAGCTCAAATCCTTCGCGACGCATGCGTTCGATCAAGATCGACAGGTGAAGCTCGCCGCGACCGCTGACGATAAACGAACCGTCACCCGATCCGGTTTCGACGCGCAGCGCGACGTCGTTTTGCAGTTCGCGGTCAAGGCGCTCCTTGATGTTGCGCGACGTGCCGTATTCGCCTTCCTGTCCCGCGAACGGCGAGGTGTTCACGGCAAAGGTCATTTTGACGGTCGGTTCCTCGATCTTGATGACGGGCAGCGCTTCCGGCTGGTTCACATCCGCAACCGTTTCGCCGATGTTCAGCCCTTCGATGCCCGCGAACGAGACGATGTCTCCGGCCGGCGCTTCCGCGACCTCGGCCTTGCCGAGACCGATGAACGTAAAGACATTCGTGATTTTCGCGGGAGCCGCGACGCCGTCTCGGTTGATCCACATCACGGGTCCCGGCTTGAAGGTTCCGCGCACGACGCGGCCAAGGCCGGTCTTCCCCTTGTAGTTGTCGTAGGAGATGTTGGCGACGGAGACTTGCAGCGGACCGTTTGAATCGTTTTTCGGTTCCGGAATCTCTTTCAAAATCGTCTCAAACAGCGGCTTGACATCCGTCATGGCGTCGAGGTTGTTCTCGAGTCCGGCCTTGGCCTGCTTGGCCGACGCATACACGATCGGAAAATCCGTTTGCGCGTCGGACGCGCCGAGCGTGACGAACAAGTCGAACACCTGATCCACAACCCAGTCGGGGCGTGCGTCCGGTTTATCGATCTTGTTGATGACCACGATGATGCGGTGGCCGGCCTCGATCGCCTTCTTGAGCACGAAACGCGTCTGCGGCATCGGACCCTCCTTCGCGTCGACGAGCAAGAGCGCGCCGTCCACGAGGTTCATCACGCGCTCCACCTCGCCGCCGAAGTCGGCGTGTCCCGGCGTGTCCACGATGTTGATTTTCACGCCGTTGTAGGCCACCGCGCAGTTTTTCGCCAAAATCGTAATACCACGCTCGCGCTCGAGCGGGTTCATGTCGAGGATCGTTTCGCCTTCGAGTCCCTTTTCACGAAAAGAGTCACTCTGTTTCAAAAGCGCGTCGGCCAGGGTGGTTTTCCCGTGGTCAACGTGGGCGATGATGGCGATATTGCGGATGTCAGACATAGATTCTTGCGTCGTCATCCCGAGCGAAATGAAATGAAGCCGAGGGATCTCTTCTGTCCGAAGGGATGCCTCCGCTCCGCTACGCTTCGGTCGGAATGACAAACGGTTCGCGAAGGATACGCAAAAAAAGAGATTTCGTCAATCGTGGGCAATATCCGTTTAATAAAAAGACTGAACCCCACGGGAGTACCGTGGGGTCAGTGGACCGGTTTGGCCCGGTGGGAGTTGCCTGTCGGTTCAGGTCGTCTGTCGTACAGGGATGTAGGTCCCACCCAGATCACGCATGGCCGGAGCCGGCGTGTTTGTATCCCGGAGTTGCACCGGGAAAGTGCGGTGGCACGAGGCCCGCGCGCAGGTTCAGGCCGCGGGGAGCTCGAGCGCGTTGTCGTCGACGAGGAGGAAGGAGGCGCAATCCACGATCATGGTCACGGGCTTCACTCGATAGAACTCCTCTGTTGGAGGTGGCGTCTTCATAACAAAAACCACCCTTTTTGTCAAGGGTATCCCGGCGTTACCGCTGGCCATCGAAAAACGCCTTTCCCTTCTCCCAAAATTCCGGATGCCCCTGCGTTTCCTTCATCCAGAGCCACCATTCGACGCCCCAAAAATCCACGGCCGGCAAGCCGAGACGGGTCGCGTAGCGGAAACTCCGTTCCATCTGCGCGAGATCGAACGTCTTGAACTGATCGAGAAGCGGCGTGTTCTGGATCTCGCGCAGCGTCCAAGGTTCCATCTGCATCTCGCTGATGTACACCTCGCCGATGAACGGCTTGAGCAGCTGTGCCTTCCGCCAGTACAGCATCGGCGTGATGTACCAATGGCGCAACGTACCGAAGTATTCCGTGGCGACGGCGCGATAGACGCTGACGCCGACGCCGTCCGTCTCTCCCGCGAAGCCGATCCATAGCGACCATTCGCCTGAGTCGGTCGTGTACACGGGTCTGGGGGTGTCGCGTTTCGCCTCTTCGCCGCGCACGAAGCGCATTTCGTCGAGCACGATGCCGCGTGTGAGTCCGGGGCATGCGGCGTAATAATCAAAAAACGATTCGTTCTCCACCTGCCAGGCGGCAACGGCCGGATGGTCCTTGTATCGGGCATACAGCGCGACGAGGTATGCCAACTGCACCCGATGCCGTTCACTCACGTCGGACAGGCGCGCGGCCCAGTCCGGTTCCCAACATTCTGGCCAGCGCGGTACGCGCGAGCCGACGGCGAGGATGACGGGCGTCTCGAACCGCGCGGCGATGTCGAGCTGCCGGTCGAGCGCGGAAAAGTCGTACGTCCCCCGCTTCGCCTCGATCTCTCTCCAGTAAGCGGGAATGCGGATGCGGTCCGGTGCTAGGTCCCGCAGCGCCGTTTCCAGTCCGCGATCGGGATCAAGTCCGAGCGTGCGCGCGTACGTGATGCTCCATGTGAAGCCGTAATCGGTATCGGCCGGAGGCGGCGAGCCAGCGAAGAAGAAGCACAGAAGCGCGAGTCCTGCGAGGATCGAAATCCATGCGGCCATGGACCAGCGCGGCACGCGTGAAAAGAAGGATCGTTTCTTCATACACAAAGGATACTACGCCGCCGGCAAGCCCACCAACACGAGACCGATGCCGACCAGCACGATCGCGATCCCTTTGAGGAGAAGCGTCTTTCGCGAGAGATCTTCCTTGAGCAGCGCGGAAAAGCGTTTCCCTCCAAGCCATGCGACAAGCACGATCGCGGCGTACTGTACGGCCTGTAGCGCGTTGACGACCGTCGCGCTGCCGAGCGAGATCGCGTATTGCACGCCGACGAAGCCGACCGCGCCGCTTGCCTGCCCAGCGGCCATGAGCAGTACGTGGCCGGGTTGCGGACCGGTCGGATGGCGGCCGGGGCGCAGGAGCGAGGCGATCTCTCGGCGCGCGTGCGGAGACACGACCGGGATCGCGGCGGCGAACGCGAGCGCAAACAGGCGCGAAAGAACGAAGGCGTCCAGGAACGGCACATGTTCGAATGCGTATTTTCCGCTGACGGATGATGCGGCAAACAGGAACGCCGCCACGACGCACAGGCCGGCCGTCGAGACGCGCAGGCGATGTCCGCGTTCGCCGCCACGCGTCAGGAGCACGGTCGCGCCGATGAGGAAGAGAAGGCCGAGCAGCGTGCGAACGGGCAACCGTTCACCGAGGATGGCGGCGGAATCCACGAGCGTAAACACGGGCACGAGCGAGCCGACGATGGGCACGATACGACTTGCTTCGGCGCGCGAGAGCGCCTCGAAGAACGCCCACAATGCAACCACGAACACCGACCCGAATATGCCGACCGCGAGCCATGCGCCCGCGTCAAGGTTCCAGGAAACGGTTGGCAGGAAGACGAGGATCGACGCCGAGATCAGGCCGATCACGAACGCGTACGTCCCGCTGCGCTTGAACGCGGCCGTGAGCAGCGACTTGTCGATGACGAACGCCGTGGCATTCATCAGGTGTCCGCCGATCGCCGCGAGAAGCCAGGTCATACCTCCACCGTGTCGGCGTAATGCGGCGCGACGGCCGGGATCCCGACGTCGTTCTGGAAATGCGTCGCGAGCGCGACGGCCGCGGCGTCTTCCCCGTGTGTGACGAGGATGCGCTTCGGCTTCTCCTCGGCCGTCACGACCCACTCCTCAAGTTTCTTTTGGTCGGCATGCGCGCTGTACGCGCCGATACTCGTGATGGTCGCATTCACATGAACCTGTTCCTGCAATACGTTCACGACCTTCTTTCCTTCGTAGAGATCGCGGCCGAGCGTGCCTTGGGCCTGATACCCGACGATGAGCACCGTCGAGTTCCGGTCCGAGAGATACCGCACGAGATGATGCTGGATGCGGCCGCCGTTCATCATGCCGGATCCCGCCAGGATGACCTTGGGCTTCGGTGCGTCGTTGATTGCTTTGGACTCGTCCCGCGTCCGCGTGAGGACAAGACCCGGAAAGTCGAACAAGTCGTCTCCGCTGGCGGCCAGCGCCTGCGCCTCAATATTATAATATTGCGGGTACGATTTGATCACGTCCGTCGCCTTGATCGCCATGGGGCTGTCGAGATAGATCGGCACCTCCGGCAGGATGCCGCTCTCGACGAGATGGTTGAGTTCGAAGAGGATTTGCTGCGTCCGGTCGATGGCGAAGACCGGCACGACCAGGACGCCGCGCTCCTTGATCGTCCGGCGGATGACGTCGCGCAACTTGGTCTCTCGCGTGCTCTCGTCCTCGTGGACGCGGTTGCCGTAGGTCGACTCGATGACGAGCGCGTCGACGGCCGAGAGCTGCGCCGTCGGTTTCAGGATTTTGCTGCCGCGGTTGCCGAGGTCGCCCGAGAACGCGGCGCGCTTCCCCTCTCCGTCCTCGAGCTCCCAGAACGCGCTTCCGAAGATGTGCCCCGCGTCTCTCGGTCGCGCGACCACGTCCCCCACCTTCACGTCGCGGCTATAGTCCACGCCGACGAAGCTCGCCGTCGCTCGCTGTACGTCGTTCTCGTCGTACAGCATCGCGATCCCTTCGCGCGTGAAATCGTCCCGCATGATATTCACCGCGTCCATCATCACGAGTGTCGCGAGCTCGACCGTCGGCGGCGTCGCATAGACCTTGCCGCGGAAGCCGTCCTTGACCAGCTTGGGAATGCGACCGCAATGATCGAGATGCGCGTGCGTGAGAAACACGGCAGCGATCGTTTTCGGATCGAAGAGCGGTTCGCGGAAGTTCTTCACGTCGCAGGTATTGCATCCCTGATACATGCCGCAATCCACGAGGACGCGCGTCCCGCCGGCCGACTCGACCAGATAACAGGAGCCCGTGACTTCGCGCGCGGCTCCGTAAAAGGAGATCTTCATGGCCACAAGGATAGCAGACCCGCGCTTAACCCGTGAGCCACGCGACCAGCAACAGGACGGCGAAGAGCGCGAGCCTTTCGCGGACGGGAAGGACGAGGAGGCCGAGGAGGCCGAGCAGCGTCGCGACGGGCAACAGACCCGTCGCGAAAAAGCCGCGCGCGATCAAAGCGACGGACCCCGTTCCGTCACCGGTAAGGAGCGCGATTGTCGCGAGCAGCGCGACGAAGGCCGCGCCCCACGATACATAGCGCGCGATCGGGACGAGGGTGCGTCCGAACGCCGTGCGCGCGGCATCGGCGGCGGACTCGGGCGCCGGTTCCATGTACCTATCGTGCGCGAAGGGCGAACGTGCGGTCAAGGTACCGGCAGAACTCGATCTGATGCGGGTCCGGGTTTCGGCACGTTCGCTCGAACACGATGCTCATCAGGTTTCGCTCCACGTTCCCGGTGAACAGCATCACGAGCACGGCGCTTTCCAGAAGCAGCAGGATCGCGCCCGTGGTGACGGCCAGGCGGAAGGAGAAATCCGGCTGATCAAATCTTGCCTTCCACTTCGGATCGAACATCCACAAGCGTCCTTCCGCCATCGAGTTCGCGAAGAGCACCGCGAGGGACGCAAGCATACCCCACACGAACGACCCGAGCTGGGAAAAGCCCATCGCCGACGTGACGAGTATGGCGAGCGGGAATGCGGTGATCGTGAGGAATGCCCAAAAATCGGCTGTGCCGTTCCCTTTCTTCCTCCTCAAAGAGCGTTGGCTTTTTGTTTTTGCCATACCTGGGCACAGTATACAGCGAACGGTTGACGGTTGCCAGTACGTGAAAGCGCAAAGCGTAAAGCGCAGAGCGCAAACGGAAGAGCGCAAAACGTAAAATGTAAAACGTAAACTTAAACCTATAACCAATAACCGTTAACCTCTACACGATCGGGGATCGATTCGTAATGGTTAAAGGTTAATGGTTAGAGGTTAGTATCGGCTTTGATCGAATCGGGTCCCAGGATTGCCTCCACTTCTTTTGCGACGAGCTCGTCGAAGGCGATGCGATAGGAGGAGAGGATTTTTTGCTGGCCGCCCGCATTATCCACGCTGAAATAGACGCGGTATTGCCCGGGATGTGCGTCAAAGATCGCGCGGAGTTTGAACAGGATGGTTTCGGGGAGATGCGCACGAAGCCGGACGGTGACAGCCTGTTGAGGTTTAGAATCACGAATCATGAAGCTAGAATCATGGGACGGATCGTGATTCTTGATTCGTGATTCTTGATTCACATATTTCTCGATCTCCTCGATATTCTCCGGCGTGATCTCGTATCCCGACTCGACGAGGAATTTAAGCTCGCCGTCCTTTTCCTGCACGCGACCGGACAGGATCACCGCCTTGTCCGCTTCCCAGAGCTCCGGTTTGTCGCGATACACGCGCGGAAAAATCACGGCCTCGATCTCTCCCGTCGTATCCTCGAGCTTCGTAAACACCATCGGCTCGTTGTTTTTTGTCAGGATTTTTTTCGCCTGCGTGAACATCCCGCCCGTGCGTACGCTCTTGTCTTTCTTGCGTTCGCCAAGCTTCGCGATGGGCGTGTACAAGCCCGCGAGGCGCTCGGCGTATTCCTTGAACGGATGCGCGCTGACGTAGAGGCCGAGCAGCTCCTTTTCCCACGAGAGGATGTCGCGCGTCGCGGCCGGCGGCGCGGGCTTTAATCGTAGGGATGCATGACCGGGCGTCCCGGGCGCACGGTCGTGCGTCCCCATGGCAAACAAATTCACTTGTCCGGTTTCGGCCTCCTGCGTGACGCGTTTTTGGTGTTCGAGGATTGAGTCGATGTTGAAATAGAGCAGGTTGCGGTCTCCGAATCGGTCAAGCGCACCGGACTTGATCAGCGCTTCGAGCGAACGCCGGTTGATATGCTTGCCGGTCACGCGCGTCACGAAGTCCTCCAGATCCCTATACGGGCCGTTTGCTTTCCGCTCCCGATAGATCGACTCCACCACGTCCTCGCCGATGCCCTTGATCGCGAGCAAACCGAAGCGGATTTTGCGAGTCCCTTTCACCACCGCGAAGCCCCTGAAGGATTCGTTGATGTCCGGCGGCAACACGTCGAGTCCCATGCGACGACATTCCTCGACCTCGATCGTGATGCGGTCGAGATTCGAGATGTCCGAGTTCATGAGTGCGGCCATGAACGCGTCCGGATAATGCGCCTTGAGATACGCGGTCTGGTACGCGATGAGCGCGTAACAGGCTGCATGCGACTTGTTGAAGCCGTAGGCGGCGAATTCTTCGAACTGCTTGAAAATCGCTTCGGCCGTTTCACGTTCCACGCCGTTCTTCATCGACCCTGCGACGAATTTCACCTTCATCTCCGCCATGAGCTTGGCGATCTTCTTGCCCATGGCTTTGCGCAGCGTATCGGCCTCGCCGCCGGTGAAGCCGGCCATGTCCTTCGCGACTTGCATCACCTGTTCCTGATAGATCGGGAGTCCGTACGTGTGCGCGAGGGCGTTCTCGGTCAGCGGATGCATGAACGATATCTTCTCGCGTCCGTGCTTGCGGTCGATGAACGATTCGATGAATTGCATCGGACCCGGTCGGTACAGCGCGACCATGGCGATGATGTCCTCGATCACCGTCGGCTTGAGCTCGCGGATGTACTTCTTCATCCCATCGGATTCCAGCTGGAACACGCCGGTCGTTTCACCGCGTCCGAGCAACTCGAACGTCTTCGCATCGTTGAGCGGCAGCGTTTCCATATCGATCGCGTCGCCGTACACCGCCCCGATAATTTCGAGCGCGTCGCGGATCACGGACAGGTTGGAAAGGCCGAGGAAGTCCATCTTGAGCAGGCCCATCACTTCCGCCGAGTGGAGCGAGTACTGGACGACCTGGTCCACGTCTCCGCCCTGCGCCTTTTGCAGCGGCGAATAATGCACGAGCGGTCCTGGCGAGATGACGATCCCGCACGCGTGCTGCGAGGCGTGGCGCGTCGTGCCCTCGAGCTTGATCGCGAGATCGATCAGCTGTCGCACGCGCGGGTCGGATTCGTACATGGCGCGCAGCTCCGGCGAGTCCTTCTTCGATTTTTCGAGCGGGATGTGCCGGCCCTGCACAGGCGGCGGCACGGCTTTGGCGACGCGATCCACTTCGGTAAACGTCATGCCGAGCACGCGGCCGACGTCCCGCACAGCGGCGCGCGCGGCCATGGTGCCGAACGTGATGATCCCGGCCACGCGGTCCACGCCGTACTTTTGCGAGACGTACTCGATCACGTCCTTGCGTTTCACGTCGTCGAAGTCCGTGTCGATATCCGGCATGGAGATGCGGTCTGGATTGAGGAAGCGCTCGAAGAGCAGGCCGTAGCGCAACGGATCCAGGTTCGTGATTCGCAAACTGTACGCAACGATCGAACCGGCCGCCGAGCCGCGCCCCGGTCCCACGATCACGCCGTGGTCCTTGGCCCAGTTGATGTAATCCGCGACGATTAGGAAGTACGCCGCGAACCCCATGCGCTCGATGGTCGCGAGTTCGAATTCGAGGCGTTCTTTCGCTTCCGTGAGTTGTTCCGATCCGTCATACCGTTCGATCAGTCCCGCCTCGCACAGCTTGCGTAGATACGAATCCGCCGTCTCCCCCGCCGGGACCTCGAAGGCCGGCAAGTGGTTCGTGCCGAGATCAAACCGTACGTCGCAACGATCCGCGATCTTCCGCGCGTTCTCGACGGCTTCGGGCAGATGCGCGTACGCGTTCGTGACCTCGCCGGGACCGCACAGCGAGAGATCCAGCGTTGCGAGCGACTTGCGGCTCGGATCATCGAGCGTCTTGCCGTCATGAATACAGACGAGAACGTCCAGCGCTTCGGCGTCGTCCGGATTGAGATAATGCACCTCCTTTGTGACGACAAGCGGCGTACCCGTTTTTTTGCCGAGCTCGATCAGGAGTTGATTCACTTCGTTTTGCGACGGCGATTCAGGCTGGTGCAGGAGCTCGAGAAAAAAATGATCCGGACCGAAGAGCTCGCGGTATTCCGCGGCGAGTTTTTCCGCGCGCTCCATGTCATGGCTCGCAAGCGCCTTGGGGATCTCCCCTTTCAGGTCGCCGGACAAGGCGATGAGACCCGCGCGATGCGTGCGCAGCAGCTCCTTGTCCACGCGCGGCCTGTAATAAAATCCGTCCAGGTATGATATGGAGATGAGCTTGAGGAGGTTCCGGTATCCCTCATTCGTCTCGCACAGGAGCGTCAGGTTCGACGTATGGTTGTCGATGCCAGGACGTTTGTCCGTGTGCTTGTTCGGCGCGACGCTCACAAGCACGCCGATGATCGGCTTGATGCCGGCTTTGTGCGCGGCCTCGTAAAACTCGACCGCGCCATACAACGCATGCCGGTCCGTGAGTGCGATCGCGTCGTAGCCGAGTTCCTTTGCCCGCTCGACGAGATCGTCCGGGGAGCCGATGCCGTCGTACAGCGAATACATCGACTGCACGTGCAGATGCACGAACGGCGACTTCTCGATCGCGGCTGGGGAGTCTGGCATAAGCGGTGTCCGCTGACGGCACAAGGCCTGCGGACGCGTGATGACGAGAGCCTAACGTCCGTACGCTCGATCCGCAAATCGCGACGGGTCAAGACTTGATCCCAAGCGTGATTTGTGTAGGATGCAAGGGCGTGTCGTTGAGGAGTGTCGTTTAAAAAAGGAGGGTGAAGTGCCCCGTACGTTGCAAGAGCTCATCCGTGAGATGAGGCGTCTCACGAAAGGGTTTCCCGAAGCATGGAAGCTCACCAAGCGGTTCGAGGCGCGTGCCGTGCCGTTCGAATGGGACCCCGATATCGAGTTCGATCCCGATGCCGACTTCCGGATCGAGGTCGAGACGTCGACGCGTCGAGAGTCCCCGGTCTTCGTCATCCTGCTTCCCGAAGACGCGGAAGCGCCCGCCGATGACGCGCTCGTCTGGTCGCGCGTGATCGAGCACGACGATGAAGACACGCATGCGCTCTTCGTGGCCGACGTGGACTGTCACGCCGATTGGCGGGCGCTCAAGGTGATCCACGAATACGGTATGATCGAGGTGCAGGAGCTCGCCTGGTGTCTGGCGTTCGATGTCGCGCGAGCACGCCTCACTCCTCCGCAGGGACTGGACTACCAGTTGGCGCCGACGGTGGACCATCTCTACACGAATCATGAAATCCTGATCAGCCGCCTTATTGATCGCGGATTGCGCGGTGCGATCACGTCCCGCGTAAAAACGCTGAAGCGTTCCACGCACGCGCGCGAGCGCGACGATGAAGCGCTCGCGGAATCGCTCGTCAATGACATACGCGCGCTGTTGCCGCGCGTCTGGCCGAAGGCGGCAAATCGCGTGGAGCGACACGCGAGATACGACCTCATGAAATGCGCCGCGCGCGGCATGCTCTGCCAAGCCGACCGGGAATGGCGACGTCCCGAATAACTTCCCGACATCCCGTCGGGTTTTTTACTCCTCGTCGGATCCCAATCCGAGCAACCGCCGCCGTTTTTTGCGTTTCGGTTTTGTCTCCTCACGCCCCCGTCCCAAAAATCCCGCGATGGTCTCCCCCACGTTCATCACCACGTCAAGATATCCCGCCAGGGCGGAGACCTTTTCGATGACGTCATCGACAAACGCCTCGACCATATCGACTTTTTCCTGTATCTCCTCCAACAGGCCGTTCGCGCGGCGCATGAATCGGGCCGTCTCGTACAGCGCCCAGCACAAAAATCCGGTTACCCAGAGCAAGCTAATCGCGCCGACGATATACAAGAGACCTTGTGGATCAATGTACATATGAAAATAGTATAGCAAAATTCGATCCTAGATCCTAGAATCTTGATCCCAGGCGGTCAGAGATCAAGCATCCTGGATCAAGGATCGCAGTCCAACCGTTTACCCTCGCACGCTCGCGTCGAACTTGGCGGAGGCGGCCGCGATGACTCGCTTCAGAACCGCGTCCACGTCGTTGGTCTCGAGCGTCCGGTCGTCCGAACCGATTTCCAGATGGAACGCAATCGACTTCTTGCCGGATTCCATTCCCTTGCCCGTAAACGTGTCGAACCAATCTACGGATCGTACGAGCGGATCCGCTTCGCGCAGGACGCGCGTGACATCCTGCACTTCCGTGTCATGCGCGACGACGAGCGCGAGGTCGCGCTTGGATGTCGGGTACGTCGGAATCGTCGCGTATGGTCGCGCGTTGCCGGAAAGATGGAACACTTCGCCGAGCGGCATGTCGATGAGGGCAAGCCTTCCCTCGATGCCCGCGTTGGTCGCAAGCGACGGATGCAGCTCGCCGACCGTCGCGAGCAGATGCACGCCCTTCCACGCCTGCGCCGTCCGTCCCGGATGCCAGAAGACGTCGTTCTCGAGTCGCTTCCACGTCACGTCCGCAATCCCTAGTTCGTGCAGAAGGTGCTCGACCAGGCCTTTCGCTTCACGCCAGGCTTTTTCGTCACCGAGAACCGCCGCACCTAATTCGAGACGCTCATCCGGCAACTCCTTCCAGCCCTTCTCCGTCGGGTAATACACATGCTGCACCTCGAACAGTTTTTGCGTGCGGAATCGATCCTGATTTTGCAGAACGACATCGACAAGCGACGGCAGGAGGCTCGTCCGCATGTATTCGAAATCGGCCGACAGCGGATTCTGCACGCGAAGGAGAGGCTTTTCGTCGTAGCCGACGCGCTCGAGCATCGTCTTGGAGATGAACGAATACGTAAACGTCTCGGTGAATCCGGCGCCTTTCGCGAGCGTCCGAACCCGATCCTCAAGCGCGAGTTCCGGTGTCGGTTGACGCGTCGTTTTTCCCGCAGGAAAGACCGCGGGAAGGTTCCCGTACCCGTACACACGCGCGATTTCCTCCACGAGATCGCGTCCGCCCTCGATGTCATGGTCGCGCCACCAGGGAACCGTGGCCGTGAGTAGGGGCAAAGCGCGCTTTGCCCCTACCTTCACGACGAAGCCGAGGCGTTTCAAGGTATCAACGCATTCTTTCGGTTTCACTTGCACGCCGATGAGTTCGTTGATCTTTTCAAATGTGATCGAGTACTTCGCGGGCTTGTACGGTTTGGCGCGCA
>RHKK01000021.1 GCA_008363075.1 Candidatus Uhrbacteria bacterium
GTCGGAGCGGCGATCGGGGGCGGGAACGGCCTCCTTGTCCGGCCGCGGTTCCAGCCAATAACGCTGCCGCTCGAACGGATAGGTGGGCAAGGGCACGCGCCTGCCGGGACGTGCTCCCTGGAGAGCACTCCAGTCCACCGGCACGCCTGCGCCCCACAACGATCCCAACGTCATCAACAGACCGGCCGACTCCTCCTGCTCCCGCCCGCCGATCGAGGCCAGGACGGGAACGGTGCCTGCGGCGGGCTGCCGTTGAGCCAAGGTTTGGAGCGTCCGGCCGGGCCCCACTTCCAGGAGTACCGGCGGTTGCCCTTCCAGCAAGGTCCGCAATCCATCGGAAAACCGGACGGTGCCGCGAAGGTGGCGGACCCAGTAGGCAGGATCGGTTGCTTCGTCCGGCCTGATCCAGGTTCCCGTCAGGTTGGAGATCCAGGGGATCCGCGCGTCACGAAAACGGATGCTCGACAGAAACGACGAGAAGCGCGCAAGCATCGGCTCCATCATGGCGGAGTGGAAGGCATGGGAGGTCGCAAGCCGGCGCACCTTGATCCCGCCGGCGGCCAGGTCGTGTTCCACCTCCACTTCCACGTGATCCCGCGCTTTGTTGGCGATGGTCGGGAACATTGGCATGGAAACGCCTACGCCTCGGATGAGGATGCCAAGGCGATGGGGGAGAAGATTCGTCACTCGATCACGCGCTCGTAAAGCCCTTCGACGCCGTCTTTCGAGCCCGCGATGTAGATCGCAGTTTCGCTGTAGGCGATGGCGCGGATGTTCTCGAAGCCCGTCGCGAGATCGGTGATCAGGAAGCCGCCGCGATCGTCGAGTTCGAGCGCGAAGACGCGGTCTTGCGTCGAGACGAAGAGATGAAGGCCTTGCCGATGCCAAACCGCGTCCGTGAACGGTTCGCTTCGTCGAAGCAACAGCCGCGGCGGTTCGCCCGGCGTCCACAGCCACAACTCGTTTTGATGGACCACGACGGCGCGCGAGGCTTGTCCCGCGTTGTTCCAGGTCGGCCGTTGTCCCTGCACGGTTTCCGGTTCCGGTTCGCCGTTCGATTTCACGGCTAGCCAGGTGTCGCCGTCGCGCAGGAGTGTGAACGGACCGCCCGTGCCCGCGAGCGTCCAGTCGCCGGACGGGAGTTCGTACACGCGTCGCAGGATCGAGCGCGGCTGGATCAGGATCGCGCCCGTGGACGTGTTCATCACGAGATCAAAGGCGTCGGCTTCGGCGAGAACGCCCTCGGGCAGCGCGAAGCGTTCGAGGGTTTGCCGGCGCGGGTTGATGACGGTGCGTGCGCCGTCTTCATGACTCACGAGCAGGCTGCCATCCCAGGCGTAGGTGGCCGGTTGCAGGTTACCCTGGCTTGGGCCAAAGAGATCGCTCGAGGCCCAGGCGTCGCGACCGTCCTCCGCCGTTGCGTAATCCACGAGCACGGCATTCCCGCCCGGATTCCACGTAAGCGTCGGCACGGTGCTCGTCGAAAGTCCGTCCGGGCGGAACGGTTCGGCAAGTGCACCGCCGCGAATGAAGCGTATCTCCGCGCCCGTACTCGTCGCGATGAGCGCGGCCGCGACGTTGAGGCCCGACGCCGCTTCGAGCGCGAGTGCGCGTCCTGCCGCGACGAGCCGCGGCTCGCCGACGCGCCAAAGCCGCACATTATCCGCAAACGTCACTTGCTCCGCTCGCACGTCCAGCGTTTTTTCCCAGGCGAGATAGCCGTCGCGTTCAAAGCGCAGCGCATACGGACCCGGCGGCAAGTCCTGGATCGTCGACGGCGTCACGCGGCGAGTCGCTTGTCCGTTGAGGGAGATACGTGCGCCGCTCGGCCGCGAATCCGCGATCAACGTCCCGTTGCGCTCGATGCCCACCTTCTTCGGATTGATGCGGTAACCGGAGGTATAAAAAACGAGCGCGGGCGCGAGCGCGACGAACACCGCCGCGAAAACCCACGGAAGAATGCGACGGTGGAAGGGAGGGCGGTACACGGACCTTGGCATGAGGCTGCCGACAGGATACCCTACGTTCGAGTTACGTGCGAGGTCGGAAAACTTGTGTCGTTGCGAGCGAAGCGAAGCAATCTGAGCCTTTTTTGGCTCGGATGAGATTGCTTCGTCGCTCTGCTCCTCGCAACGACATTCTCTTCAACATACTGCCATTCCCCCTTATGAAACTACGCATTCGCGGCGGAAAGCACTTGCGAGGCAACGTCAGGATTTCGGGAGCGAAGAACGCCTCGGGTCCGCTCATCGCCGCGTCGCTCCTGCTCAAAGGACCGGTAAAATTCAAGAACGTTCCGCGCCTCACCGATTTGTTGGGGTTGCTTGAGATCATGCAGGAGATGGGCGTGAAGGTCGATTGGACCGGCGACCACGAACTCACGATCGATGCGACGGAGCTCGATCCGAAAAAGTTGGACAAGAAAAAAATGAAGCGGATGCGTTTTTCGATCCTGCTCCTCGGCCCCATGCTCGCGAGGGTGAGGAGAGTGTCCGTGGGCGAGCCGGGCGGTTGTTCGATCGGCAATCGTCCGATCGACGCGCATTTGTTCGCACTCGGCGCACTCGGCGCGAACATCGAAACGGAAGACGACGGCACGCTCGCGATGGATGCAAACGGCAGGGGGTTGCGCGGCGCGTACGTCGTTCTGCCGGAGCCGTCCGTCACCGCGACGGAGAACCTCGTCATGGCCGCCGCGACGGCAAAAGGGCACACGTCCGTGCGTCTTGCCGCCGCCGAACCGCATGTCGCCGACTTGTGTCGCTTCTTGAACGCATGCGGCGCCAAAATCAAGGGCGTCGGCACGCATGAGCTCGAAATCGACGGCGTCACGTCACTTGCGCCGCCGAAAAAAGCGTGGACGGTGATCCCGGACATGCTCGAGATCGGGACGTTCGCGGTCGCGGCCGCGATCACGCGCGGCGACATCACCATGTCGCCGGTGGACATGTCGCATCTCGACGCGGTGCTCTCCGCCTTGTCGCGCATCGGCGTCAAGCACGAGCTCCGGTCCGACGGTTCGCTGCGCGTGCAAGGCGTTTCGCGCATGAGCGCCATCCCCAAATTGCAGGCCAACATCTATCCGTGTTTCCCGACGGACTTGCAGGCGCTGTTCGGCTTGCTCGCCACGCAATGCCACGGCACGACGCTGATTCAGGATCCGCTGTTCGAGGGACGCATGGGATACGTGAACGAGCTCCTCAAGATGGGCGCGAACGCGGTGATCGCCGATCCGCATCGCGTCGTGATCACGGGTCCGACGCCCTTGCGCGGCACCGAGATCCGCTCGCTCGACTTGCGCGCCGGCGCGACCATGGTGCTCGCGGGGCTCATCGCCGAAGGCGAAACCGTGATTCACGACGCCGAGATGGTGTATCGCGGCTACGAGGATCTCGACGGTCGCTTGCGCACGCTCGGAGCCGATATCGAACAGGAACATGAATAAGCTATGAATCAGTTACCAGTTTCCAGTAACCAGTTACCGGTTAAATCACGATCAGGGTGGTCGTTCGTGCTGATCCTTCTTGCCGGGATTGGCGTGGGTTTGTTGCTGGGCCGCGCGACGGTTGGGGCGCCGGCATCGCCCGTCGCTTCGAAAGAGGCGGGTCGCGTGATCGGTATCGGACAAAGCGCGCCCGCGTCCATTTCTTCCGACGTGGAATTCAAGGTGTTTTGGGAGGCGTGGCAGTTGTTGAAAGACAAGTACTATCAGCAACCGATCGACGATCAGACGTTGTTTTACGGCGCCATGTCCGGATTGGCGAACGCGTTCGGCGATCCGTACACGCAATACTTCGAGCCGAAAGGTGCGGAAGAATTCCAGGAGGCGTTGTCCGGAAAGTTTTCCGGCATCGGCGCGGAGATCGGACCCAAGGACGGCCGCATCACGATCGTCGCGCCGTTGCCCGACACGCCCGCCGAACGCGCCGGTTTGCGACCGGGCGATCTCATTTTGTCGATCAACGGCACGTCCACCGAGGGCATGACCGTCGATCGCGCCGTGTCGCTGATTCGCGGCGAAGAGGGGACGCGCGTCACGCTCAACATCTTCCGGCCGTCCAACGGGGAGGGTGAGGCGTTTGACGTGCCGATCACGCGCGCCGTCATCCACGTCGCGTCCGTGCGACTCAAATGGCCGGAGCCGGACATCGCGCACATCGAGGTGATCAACTTCAACGATGATACGCGCGTGCGTTTCGAGGAAACCGTGAGCGAGGTGCTGGCGAAAGATCCCAAGGGAATCATCCTCGACTTGCGCAACAATCCGGGCGGATATCTCGACATCGCCGTTTCCATGGCGGGCGAATGGGTCGGCAATGAAATCGTCCTTAAAGAACGTCGGCAGGGAAAGATTATCGAGCAGCTGCGCGGCATGGGTCGCCATCGCTTCGCCGGCATTCCGACGGTGGTCCTCATCAACCAAGGCTCGGCCAGCGCCTCCGAAATCGTTTCCGGCGCGCTGCAGGACCATAAGGCCGCGACTATCGTCGGCGAAACCACGTTCGGCAAGGGCTCGGTGCAGGACTACATCAATTTGAGCGACGGTTCGGCGGTGAAAATCACCATCGCCGAGTGGCTAACGCCAAACGAGCGCACGATCAACGAAACGGGCTTGGAACCCGATATTCTCATCGAACGAACCAACGAAGACTATGAAAACCAACGCGACCCACAACTCGAACGGGCCGTCGGCATCCTCAACGGGACGGCGACCGGGACGGCAGACGGGACATAAAAAACCCACCAAAGGCCCGTCGCGTGTCCAGAACGTCATGGGTGCTGGCGCCGTCGTATTCCGTCGGCGCGAAGGCGTCTTCGAAATCTTCTTCGTAAAGAACGCCTACGGATATTGGACGTTTCCCAAAGGCAAGCAGGAAAAAGGCGAGTCGCTTGTGGATACCGCCATTCGCGAGACCAGTGAAGAAGCGGGACTCACCGGTCTCAAGCTCGTCGCACCGCTCGGACGCACGCAATTCCGGTTTCGCCAAAGCGGGCAGGTCGTGCAGAAGACCGTTCACTTTTTCCTGTTCGAAGTGCCGCCGGATGCGAAGGAGCATATGACCGGTGTCGAGGGCGGCATGTGGGAAGCGACATGGGTAAAGGCGCAGGAAGCCTTCGCGACGAGCGGATACCGCAATCTGGACCGCCTGCTTTCGAAAGCGTTGCGCATCATCGCGTACGAACAGCGCAAGGAGAGCGGATTCCCCGCCCGAAACGCTTCGCGTAACGAGGCGGGCGTGCGCGACACGCGCGATCGACGCGAATACTCCGAGCCGCGCCCGTTTCAATCCCGCAAGCCTCGCATCGTGCGGTAACCATTTTTCAACTGGACGGTAGGATGCGAAGTAGCTACCATGTTTCCTATGTCTACTTCTCGTCCTTTGTTGTCATTTTTTCTCGTCGGTTGCGCGGCGCTTGTTCTCGCGTCCGCAGAGCCGGCATCCGCACAAGAGCCGCTCATCCTGCAAATGGCGGACGGTCGATACTACCATCCCGCCTCCGGTCTCATCGCTTCAGATAAAAGTATTTTGTTGAAGCATATCGGAGCCGGCCAAACGGCCATCAAAGTCGTCGAAGAGGTAAAAGTCAGCGCACCCGCGCCTGCACCCGTACCGGAAAAACCGCTGGTGCTGCGCATGGCGGATGGACGATACTACCATCCGGGATCCGGAACGATCGCGCCGGATGAAGCGTCGTTGCTCGCGCGCATCGGTTGGTCGGGTTCCGTCGGAACGGTGATCGGGCAGAACACGCGGCCCGTCGCGCCGATCTTGAACGCCGTCTATCGCGCGCAGGACGAATTGCGCGAACGCATCAAGTCGCAAGGCAAAGACAAACGCTATCCCATGGCTCCCGTCGGGCAGGATACGCCGCGCAATGTCACGATTGCCGTGTGGAATAAAGTGACCGACCAGATCAGTTACGTCGAGGGCGTAAAAAGCGGCCGCGATTTGGAGATTGAAGGCGGATCGCCGGTGGGGATTTCCGTGCGTCTCACGAATTGGATCAATAGCGACTACGCGACCAGCGACCCGAATCACGTCGTCGTCGCGGTACGCTATCCCATCTTTCATGAAATCAAGGAGGGGACAAAGGTGATTCGGTACGACGTCGAGGAAGCCGTGTACACGCCCTACAACAAGACGCTGCATCAAGCCGATGTCATCGTAGAAGGCGAGCGCATCCTGGATGAAACGATCCAAAAAGCCGCGCAGGATCTCAAGAATCGCGGAATCGGTTCCCGCGCGCTTTCCGGCAAGGGGGTCACGGATACGGTGTCGCCCGATCTCATCAAGGCGTTGGTCGTGATCGAGCATGTCGGCTCTTCAGAGGCGCGCGGCAACCCGGCGGCCGCGACCGGAAAGGTCTTTGCAACGATCGGATTGAATCCGGGACAAGCGTACAATTACGCGGGTTCCAGCGCCGGCGCCTTTGGTCTCGCGCAATTCATTCCTTCCACTTACAACCGATTGGCGGCTCGTCCGGAGCTCGGGCTTATTCCCGATTTCCAAGCCGGTATGCGCGATCATCAAAACGCAATGAAAGCATCCTATGCGTATCTTGATGCGGTATTGGGAGAATTGCCGGCGGCTGCGAAAAATCTACCCGCGGAAAACACGAAGTTATTCGAATATCTTGCCGCGGCATATAATGGCGGCTCGTCAAAAGTAAAAACCGCGATTCAGATTTGGGATGAGCAGATTTCCGGCGAGTTGCAGCCGCATCAGATTCTCACGCGCTCGCGTTTGCACGGCGAAACCATTGATTACGTGAAAAAGCTGCGTGCGGTACTTCCGGTCATCCTTGGGGATAAAGCGCCGACGCCGCCGAGACCTGCAAGTTCGATCTAGCCACCTCACCCCTCGCTTCGCTCGACCCTCTCCTTCGCAAGGAGAGGGTTTTGTCATGCGGTATTTCGTGTTTCGTTTCACAGGGGACAAATAACGTCCTCTCTTTTATACTATGTCGCATATGAAAAAACTTCTTCCCGTTATCGCCCTGGTCGCGTTGCTCGGTCAGGGTTGCCCTACGCCTCCAACTCCGCCGGCAGCCATGCCACCGCAAAGCGGCGGAAAGACGGCGCCTCCGCCCGCGACAAAAATGGGATTCGGGAAGCTTCCGCCGTTGCTTGCCTACGGCTCGCTCGGTACGTCCGAGGCGATGAGCGGTGATGCACGTTCCGCGCTTGCGCCCGGCGCGCCGCAACCGATCCCGACCAGCCCCGCCTACGGCGTGGCGGACGTGGCGGTAACGGGGAATGCCGGATCCGGCGGCGGGACGACGGGGATTCGCATCGCTCCGGCGCCTGATTATCAACCCGTGAACGTGTTTTATGCGGTGAATGCCACGTTGCCGGAGTGGGGAAGTGAAGACCAGGTTTTCCGCGTCCGTCGCCCCGACATCGCCGCGGACGTCGTGCGCGGGATCGCGGTACCGGCCGGGTTGCCGAATGCGCTGGCCGGTCAAATCGATCGCGTACAAAGCATCAATATGTCGTGGATGGATCGCGAACAGTTCACATGGAATTTTGACCCGTCTTACGGCCACCTCAACTGGTGGAAGCAGTATGATCCGCGCATCGCTTCGAGCATGGAGGCGAGTCTGATCGCGCCGGACCGCCAACCGAACGGTCAGCCGGTCAGCGTGGATAAGGAGCGGGCCATCGCCGCGGCCGACGCGTTCCTGAACGCTCACGGTCTCGGATCGATTCGCGAGCAGGGCGGCATGGTCGAGGATCAGCCGTGGATGACGGCCGTGGATCTTGCCATGCCGTGCATCCTAAAAGACGAAGTCGCGGCACGTGAAGCGGAAGCCGCGGGCGTATCCGCGTCCGGCGAAGCGACGTCGCTCATCTATCCCTCTCCGTGCGGCTGGTATCCGCAGGAAGTCAACGTGTTCTACGGTTCAAACCTGGAAGGTCGTCCGGTGGTGGACGCGGGTGGTTGGCCGTTTCGTCTTTCGAGCGTCCAGGTCAGCTTGAGCGACTATTCCGTGCGCGGCGGCAACGTGCAGATGATGCAAGGCCTCGACCGTTCCGCGTATCCGTTGATCAACGCCGAGGAGGCAATGAAGCGCCTCGAGGCCGGCGGACGCAATCCCGCGTATGGCTGGGGCACGGAAGACGTGAATGTGACGATCGATACGGTCGAACTCGCTTGGATGCGTTTCGACAGCTGGAAGGACAACCAGCAGGAATCGTATTATCTCCCGGCGCTTGCGGCTCGCGGTACGGTGAATCGCAACATCCGCGGCCAGGCGCCGGAGCCGTATTACACGGTCGTTTCGCTGGTGGCAGACGAGGCGTTTGATCTGGGCGACAACGGTCTGGTGCCTCCCATGCCCGTCGAGCCGCTCATGATGGACGCGCCGGTGTCGGCTCCCGTGCCTGCGCCCGCTCCGGAGCCGAAGCGGTAGTGACCACCTCACCCCTCGCTCCGCTCGACCCTCTCCTTCGTAAGGAGGGGGTTTTCGGTCTTGACAATCGTCATCCTGAACGGAACGTAGTGGAGTGAAGGATCTCACTCTTTATGAACAAGCGCTTTTACGTCTATTTCATGTCGAATGACTTTCGAAATGTCTTGTATGTAGGTGTAACGAGTCAGTTGGTCAAACGCATTGAAGAACATAAGGCGGGGATCATCGATGGTTTCACGAAACGCTACAATGTGAAGAACTTCGTGTATTTTGAAGATGCTCCGGATTGGGAATCGGCCATAACTAGAGAAAAAGAGATTAAGGGATGGAAACGCTGGAAAAAGGATCGGCTCGTGAACAGGTTCAATCCTTCCTGGAGGGATTTATCGGAGGACTTTTCGAAGTGAGATCCTTCCCCCTCGCAAGCTCGGGGTCAGGATGACGGAATGTTCCCAAGTCCTACATCCCCCTCTTGACCAAACCGCTTGGACGATCATTCATCCGCCGTTTATCCTGTTCGCATCGTATGAAACCGATGACGAACGCCAAGGCGCGACAACTCTCGTCCGTCCCGACGACGCATCGAGCCGCGACGTTGAACGCGATCAGCCAAAAAGCGCATAGCAACGACGCGCGGATCGAATTTTTGGCCGTCGAAGGAAACAGGATGAAGGATTTGATCAAACAAGCGCCGGGCGACGCGTCCTCACGCCTCGACTGGCTGCACAAGCAACTCACGCAGATCTGATCTGAATATGAAAGGCATCGAATACAAGGGCGTGAAGCCGTCATTCGGCAAAGAACAGGAGCCGACCCCAAAAACCACTCCCGAACTCGAATTGATCGAGCGCGATTTCGCAAAAGCGGAGCGGAATGCCGAGATCTGGGGCGACTCGTTGCGCCTGCTCATGGAAGATTTGGCGGAAATCGAGGCAAAAGAAGGTCCATTGGATCCGGAAGACCCGCGTCTTACCGCCATCAAGATCGCGGCCATGCGCACCGATGAGGCGAAGACGATGCTGCGCGATCTCAAGGAAGAGCGGTATGAGGCTGCGAGTCGTGCCGGCATGAACTAGCCATGACGCCGCAACGCCTCAAGAAAATCGAAGCCGTTCTCGACAAGCGCCAACCGACGCTGCATGTCGTGCTGGAAAACGTGGATGATCCTCGTAACGTCGGCGCCGTGCTGCGTTCGTGCGACGCGTTCGGCGTGATCGACGTGCATCTGTTGTATCCGAAAGGGCGCATGCCGCGTTTGCGCGAGATCAAGTCCAAATCCGCCGCATCCGCCGCCAAGTGGCTGCGTTTTACCAAGTGGGAGAAGCCGAAAGATCTCATTGCGTTTCTGAAAAAGAAAAAGATCGCGATCGTTGCCACGCATATGTCCGCCAAAGCGAAAGATCCGGCGAAGATCGATCTCACGCAATCCGTCGCGATCGTCCTTGGCAACGAACACGACGGCGTCTCCAAAGACATGCTCAAAGCCGCACACGCGAACGTGCTTTTGCCGATGGTCGGATTCGTCCAAAGTTTCAACATTTCCGTCGCCGCGGCGTTGCTGCTCTATGAGGCGTACCGGCAAAGAGAGGGGAAGGGGATGTATGCCGCGCCACAGCTCAAGATTGCCGAGAAAAAGCGACTCATCAAGGCGTGGACGGGTGAAAGCGTGTAAAATACCAGACATATGAAATTTTCCAAGAATATCGCCCTGGGGATCGGAGTCCTGGGCGTCTTGCTAGTGGTCGCGTTGGGATGGTTCCTGTGGCCGAAGGATCAATCGGTGCTCGGCGACGACATCACGGGTCATCTCTATACCGTGAACGAAACGTCCATCGGCGGTGCGGTGGTATCCGTGCCGTTTTTGCGCGAAAGCGAGGAGGATCGATACATGAACGTGCTGATCGACCTGAATCAAAACGGCGAGTTTGAGGCGGCGGATGAATGGGTGGGTCGCAATCGCAAGGCGCGGACGGCGAAAGATTATCGCAACAACGTCATGTTCGGGTGGGCGTCGGAGTCGGACGCGGCACGGGTCCGCGTCGTGCTCACATCCGAGCCGCTGGCGGAAGGCTGGGATGGGCATGTGCCGGAAGGCGCGGAATCGAACGAGAAAACCGTGACGCTCGCGAAGTACGAGATCGGCGAGGTGTACGGCTTCAATGTCGAAGGCGCGCATGAGGATTTGAAGCGCGGTCCGGCTCCGGTTTTCCGCCTCGCGCAAGGTTCGCCGACCACGATTGTCGCCAAGCCGACGGGCTCAAAGCCCACGGAAGCGCGGCTTGGCGGCGACATCCCGCCGGACTACTCGCAGGGGAGCATGGAGTGCACGCTTGCCTCGATTGCGAACAACCTCACGCACATGGCGCGACAGCATAATCGCGAAGACGACGTGCCGCGTTTCGGGCCGAATTTTATTGCGGAATTGAAAAAGGATTTCGTCTTTAACAGAGGCGTACTGCTACAAAATATCGTTCCGGGCAAAAACGCGTTCGTGCAACGCTACAATCTTCCCGTCGTTACCGAGAAAGTCGATCATCCGACGCGTCAGCAAATCGTGGACGCGCTCGCCTCCGGCGCAAACGTCGAGCTTTCCATGTCGTTTGTGCGCTCGGCGAGCGGGCACGTCAATACCGGCCACGTGATCACGCTTACGGGTGCCAACAGCGGTGCGAACGGCTTTATCGAAGCGCATGACTCCGGCACGCCGCTCGGCATGGATACGTATCAATTTTCCACCGACGTGCAGGTGCGCGGCCAGCGATACACCGGCATCGACTATCCGCTCTGGGACGGCATCGCGTATATCGATGCGATCATCGTCCAGCGCTGGGTCGGCGCGGATCAGGCGCGGACCGGCACGCAAACCGACCCGGGCGGCGGGCAAAAGAGCGTCGTCCAGATGCTCGTGATCAACGGACAGTATTTTCCCAAGCATCAATTTACCGTAACCGAGCCGGACAAATGCGACGGCCTCCACTATCACGGACCTACCGTGTACGGCTTGGCATCCAAAGACTCCACGCAAATCGTTTCCTTGAACGAGCTGCATCCCAATTGCGGCTTCGGCAAGCTCGACGAGATTCCCGTCGAGGACGTTGAGGTCACCTTTGAGCAATCACAGGCGTTGGTGGGCGCGACGGTGAGGTAGATGAGGGAGGGCAGATGAAGAAGGGGGTGAGCTCGCCGTGAGATTGACAAAATCTTTGAGTTGTTGAACGTGGTAGTTCATGCGTAAGCACGAGCAAAATCATGCCTATATTGACGGAGCTAATTTACACAAAGGGACGGAGTCTTTGGGCTGGGTGATGGATTACGCGCGATTCCGTATCTGGTTATATGAAAAATACTCCGTCACGAAGGCGTATTTATTCATCGGATTGATCCCGAAGCATGCGGATCTTTATGCAAAACTACAGGCAGCCGGTTTCATCTTGGTTTTTAAAGAAGTGGTGTTTGATGAACACGGTCGGGCAAAGGGGAATTGTGATGCGGATTTGGTATTACGAGCCGCTCGCGATGTGTTTGAGGATGATATGCGACGCGCGATTCTTGTCTCGAGCGATGGCGACTATGCTCCGCTCATTCGGTTCTGGATTGAGAAGGCCGTCCCATGCATGATTTTGTCTCCATCGCCAATGAAAAAGTATTCATGGCTGTTGCGTAAAACAAATGTTCCTATCGTCAGTCTGAATGAGATAAAAGCGCAGTTTCGAGTTGGCTAAAAAGAAAAAGCCCCCGGCACGGACGGAACCGTGCAAGGGCCTCTTTCATGGTGATAGTGAAAATATAGCCTCGATTCCGGCTAATGTCAAGCCCTAAGTCACTCCATCGGCACTTCAACCAATAGCACGCTTGAGTCCTGTTTGAATTCCAGCTTGATTTCGCTTTCGTCCCAAATGCCGATGGCGTCGCGCTTGTTGAGTTTTTGTCCGTTTACGATCGCGTCGCCCTCGATCAAAAATACGTAGACGCCGTGATGAGTAGCTTGTAGCTGGTAGCTAGTAGATAGGCCGGCATCAAATTCGCCGCGCAGGAAAAACGCTTGTTGGTGGATCATGAGCGAACCATCCCGCTCGTCCGGGGAAACCAAAAGTTGGAGCGTGTTCTTTTCCGGTTTTGGAAAGCCGCGGTCCTCGTAGCGCGGGGTGTGATCCGGCGCATCCGTCTCGACCCAAAGCTGGAGCAACGAAAGCGGCTCGGTCTCGGACGCGTTGAACTCGGAATGCGTGATGCCCGTGCCCGCGCTCATCACCTGCACGTCGCCGGGGCCGATCACGCCTTGATGCCTGAAATTATCCTTATGCTCGAGCCGACCGTTGAGGGGAATGGTGACGATTTCCATGTCCCGATGCGGATGCAGATCAAAACCCTGCCCGGGTGCGATCGTATCGTCGTTCAGGACGCGCAAGAGCCCGAACCCCATCTTGTTGGGATCCCAGTAGTTGGCAAAGCTAAACGAGTGCGCTGTTTTGAGCCAATCCCAATCCCGAAAGCCGCGGGATGAGGAGGGGTGGAAGATGGAGGGCATGGGGGAAGTGTATAGAACGGGTTGATTTTTCGCTACGCTGAGGGGATACTCTGTGCATGGCAAAGGAGCAAGAACGAGCCGAGCTGCATCGCGCGATCTGGCAGATCGCCAATGATTTGCGCGGAAGCGTAGATGGGTGGGATTTCAAACAATACGTGCTTGGGATGTTGTTTTACCGCTTTATTAGTGAAAATCTCACCATCTATCTTAACGAAGAAGAGAGGCGAGCCGGCAAAAAAGATTTTGACTATGCAAAGCTCTCCGATAAAGAGGCTGAATTCGGTCGACCTGACACGGTCAAAGAAAAAGGCTTTTACATTCTGCCGAGCGAGCTCTTTGCGAATGTCGCGAAGAACGCCC
>RHKK01000022.1 GCA_008363075.1 Candidatus Uhrbacteria bacterium
TTTTGGATGGCCGGGATCAATTTGCAGATCGTGTCCTCGTCCGCGTCGAGAAATCCCGCCGACCACTTTTTCGGGATGACAAGCGCGTGGCCGGGATTCACCGGGTTGATGTCGAGAAACGCGAACGCGGTCTCGTCTTCGTACACCTTTTCGCACGGAATTTCACCCGCGATGATCTTCTTGAAGAGTTCAGTGTTTTGCATACGATCGCATGATGGCGACGGCGAACGAAACGATCAAGACCGTCACGGCCAAGGCAAGCAACGCCGCGGACATGCCGGCGTCTCCTAGCGCGATCCATGTCGCGGCGATGAGGGCGAGCGCGATCGGCATGGCGACGAGAACTCGCGCGACCGGACTCCGGCCGTCCTCGGACGGAATCGCGATGACGATGCCGTGCAGCGCGAGCACGCCGATCACGAAGGCGTGCAGATTGAGAAACGGCAGGACCGATCCGGGCGCAAGGAGCTCGGCTAGCAAGAATAGAACAACCAACATCGTGCCCGCGTACGCGGTTTGGCGAAGGAGATACAGAGTCCAGGGAATCATAGGCGTTTCCATGCCGCGGAAAGTTCTCGGCGAATCGCGCGCCACCACTCGGACGGCGAGAGCGGCGGGCGACGATACGTCATCTCGGCGCGGCGGATGTCGAACGCACCGGAACGCGTGACGATGCCGGGTAGACCGAGCGCGAGGCGCAGCGTGTCCTGTGACGCGGGCAACGTCCACGACGAACGCACGCGCCACCATCCGTCCTCGAGCGGTTCCGGCACGACAAGCGGCGTGAGCACGGCGACCACGCCTTCGGCGAGCGGATCGGCGTCGGCGGTCAGACGGCGCGGCGCGGGATAAAACAGGCTCTCGGCTTCTGGCGCAAAATAGCCGTCGCCGACCAAGCGGATACTCCCCTTTTCCAGACGCAGCTCGACAGGTTGGACGCGCTCGCCGGCGGCACGATCGAGCGGATGCGGCGTATGCGTGCGTCGCAACTCTATCGGCGCGGAACCGAGTCGCACGGTTTGCAATCCTTCTTTGTGGAATGTTTCGGCGACGAGATGATGCGAGTTGGTGATCCACTGCGTACGATATGCGTCCGCCTGTTCATAGCCGACCGTATCGCCGACATACAGGCGCGGACCGATCACCCATCGCCGCGCGGGTGTCGAAACGGTCCGGATGAAAAAATCATCGTCCGCAAGAAAGGATAAGCGATACACGCCGGGCGCGAGGTCCGGGATATCGATCGTTTTTTCAAAAGCCTTACTCGGACGATTGTCCGCGACCCCGCTCACTGAAACCGCCTCGGTCCACAGGGTTTCATCTCTGCGCGTGAGGCGAAAGGCGGCGCGGTTCTTGGGATCGCGCGCGCGATTGACGTCTTGCAAGACGAATCGGAAGCGGAGATACCCGTCCGTGCCAGGAACGACGTGAAAATCATGCGTACCGCGTAAGCTCACGTCATAGCTACGCCACTCGCCCGGTTCATCCGACCAGGACGGGATATCCAGCTCGGATTGCCAAACCATGAGCCGCGCGTAGTCCTGCGTGAGGAGCGCGTCATCAGTCAAATCCTGCCGGACATACCCTTCACGACCTCCCGCGCGGACGCGGCGCCAGCCCGACGACAACGCCTCGGACCACAGCGGCTCCATCTCGAAGGAGAACGCTTCCTCGTCGCGCAACAGGCCGAGCTCCGCCAGCGGCTGACGCAAAGGCTTTACTTCCATCGCGATTTCCAGGGTATCGTATGCGCCCGGAAGCCGCGCGCTCGAATAGACGGGCTCGCCGATGATACGCTGACCCGTCCATCCTTCCGGCTGGCGTCCGGGTGACGTGACGCGCTCGCCCGGCTGGAAGGGGTTGAGCCACGGGCTTGAGCCGTCAAAGGTGAATGAGAATCGTGCGACGCCGTCGATCGGGAATCGCAACGAGACGACCCATCCCAGAAGCCCGATCGCCAGGCTCCACGGCAGGAGGATGGCCAGCACCCTCGACCAAACGGGTAATCTCATCGTCGTGTCGGCTTCAGGAGATACAGCTTCTCGCGACCGGACACGAAGAGTTCGACCGGCTCAAATCCGGCCATGCGCCAGACGTCTGCTTGTGATTGCGACAACGGACGCGCGAAGAGACCGATCTTGAGCTCGGGTCGCGTCTTGGCGAGACGCGCGACTTCGTCGGGCGGCGGCAGCGGCGACACGGCGCGGTGATTGGGAAAGAAATTCTTGTCCGAGCGTTCGGACAGGATGACGTCCATCGGACCGAAGTGCTCCACCGCTCGGTCACGAATTTCACGATAGCGGATGAACTCGCGGCGGGTCGTGAGCATCCCTTCGTCGTCCCGCGCGAGGGCCGTGTAGGTTCCGGACAGCGAAAGTCCCACAGCCAGGAGCAATCCGACGGCTGCACCGAAGCGCTTGAGCTCGAGCCGGGCATAGAGGAACGCGAACGCAAGGCCGATCAACGGACCGAGCGGGAGCAGGTATCGAACGAACGAGTTCGCAACCGTTACGGCGCCTATTTGAACATGATCCGTGTACAAGCCGTGACCGTAATAGCCAATGAGAACGCCGACCGTCCACAAGGCGAGAAGCGGTACCGCATGCCGGCCCACGAGACGCTGCCAAGCGTCACGCCGACGCTTCCACGCGTCATGTCCGACGATCACGGCCACACCCGCGAGCAGGACGGCCCATGGAAGGAGCAGGTTCAAAAGGTACGCGCGTACGTTCCACAGCACGTTGCGCGGATGGAACCCGAACGGAAAAAACAGCGAACGCGTTTCGTCGACTGGCGCGCTCGCGGGCGCGGCGGTCGGCGCGACGACGAGCGACGGATTATCGCGCAGCATGTAACCGCTTTTCCAGAAGGAGCCATAACTTGTCTGCGCGTGGAATGCGAGAATCGCCAATGGAATCAAGGCTCCGGCGCATGCCCATACCACACGCTTGCGATCGGGACAAAGCGCATGTCCGGCCCACACGAGCCATGGCACAAGCCACAATGCTTCGGTGGGACGCGACGCAAAGGCGAGCGTACACAAAAACCCGGCGAGACCATACCACCACGGCGAATCGTAGGAGCGAAGGCGCGTGACAAGAAAGAGCGACCACAACGCGAACCCGACGACCGCCGCTTGCGGAAAGAGCCCGCGGTTTCCGAACACGATCATGGCGGGAAATGAGAACGCGACAAGCGTGCCGAGCAGGGCGGCGGTGAATCCGAACGGGCGAAGCAGTCCGAACAACGGGAACGCGGCAGAGAGGAGGAACAGCGCGGCAAGGAACGGCAGGACTCCCTGACCAAGAAACGTAGTGAACACGGAAAGTATCCATGGCCAACCCGTAAAGCCGACCGGTACGATCGTTTCGTTATGCGACACCATGCTGCGTGGATGCAGCCACGGGAACTCTTCTGCCAGCGCTTCCGGTACGGACAGCCTCCCGTACCAGGCGAGCTGCCTGACCGTCACCGCGTTCGCCGTTTCATCCGGCGAGGCGTAGAGACCTTGCCCGGCGGCCGGCAATAAAAAATAGATAGGCAATAATGCCAGAATCAGGCCTCCGATGGCCAGGTATTCCCGTCCGCCCCTGGCGGAGATCGCTGGATGCATAGCCGGATCGAACGTGGTAACCTTACCTTATGCGACGTTTTTCATCTATCGCCGCCCGATTTACGCTCGGCGTCCTTCTCTTCCAGCCTATCCTTTTCACGCTTACGGTATCCGCGCAATCCGTCCGGCTGGTGAGCGAACTTGTTCCGGCGCAAGACCTGGCGAATGGCTTCAATCCCGACCTCATCCTGCATGACGCCGACATCTTTGATGCGAACGGAATGTCGCTTCCGCAACTACGCGCGTTTCTCGCTTCACGCGGTGCGCTCGGCCGGATCACGGTCACCGATATCGACGGCGCAGAGAAATCCCCGGCGGATGTGATCTGGCGCGTGGCACACTCGTATAAGATCAACCCGAAGTACCTGCTCGTCCTCCTGCAAAAGGAACAGAGTCTGGTTGAGCATCCGAATCCGTCCCAGCGGCAGCTGGACTGGGCCATGGGTTATGGCGTGTGCGACAGCTGTTCCAAAGACGATCCGGCCATCCAGGCGTTCAAGGGATTTGCGAATCAGATAGAATACGCGGCCAAGCAGCATCGCGAACGCTATCTTATCCAATTGCTTTCGACGGGCGTCACGATTTCCGGCCATGCACCGGGCCGCACGGTTCTGATCGACGGCGTGGAAGTGACACCACAAAACAACGCAACAGCCATGCTGTACACGTATACGCCGCATATCCACGGCAACCTGAACGCGTGGCGCATCTGGCGCCGTTGGTTCTCCCTGAACTTCCCCGAAGGAAGTCTCGTCTATTCAAAGGATGCGGAGACGTATTATCTCATCCGCCACGGCCAGAAGCGGCCGTTCACGAGCCGTCTCGCGGCCGCGAGCATGCTCGACATCACCAAGGCCATCACGGCCGAGCAAGGACAGCTTGCCGCGTATCCGGACGGCATCCCGCTTTCCTATCCCAATTACTCCATTGTCGAGACGCCGGAAGGCAAACGATACCTGATCGTTGGCGAAAGCAAGCGCCTCATCGTGGACGACGCCGCGTTCCGCAAACTCGGATTCAGCCTCGACGATGTCGTGGAAGGCACTGAGGAAGAGCTGCTTTCTTATGTGAATGGACGCGACATCACGGTGACGTCCGAATATCCCACGGGCATCCTCGCCCGCGACCCCAAAGGCACGATCTGGTTTGTTCAGGACGGAGAACGGCGTAAGATCCTCCACCCTGCCTTTCTGAACCTCTATTTCAAGGGAAAAAGAGCCAAAGAGATGACGGGCGCACAGATCGACGCACTCACACATGCGGGCGTGTTCATGCTACGCGACGGCGAGCTCGTGAAGACGCCGGATGAACCGGCGGTGTATGTCATCGAAACCGGCTTGAAGCGTCCGATCATGAGCGGCGAGGCGTTCGAGCAGCTCGGTTGGCAATGGCACAACATCGTGACGCTGCCCGCGTCTCTGCTCGACTCGTATGAATCGGGATTGCCGGTGGAAGTCCAGATACCGCCGCCCTTGCTCGACGAATCAATCGTCACCCTCACCTCTTCCCTATGATCGTCTCCGCCGCCATCGTCCCGCACACGCCGTTGCTCGCCGAAACGGTCGGAAAAGAACATCGCGAAAAGCTCACGCAAACCATCCGGGCCATGACTGAGCTCGCGCAAGCGTTGTATCTCGCAAAACCGGATACGCTTGTGATGATCTCCCCGCATGCGCCCATGTATCCGGACGCGTTCAGCGGGAACGTCGCTCCCATGTTCAAGGCGGGACTCAAAGAATTCGGCGATCACGGTACCGTCATTCCGATCAAGGCGAACTTTCTCTTGCTCGATCATATCCACCGTCACATGCGCGATCACGGCATTCCGTTTACGCTGTCCAGTTCCGAGGAACTGGATTACGGGTTCACCATCCCACTGCTCTTCCTGACGAACACGCTTCCCGGCGTCAAGCTCGTGCCGCTCGCCGTGTCTATGCTCGATGCCCAAGCTCATTACACGTTTGGACAGGAGCTCAAGAACGTCATCCATGCGGAAAACAACCGCGTGGCCGTAATCGCGTCCGCGGACCTGTCGCATCACAGCAACACGCAAAGCCCGGACGGGTATCTGCCCGAGGGTGAAGCGTTCGACAGATTCATCCGCGAGAAAGCGGCCGTACTGGACGGGCCGGGGCTGTTAGCCGCCGATCCGGGCATGATCGAGAAGGCCGGGCAGTCGGGTTACAAGCCCATCGTCGTGCTTGCCGGATGCCTCGAGAACATGAACCTGAACACGAAGGAACTTTCGTACGAAGCGCCGTTCGGTGTCGGCCTCATGACGATGCGGTATGATTTAGCGTAACTGATCCGTGATCCCAGAACCTTGATCCCTGACCTCCAGCATTTCTTCTGGGCTCAAGGCTCTGGGTTCAAGGCTCTGCCCCATGAGTACCAAATTCTGTCGTGTCGTTCCGGTTCTTCGCACACCCGCCGGCATCGATGCGTTCGACTACGCGGTGCCGGAAGGCGCGACCTACGACGTCGGTGATCTCGTCTGGGTACCGTTCCGCCGGCGCAAAACACCCGCGCTTGTAACGGAGATGCTCACGACGTCCCCGTTCGCGCAAAAGGCCCAAAATGTGATCGGTTCATACGCGGGCATTCGATTACCCGAAGCGTCCGTGGGACTTTTGCACTGGCTTAGCGAGTGGACGTTTGCGTCCCGCCCGAGCGTCCTTTTGAGTTGGCTGCGAAACCTGCCAAAACGTCCGGCCGAGATCGGTCCGTTCAAAGCCGCGCGTCGGGATGCGGGCATGGAAGCCGTGTGGACCGCCGATGCGAATCGGTCGCTGATCGAAGCGGCGCAGAACGCCGGCGGACGCGTCTTGATTCTCACGCCCTGGCTCGCCTCGGCAAAACGGTTGGCGGACGAAATACCGGGCAGCGCTCTTTTGCTCGCCGAACAAGCCGACGGTCTTTTTTTTGAACGATGGACGAATTGGGCATCGAAACCCGAAGGCGTGTTGATCACGACGCGCGTCGGTAGCTGGCTTTCGCCGCTCGCCGAAACGATATTGCTTCATCTCCCGGAACAGGACGATCACAAGCAGGACGAACTCAACCCTCGGTATGACGCGCGGCGGATCGCGGCGTGGTGCGCGCAACACGCGGGCATCGAGGTCCGGGCGTTTGGCGTGACGCCGCCCCTCGCCTCGGATGAACCGGCGCCCGACCTCGAACTCCCGTACGAGATCGTCATTCGTAATCCAAAAGGCCACTCGCCGATCCCGACGGTGCAAGCTGACGTATTGAACACGATTCGTGATCACGAAGGACCGAGGGTGATCGTGCATCCGGTGCGCGGAGTCGCGGCGCGATTCACGTGTCGCGACTGCGGGTGGCAGGCCGTCTGCGAACGCTGCGACTTTCCGTTGTCGCAAGAAATCGACGCGGCCGCCTGTCGCCGATGCGGATGGACGGGCGCTCCGCCGCTCTCGTGCCTCTCGTGCGGCGGATTCGATTTGGGAAAATCGATTCCCGGCATCGAGCGATTGAAGAGCGCCTGGGCGAAACACGAATCAGACATTCCGGTGGAGTGGCGAACGCTTGCCATGGACGAGTTTGAAGCGCCGCTTCCCGAACATGCGATCGTCGTCGTGACGGACGCGAGCTTTTTGAGCGGCGCGGTCGAGGACATCCGCCGCGACGAACGGCTTGTCGCGGCCGTACGCCATCTCGCCTCGCGCGTGCAAGCCGCCGGCGGTCGTCTCGTCCTTCAGGCGTCCGAGCATCACGCGACGCTTCTCGAAACCTGTGTGACCTCGGATGGCTATCGCGCCTATCAGGAACGCGAACGCGCGCTTCGCGAATCGTTCGGCTATCCGCCAGCGGTGCGCCTGGTCAAAATCCTCGTCGACGGGACGGGGCATGACGCGCGTCGCTGGATGTCGAGTGCCGGCTCTGCCGTCAAAACGGCGGGCGGGGAGCTGCGAGGGCCGTATGCCGTCGCCTATCGACCAAGAAGCCGGAAGGCCCGGTGGGTCGTTCATGCCGTGTTTCCAAAACGTATGGAACATAAACGGCTCATGACGGTCTTTCAGCCCTTGTCGAAAGATGTCATCATAGACCTTGACCCGATCGCCTTTTTCCGCTAGGATGAGCCGTCAACATGAAAACGCTCGAATTCCTGCCGACCTCCGCCCCCTCCTTGCGCGAACGCTCGCGCGAGCTTGAGGTTGTCGAGATCACGACGCCTGAATTCCAGGCGTTTTTGGACGCCTTGATCAATAAGATGCAGGAGTCGTCCGGCGTCGGTCTCGCCTCTCCGCAGGTGGGCCGCAATGTGCGCGCCGTCGCCATCCAGCCGTACGCCAAGGACAAACCTGAAATCCTGGTCAACCCGGAAATCGTGAAAAAGTCCGAAGCGTTGATGGAGAGCGAGGAGGGATGCTTCAGCGTCCCGGGCGTGTTCGGTCTTGTGAAACGTCACAAAAAAATTTCCGTGCGCGCACTGAACCGTCATGGTCGTCGCGTGGAGTTCGACGCGAAGAACTTTCCGGCATTCGTGATCCAGCATGAGATCGATCACCTCGACGGGATTCTCTTTATCGACAAGGCGGACAAAACCGTCGAACTCGACGAGCGCGGCAACGTCAAAAAGGAACGCGTCCGATGATCCCCGTCGCTTTCTACGGCACGTCGCCCTTTGCGGTCCCCTCGCTTGAGGCGCTGGCCCGCGATGGGCGTTTTGAGATCGTCTGCGTGATCACGCAACCGGATCGACCCGCCGGTCGCAAAGGCGAACTCACAAAACCGGCGGTGAAGATCGCCGCCGAGCAACTCGGATTGCGCGTCGAACAGCCGGAGAGGCTCAAAGCCGATGACGCCTACGCGACGCTGCAGTCGGTCGGCGGCGAGTGTGCGGTGGTCGCAAGCTACGGACAGATCATCCCGCAGCGTGTACTCGATTTGTACTCAAAAGGCATGGTCAACGTGCACGCTTCCCTGCTCCCCGAATATCGCGGGGCCTCGCCGATCAATGCCGCCATCCGCGACGGACGAGATGAAACCGGGGTCACGATCATGCTCATGGATGCAAAGATGGACCACGGACCGATTCTCGCCATGGCGGCAGAACCGATCCGCGAAGATGACACGACCGCAACCCTCACGCCCCGCTTGGCCGATCTCGGGGCCTCGCTTTTACTTGCTGTCCTTCCAGGCTATCTCGAAGGCTCGATCAAGCCCATCGAACAGGATCACGATAAAGCCACGTTCGTGAAGCTGCTTTCCCGCGAAGACGGCAAGTTGGAGCCGACAAAGCCCGCCGTCGAGCTGGAGCGGCTCGTACGCGCCATGGATCCCTGGCCCGGAACGTATTTGGAATACGGCGGCAAGCGGCTCAAGATCCTGAAAGCCGTGCTCGGACCGATGACCGATCGCCAACCGGGGACGCTGTACATGGAGAGCGCGGAGCTGCGTCTCGCGTGCGTCGGCGGCACCTCGCTGACGCTCCTGACCGTTCAGCCCGAGGGAAAACCGCCGATGGAAGGCGCCGCATTCGCGCGAGGCGCGAGGGTTACCGGTTGATTTCGACCGCTTCGGTGACGGACGTGTACCCTTCCGCGCCGCCGGACGATTTCACAAGACCCACGTCCCGCACGAGCCAGTTGTCGTTCGTGAAGGTGATCGTGAAGCCCGCCCCAAGGTCCGACTCCACCGTGGCCTCGCTCTGCATCTTCAATGCCTCGAATGTTCCCGCCGGAACCGATACGCGTTCGCGCCCGACGATCTTGTTCTTCATGCGCAGCGTCTGTCTGCGCCCGTCCATCAATTCCTTGAACTGCGGGTGGTCCGTGCGCACGATCATGCGATACGTCGTTTCCCATTCCGATCCCACGTCGAGATCGGCCGGCAGGAAGAAACCTTCCACGGACTCGGTTTCATACCGGAATCCCTGTCCGCCGAGCAGCGAGGAGAAATCGGCGTAGCCGCGTGCGGAAAGCGTTCCGTTCGTACAGGTAAAATCCTGATTCAGCGTGAGTGATTCACCGTCCACCGTGAAGACGTACTGCACGCGGTTTGATCCTCCGCTTGGCGGAAGGAACGACGCCGTGTATTGGGACGTCATGCCGGAACCGGTCATGCGATACGTGATCGAGGAATCGGGACGCATCGGATAATATGGGTTCTCACATCCTCCGCGCGCCGAGCGAGCGCCATCGGTTGTCGGGGCCGGCGGCCGAGCGCAGCCCTGGCCGAGAAGCGCAAGCGTAGAAACGATGGCAACGAATTTGGAAAAGGTGTTCATATGGGAACTATGCTAGGACATCCGCCTGTCGACGTCCAACGGTCAGCGCTTCGGCCAGCACAAGCGCCATGATCCCGAGAGGATGGTTGAGATAGGGCGTAAAGATGTGGATCGTGCCGAGGGTCAGAATGGCGATTTGCCAGGCGCGACGTTCCGGACCGAGACGTCGAAGCAAGCTTGCGATCGCCCACAGGTAGGCGATCACTCCGAGCAGGCCGATTTTCAGCGCCATGTCATGCCATCCCCACTCGAATGCGTAAGTCGTATATTCGCCGCCCGTGGCCGCCACCACGCGCGGATCACTTGAGCGATAGGTTGCCGTTTTCCCGAACCCGTACCCGATCAAAGGCGATCCGGCGATTTCGGCATTCAATACCGGCAAAAGCTCCCAACGGCTTTGTGCGGCGCTCTCGCCCGCATCCGCGCGAGCAAGGATCACATCGCCCAAGCTTCCCGCCGATGGCGGAAATGGAAACATGAACAACGCGAAAACGATGAGCAGGCCGCCTGCGGCGCTCAAGGCGATCTTTGGAAGAACACTCCATGTCTTGCGTCGTAAAACGATGATCCCAACAAAGAAAAAGGCAACCATCAATCCAATCCAAAAACTACGCGAGAAAGAGATCAGAATCACCGCGAACAGGATGGCGAGTCCTTTTAAGAGATCGTTTGAAACATGCGCTTTCCGGCTAACAAGGTGCGTCGTCAATCCCACCGTCGCAAGCACCTGGTACACATGCGATTGGAAAAACACGCGGAATGCGGATGCATCCCGGATGATGCGCGTCACCTCCCCTACTCCGGTCCGACGAACCCACACATACACCGGTTCCCATACCGCACCGAAGTCGTGACTGAAGAAGTAGAACAGCGCCAGGGTTTTTGCCGAAACCCATGCGATCGCGATCTTTGCCGCCTTCATGACGTTCCGACGCAATACGTCGAACTGATGCTGCGCGAGATCCAATGCGGGGATGAGGAGGAGAAATGCTCCCCAAGCATTTGCATCGGCGATGAGGAAGGGGTTTCGGTGCATCCATCCCTGGACGACGCCAAGGAAGACGAATCCGGCGAGCGCAAACCAGGCCGTCCGGCCGCGAACCATGCGACGCAAATCCGGAATGCGCCGAGCCTTCAAAAGATGTGCGAACCATCCCGCGAAGAAGGAAGCAAAGAGGATGATACGCAACGACACGCCGCCGTCATGCGACGCGTCCGCACCCAACGCGAATTGCCGACCCTTGGAACCGATCACGTGCTCCGCGACCACGGCCGCGAAGCCGATTTCTGGACGGAAAAATGCCACGACGAACATCGCAAGACCCGCAATGACGGCGCAGATCGAGCTCGCGGCGGGGTTGAATACCGCGACGGCGGATAGAGACTCAATCAAAAGAATCAGTCCAAACCAGCCGACGGATCCTGCCGCGGCTCGCGCTTTTCGATCGGATCCGCCTAAGACGGACCGCGAGAAAGCACTCGCCGCGTCACCCGTCGGCGAGAGACCGTACTTCTCTCGAATCACGCGTTCGGCGGCGCGATAACCCTTGATCGTATTCGGCGTCCAACCAAACACCGGCCACGGAATGCGATAGGCGACTCTTGGGAGCCAGTTCGACATCGTTCCGTGTCTTTTCAACGTGAACAGGATTTCATCGATCCACACGCCGCGACTTCCGCGTTCCGCCATCGTGAGAAACAAGTCCCAGTCCTGGAATTTTTTGAGTGACTCGTCGAATCCGGGAAACGCCTCACGACGAATCAGTGCGCTTGTATGGATGTAGTTTGACGATTGAAGCGCGTTCTCATCGAACGGCCGCCCTTGGAAGGTTTTCCACCCGAACCGGAATGATGGGTACGCGAAATCAGCCTCGGGATGCGTCTTGAGCGCGCCGAGCATGCACTCAAGGGCGTCGGGACGAAGAACGGCATCCGCATCGAGAAAAATCACGAACTCGCCTTTGGATCGACGGAACCCCTCGTTTCTTGCCGCCGGTGCACCCTTATTCTTCTCGAAACGTGTCAACTGAACGTCATTCTGAGCGGAGCGAAGAATCTCCGACCGAGGGAGATCCTTCACCTCGTTCAGGATGACGGGAACCGTCGAGCCGTCATCCACGATGATCGTCTCAAAATCCTGAAACGTCTGACGCTCCAAGGAACGCAAACACTCCGCCAACGCCTCGGCGTGATTGAACACCGGAATAATGACTGAGATTTTCATGCGGTCGCTACTCGTCATTCGCTATTCGATACTCGATCTCAGCTTGCCCCATCGGTCCTCCCAGCGGAAGTCCCGCAACCCGCGCTCGCGACCGGCGCGCCCGAGGCGGCGTCGGAGCTCCGGATCGGCGCGGAGCCGCTGAACCGCGCCGGCAATCGCCTGCGGATCGGTCGAGTCGACGAGGAGCCCGGTTTCACCGTCGAGGACCGCGACCGCACGCAGGGGCTGTACTTCGTGCGCTATATCGATCC
>RHKK01000005.1 GCA_008363075.1 Candidatus Uhrbacteria bacterium
TAAGTCCAATTGGACTTATGGAACCTATTTTGTTTTAGGCGACCGCCTTTTTCTTTGAGCCTGCCAGCGCTTCTTCCAGCAGGTTCTTGTTCCATCCAACGATCACGTGGCCGTCCACGTCGATGACGGGCACGCCCATCTGGCCGGAGAGCTTCACCATCTCTTGCGCGGCCTGCGAATCCGCGGACACGTCGATGTCTTCAAACTCGACTCCCTTTTCTTTCAGGTAGTCTTTGGTGAGTTTGCAGTACGGACACGTCGGCGTTGAATACACTTTCACATTCATACGTGAACAAGTGTACCACATCGCGATCAAAGCCCCTGTAGATATCTTGCCAGCAGACGCACGCCAAAGCCGGATGCGCCGGGCGGTTGGTCGGGTCGCGTCTCGCGTTCGGTGTACGACGGACCGGCGATATCGAGATGCGCCCACGGAATTTCCGGCGGAACGAAATGCTTGAGGAACATCGCGCCTGCGATCGCACCGGCCTGGCCTTTCGCGCCCGTGTTTTTGATGTCCGCAATTTTGGATTTCACGTGATCCTCGTACGAGGCGGGCATCGGAAGCTCCCACACGGCCTCGCCCGCCGCTTCCGCCGCAAGCTTGAGACGGTCGAGCAGTTTGCGATCCGTACCCATAAGGCCCGCAATCTCCTCGCCGAGCGCGACGACGCACGCGCCGGTCAGCGTCGCGAGGTCCACGATCGCGTCCGGCTTGAGCGTCGCGGCGTACGAGAGCGCGTCCGCGAGTACGACGCGGCCCTCGGCATCCGTGTTCAGGATTTCGATCGTCGTGCCGTTCATCGCGCGCACCACATCGCCGGGACGATACGCCTTGCCGGACGGCATATTTTCCACGGCGAGGAAGATCCCGTGTACCTCGACGTTAGGCGCGAGTTCCGGCAAGGCCTTGAACAACCCGAGCACGCTCGCGGCGCCCGCCATATCGATCTTCATCGTCGTCATCCCGTCCGCCGGCTTCAGCGAAAGCCCTCCCGAATCAAACGTCACCGCCTTCCCGACAACCGCGATACGTTTGACTCCTCTCCCCCTTTTCAAGGGAGAACCGGAGGGGGTCTGCGGCTTATACGTCAAATGCACTCCCACCGGCTCATACTCCGATCCGCGCGCAACCGCAAGCGCCGCGTGCATCTTCATCCGTTCCATGCGGTCACGATCGAACAACTTGACGGAAAGCCGTTTCGACGACGCGGCGAGCTCCCTCGCGACGTCGGCCATGGCCGCGGGCGTCATGTCCTGCGACGGCGTGTTCACGAGATCGCGCGCGAGACAGGTCGCCTCGGCAAGCATGGCCGCTTCCGCAAAACCGCGTTCGATCGCCGCCACGGACGTCGCGGACGGCTCATAGACGGTGAGCGTCTGAAGTTTCGTTTTCGCATGACGATCCGCATTCCGCTTGTGATACGCATGAAATCCGTACGCGGCGAGATGCGCCCCCTCCACGAACGCGGCGCCTGCCTCACGCGCGGACAACCCTGATGACGGAAGCGCGGACCATGACATCGCGACCGACTTCAGCTTGAGCTCGCGCGCCTTTTTGACGCAGAGCGCGCCAAGCCGCCGGTACGTATCCGCCGTGATCGACCCGCGCTCCCCCGCCCCGAGAAACGCGACGAACTTCGCTTTCAGCGTTCCATACGTCGGCAGGATAAGCACGTCCCCGAGCCCTCCTTCAAACTGCCGGCGCTCGGCATGCGCGACCAGTCCATCGTCCAAGAGCTTCCTGAAACCGGCCGCCTGTCCCGAAAACAGGCTTTTCCCCTTGGGAATCGGCAGGACGACGAGATCCGCCACCTGATCAAACGGGTTTCCTTGCAATACGCGTACTTCCATAGACCACGACCTTATCCACAGGAACAAGATGATGCAACCCGTGGCCGGATACGAAAAAGACCCGCCTGTCCGGTCGGATGACCGGAGGAAGGGTCAGAGGAGCTTCACACGAACGCCTACGGATGTGAGAGCCTCCATCAGCCTGGTCCGAATGAACCACGGAAGCGTCTCGTTGAATGATCCTTGCGTGGCCGCGAGATACACGACCCGACGCTCGATCACGAGGGCCGTTCCCCTCCCGTTCATCCTCGGACGTTCGAAATGCCGCAGCAGTCGCTCGTCCGGGTTCATGAGGATCGGATGCTCGACAAGCTCGAGCATCGACGCATCTCCCATCGTGTCCCCGATCGCGATGGAATCCTCCCACGTAAAGCCTTCGCGATCGACGATGCGCTTCAGCGCGCCGCCCTTTTGCTCGGCGTGGATGGTGACGCGGTCGCGTGTGCCATAGTACGCGCCGTTCTCGTCGAGCTCGTATTCCGACCCGAGCACGAACTCGAACCCCCACGAACGCGCGAACGGCTCCACGACGCCGTAGAACGAACCGCTGATCGCGATCGGGGCGTAATCGAACTCACGCGCCGTCCGCAAAAGCTCCCGCGGAAAGACATGCGTCCGTTCGCGCTCGCGATGAGCGACCTCTTCCGCGATGGCGCATACCGCGCGCGCATCGAGCCCGGAAAAGAAGCCGTCCTCGAGCACGCGGCAGAATTCCGCGTTGTAGGCGTTGAACGACTCGCGCCTTCGATCGTAGGCCTGACGCAAACGGTCGGCCTTCCGCATCACGTGGCCGGAAACGAGTCCGCGCCGGACACACTCACGCGCCACGCACTCGCCCAGCGACTCCCCGGAACGGGTGCCGCGGTGGAACGTGGCATCAATGTCGTAACAAATGAATTTCCGCTGCCCCACGGCTCACCTCCGTTTTCGAAGAGCGATGCGAGCCTTGCAAATTATTTCAACCTGGTCAAGACGAGGAACAGGAACGCGGCAAGCGGCGCGTAGGCAATGAACATGAGTAGGTACCAGCGCAGCTCGCGGAAGGCGGACATGGATCGATGCTCCTCTTTGACATCGTAGATGGCCATGCCCGCGATGACGAAGGCGCACACGGACGACGCAAGACACCAGAGGCAATACGCCTTGATCGCAAAGGCTTGCAACAGGATGAGATAGACCGATTCAAACGCGCCGATCGCCGCCAAAACCTTGGTGAGCTGCCGTAACCGGTCGGCGTATTTGTCCGTCGCTGCCCGGATGCACAGGAGGACGAAGAACGGTGCGAAAAACGCGAGGCCGAGCGCCGGACGCGGAATCACGCCGAACACGTAGGCCCACTCCGACGCGCGTACGGCGTCGCACCCGCCGGGGCCGTTGAGTCCGCAGACGATCGGCGCGTTGCGTACGTACACGTCGAGCAGGTACGCGGATACGAAGGCGCCGACGAGGGCGGCGCCAGCCATGATGAGTCTCGCCTGCGGCGGTTTGATCAGTTTTCGCATACTCCCTCGGCCCACAACCCGCGACCGTGGTCGCGCGCGTCTTCTTCCAGTCTCTTCAGCTCCGCTTTTCTCGTCTTCTCCTGCGGAAAGTCCACGTACGCATAGGCGTAGCCCTCCCGGACCAGCGCCGCATTGAAGTCCGTGCCGTCTTCCAGAAAGACATTACGCAACAACCGGCCGTATTTGTCCACCTCGTCCGCCTGCGGATCGGCTTCGAGGCGGATGCGTTTCCCGTCCGTCATCGACTTCGTAAACGCCGAAGCCTCCTTCCCGAAACACTCGACGGGCCGGCGCGGATCCACCGTTTCCGGCGTGTTCACGCCGAGCAGCCGCACGCTCGCTTCCGTTTCGTCATCCAGCCGGACATGGAGCGTGTCCCCGTCCACCGCGCGGATGACAAGCGCGTTGGTCTCCCCTCTCCCCCTTACCAAGGAGGAGTCGGAGGGGGTATTGAGAGGAAGGGCGGGGGCGGTGCGCGGTAGATCGATCTCGCCCGGCGCCGCGTTGACCCGTGACAGGATGACCAAAAGCGTCGCCGCGACGATTCCCGCGATCAACCGCTCCCAACGCTTCCTCGACATGCGGGACATGCTAGCATGGTCGCCGCGCCTTGACATCCGCTATAATCTAATGTATCCCTACACGTGTCCGAAAGGAGGCTCCATGAGAGGAAGAGGCAAATCCATCCGCACCGGGAACTTCTTCACCCGGGGGCGCTCGAGGGCCGTGGCGGCAGCGATCCCGACCGTGGATCTCCACGGGTTGCGCCACCACATCGGCGAGCAACGTGTTGCGAACTTCATGCGCGAGCAGATCAACGCGGGCGCGCGCTCGGTCAGGATCGTCCATGGTAATGGCCAGGGCGTGATGCGCGACGTGGCCTACGCATGGATCGAGAAGAATCGGCACCGGGTCCTCGAACACAAGGACGTCGGCCCCGCCGTCATCGTCTACCTGCGCCGCTGATCCGCCCAAGGCGGGTTTTTTGATTTTCACGCGCGTGACGTATGCTTGGGCTGTATGAAACGCATCTTTCTTCTCACCGCCCTCGCCCTCCTCGGCGCGGGCTGCCTAAGACCCGCCGACCTGCCCGGCACCGACGACGCACCGCCCGCGGACGCGTCGCCAAGCGTCTCGGTTCCCGAACGACCGCATGCCGCGCTCGGCATGAGGACGGTCTTCCGGGCCTGGAACGACGGCGGCAACGACCGCTGCATGTTCCAAATCGTCTATCCCCAATTCCAACCTAATGTCCGCGGTGAGGACGCGCCCGACCGGCGCTGGGATGCCGCGAACCGCGAATTGGAACGCGCCGCGCTCATCGGATACGTCCCGACCTCCACCGACGGGACGTTCGATATCGAGCGCGGAGCGGATGCCTATATCGAACAATGCCGCACCGAGCTGGAGGAACTCGCCGCCGCGCTCGGCAATGACGAGACGAGTTACATGCAGTACGTGCAATCCGTCGGCTATGACGTCGAGTTGCTCCAAGACGGCCTCGCGAGCATCGTCATGGAAAGCTATGCCTATAGCGGCGGCGCGCACGGTCTCCCGTGGATGCACGGCGTATCGCTGACGATCCCCGAAGGCCGTCGTCTCCTGCTCGGCGACTTCATCAGGGACGAGCAACTCAAGCCGTTGATGCAGATGGTTCGCCGCCAGCTCGTGGACACGTACGAGGCCGCACTCATCCCCGAAGCCGCCGCGGCCTTCTCGGCGTATGTCGAAGACGCGAACCCCGCGACGGACGAGGAGCGACACGAGCTTGCCGCCTACGAGGACTTCTATCTCACGCCGAACGGATTCGTCTTTTACTGGAACGTCTACGATGTCGCGCCGTATGCCGCCGGGCAGCTCAACGTGACGATTCCCTACCGCACGGTGCGTGACTGGCTCAAGCCGGACGCGCCCGTCACGGCGCTTTTCCGTTCTTCGTCTTCTCGGTGAGAATCGGATGTTCTTTCAGGACGAGGATGCGATAGATATCGAGCAGGGCGAACAATAAACTGATGGTGAGCGGGCCGAGCAGGAAGCCGAGCGGTCCGTACAACACGAGACCGCCGAGCACCGCGAACAAGATGAACAGCGGGTGGATCTTCGCGCCTTTGCCGATGAGCGTCGGGCCGAGCAGGTTGTCGATAAGACCGACGGCAAGCGCGCCCCACGCGAGGAGCCCCGCGCCCTGCCAGAGCTGCCCCGTCGCGAAAAGAAAGATGATGCCCGGCACGAGTACGAGGCTGGTCCCGACGCCGGGGATGAGCGCCGATATGGCGGCGATGCTGCCCCACAGGGCCGGGTTCGGAATGCCGAACATCCAGAAACCGAGTCCCGTGAGGAACCCCTGAATGAGCGCCACGAGAAGCTGCCCGCGCACCATCGAGTTGATGGACAGCGCCATGCGATCGAGCACGTCCCGGTCGTAGCGGTCGGAGAGCGGACTCAACGCCACAAAGGAGTGCACGAAGCGCGGTCCGTCTTTCAGTAAATAGTAAAATGCGATCGTAAAGAGGAAAATGCCGGCGACGACTTCGACCGTGCCGGAAAAGATGCGGCCCAGGTTCGACGTAAGCACCGAGAGCCCCTGACGGACATACGCCTCGGTTTCGATCTGGAAGCCCGGAACCGCCTCGCGCAGCGGCCCGAAGAAAATACGCTCGAGAGTATCGAGATAGACGTCCCGCTGCGCCGAGATCGCGGCGAGGAGATCCGCGGATTCGGTGAACACCTGATACCCGAGGAACGCGACGGGGATAAAAATGAGCATGCCCGCGATCAGAACGGTGAGAAACGAGGATGGCCCGTCGTTGAGACGCGTGACCTGCTTGACGCGATCCTTGAGCGGGTGCGCGACCACCGCCGCCATCGCCGCAACGGCCAGCACGCCGAGGAACGGACGGAACAACACGAACCCGACGAACAACGCGAGGCCGAGCATCGCGATGAGAAACGAATACTGCAGACGTTGCGTGCGCATGCCGGAAGTATATCACGATTGACAATTCCATCCATTTAATATAGTATGTAGGCCTAATAACGTTAGCCGATCCCGCCAAGCGGGACGGACGACTCGTGACCGGCATGCGGAGGACCGCACTGGCTGTCAGGGAACGGGTCTTCAACCACATGCCAACCAACAACCAACCTTCGGGTTTTTACGGTCTCGGAATCGCGCCCAAGCTGCTTGAGGCGCTCGACAAGAACAAATTCACCAACCCCACGCCGATCCAGGCGCAGTCCATTCCCGTCGCGCTCAAGGGCGAGGACGTGATCGGTATCGCGCAAACCGGCACCGGGAAGACGCTCGCCTTTGGCGTGCCGATGATCCAGCGCCTCGCCGTCGTCAAGGGACGCGGTCTGGTGATCTTGCCGACGCGCGAACTCGCGCTCCAGGTGGACGAGACCTTCCAGAAAATCGGGCGCCACATCAACCTGCGCACCGCCGTGCTGATCGGCGGCGCGTCCATGCATCGCCAAAAGCAGGACCTCGCGAAGAAGCCGCATATCATCGTCGCGACGCCGGGTCGTCTCATCGACCACCTCGAGCAGAAGACGGTGGATCTTTCGAATGTGCGCGAGCTCGTGCTTGACGAGGCTGATCGCATGCTCGACATGGGTTTCGAGCCGCAGATCCGCCGCATCCTGCAAGCCGTGCCCAAGGAACGCCAAACGATGCTCTTCTCCGCGACCATGCCGGTGGAAATCGTGAACATCGCGAACCGGTACATGAAGCAGCCGACGCGGGTGGAAATCGCGCGCGCCGGCACGGCGGCCGAAAAGGTCACGCAGGAAGTGTACTTCCTCTCGCGTGATGAAAAGCCGATGCTGCTCGAACAGCTGCTCGGCAAGTACGAAGGCACGGTGCTCGTCTTCACGCGCACCAAGCACGGCGCGAGCAAGCTGACACGCATCCTGAAACGCGCCGGCCATCGCGCCGCGGAGATCCACTCCGACCGTTCGCTTTCCCAGCGCCGTCGCGCGCTCGAGGGTTTCAAGACCGGTGAGTTCCGCGTGCTCATCGCGACGGACATCGCCGCGCGCGGCATCGACGTGAAAGACATCGAACTCGTCGTGAACTACGACCTGCCGGACAACCCTGACGATTACGTACACCGTATCGGCCGCACAGGCCGCGCGGGCAAGGCGGGGCACGCCATCTCCTTTGCGACGCCGGACCAAAAGACGGACGTCAAGACGATCGAAAAGCTGATCCGCACGCAAATCCCCGTGTCCGTACCGAAGGATTTGCCGCGGCCGACGTTCAAACCGCCGGAACGATTCACGCCGGGCGGCGTCCCGGGAGGACCGAAGCGCTTTGACGAGCGCCGCATCCAGGATCAATCCGACAAAAAGCGTCGGTTCCAGCCCAAGGGCGGATACAGCCGCGGCAAAGGCCGCGCCAACGACCGTCGCTGGAGCGAACCGCCGAAGGACATGCCGAAAGGCGGCCGCACGGTGCGGATTCACTCCTAAAGCGGGTCCTCCGTCTCCGTTCCGTATCGCCGCAATTTCGAACGCCGTTCCCGCCAGTCGGGAACGGTTTTTGAAACCAACGACCAGTATCTCGCCGAATGATTCATCTCTTTGAGATGACACAACTCGTGCACGATGACGTAATCCGCAAGCGCAGGCGGAAGCAGTACGATTTTGTAATTGAAATTGAGGTTCCCAGAACGCGAGCAGCTTCCCCACTGACTGCGTTGATCCTTGATGGAAATGCGGTTCCAACGAAAACCGTAGACTTGGTTGAAATATTCGAGACGCGACCGCGCAAGCTCGCGCGCCTCCTCTTTTTTCGCCAGATACTCCGCACGATCGCGTCGCGCGAGCAGTCCCGGCTTCAATTTCGCCATGCGCGCCTGCGCGCGTTCGATCCACGCCGCGTTCTCGCGCACGAACGCCTCGATCATCCGCTGCGGCGCCGACAACCCCGCGCTCACGGTCACGCGTCCGTCCGTGTGGACGCACAGGCGGATGTTGCGCTGGCCGCGACGGCGTCTGATCTGAACCATACAAGTTCCTTTGTCATCCTGAACAAAGTGAAGGATCTCACTCGGAGTGGGATGCTTCGCGATGCTCAGCATGACGTCAGCCCTTCAAGTTCTTCTTTGTGATCCATTGCATCGGGAAAAAAACCGCGACCGCCAGCACAGCCATCACGGCAAGCGAGGTCATCGGATCTGAATCGGCAAATCCGGCGATGGAGTATCGCATGAGATTCACGGCGTGGTGCATCGGATTGAACAGCGAGACCGTGTGCCAGATGCCGGGCAATTCCGAAATCGGATAGAACGTGCCGGCAAGAAAGATCATCGGCTGGATGACGAACGTCATCACAAAGGTCAGCGCCTCGAAATTCTTGGCGTACATCCCGAAGATGACGCCGAACATGCCGAACGCGAGGCCGATGAGCAGCGCGGCAAGCGCCGCGAGAAACGGATGCGCGATGCCGGTGACAGGCACGAACCAGATCGTCGCAAGCGCGGCGATGAGCGCGGTGAGAAGCGCGCGGATCGTCGCGGCGGCTGCGTAGGCGAGTCCGACGCCCCACGCCGGCACGGGCGTGATCTGTAAATCGAGGAACGTGCCGACGTTTTTGGAGATGACGAGCGCGAATGCGGGATTCGAGAAGCTCGCATTCACCATCGTCATCGTGAGAAGACCGGTGTACACGAACGCGAGATATGCGATCCCTTCGATCTGCCGCCCCGCCGTCACGAGCCCGAACACGGCCAAAAAGAGCACCATCGACATGATGGGACTCATCACCGTATCGAGCCAGATTTTTTGGAAGCGCTTCACTTCGCGCGCGACAAGCGCGATCACCGGCGTCAAATTCGTTGCCATATTCATGATTCTTGATTCGTGATTTTCGCCGCCTACTCCTTCGTCAATGTCAAAAAGATCTGCTCAAGCGACGCGGCTTCGGTTTTCATCGCCTTCAAGTTGCCATTGTAGTGCCGCGCGATGGCGTGCACGTCGGATTCAAGCTCGCGCATCGGGAAATGGAATTCCGAACCTTCAGCGACCACGCCAGGCAAATGCGCGACATCCCGATCGAACAATTCGAAGCTGATCACGTTTTTCGAGAACTCCTTCTGGATATCCTTGAGGACGCCTTCTTTCACGATGCGGCCATGATTGATCACCGTGATGCGATCACACAACTGTTCCGCTTCCTCCAAATAATGCGTCGTGAAGAGAATGGTTGTGCCCTCATCGCGCAATCGACGTACGAGCTCCCAGATCTTTTGACGGAGCGCTACGTCCACACCGGCCGTCGGTTCATCAAGAATCAGGAGCTTCGGCTTGTGGATCAGAGCCTTGGCGATCATGAGGCGCCGCTTCATCCCACCGGACAATCCGCGGGCGCGCTCATCGGCCTTGTCCGCAAGCGCGAGATCATCCAGTACTTTGTCGATGCGCGGATGGCGCTCGGCCATCGGTACGCCGTACATGCCCGAAAAATAATATAAGACCTCGCGGACGGTGAACGCCATTTCATAGACGCCTTCCTGCGGGACGACGCCCTCGAGAAGCTTCGCCCGCTCGGTGTCCTTGGCGACGTCCGTGCCGAACACCTCGATCACACCCTCGTCGGCACGGTTGATCCCGGCGATCAGGCTGATCAGGGTCGATTTTCCCGCGCCGTTCGGCCCGAGCAAGCCATGGATCTCGCCCGGTTTCACTGCAAGGCTGACGCGATCAAGCGCTTTCACCATCGGCGCGTCTTTTTTATTTGGTTGGTACGTCTTTGAAACATCTTGGACCGCAAGCGCATGCATAGGGACTCCAGCCTATCGATCCGGAGAAAAAGAATCAAGCGCACGTATCACTTTTCGTCGATCTTCGGTATGATATTCACATCATCCTATGAAACCCCTCTTCATTCGCGTCGCCGCGATGCTCTCCCCTCTCTTCGCCGCGATGCTGCTCGCCATGCCGGCCCACGCCGCGCCGTTCACCGTCTATCCGCCCGAGCCGAATCAGACGTTCGTGAACAAGGACACGACATTTCATGCCGATCTGATGGACGGTGGCGCCGTGATCGACCACTGCAATCTCTCCGTGGACGGCGTGTCACACGGAGCCATGACCGTCTTTACGGGCCCGGGAGGCAAATCCGCCTTTCTGGAAACAAGCATCTCCACGCCGGGCAGCCGGATAGTACGCGTAACCTGTTACGACGCGAGCGAGAGCAACAGCGGCTACAACGAGACCACGGTCACGGTGTTCGACGACACGACCGCGCCCGGCGTCAGCGCTTTTACCCTCACGCCGACGTCGCCCGTGGCCGGAACCCCGGTGACCATCCAAACCAACTACGACGACACCGATTTCGGTTCGGGGATCGACAACTGCTCACTCTACGTCGACGGCGCATTCATCAGCCTGATGAGCCTCTCCGGCGGATCCGGATCCACGGCGGGCAGCGCGAGCCGCACCTACACCTTTCCGTCGGCGGGATCGTACGCCGTCGAAGTAAAATGCACGGATTTTTCCGGGAATGTCGGCACGCGCACCGAAACCGTGTCCGTGGCCGCGCCGCCGGACACGGTCAATCCCGTTGTGAGCGCCATCGCGCCGTCTTCCGCCACCGTCGGCGTGGCCGTGAACATCCAGGCGGCGATTTCCGATAACGTCGGCGTGACGTCCTGCGAACTGGAGGTGAACGGCGTGAGTCAAGGCGGCATGACCGTCGCGTCCGGGCTTGCGACCAAGGCCTTGAGCTTTACGATCGTCGGCGATAATGCGGTCAAAGTGACCTGTCTCGATGCAGCCGGCAACTCCGGCACACGATCCGCGCTGATCAACGTCGCCTCCGCTTCCTCGACCGATACGACGGCGCCGACCGTCGGCCCGGTTTCGCCGACCAGCGTGCCGCAAGGTTCGCCGACCACGTTCATGGCAAGTTACGCGGATGCGGGATCCGGCGTCGATCGTTGCGTCATCAAACTCTCCACCTATCCCGGTAGCATGGCCGAGCTTTTGAGCACGCGCGACGCCTCGACGGCCGCCGGCTATGTCCGCGCCTCTCACGCCTTTGCGACAACGCTTCCGCCCTCGAGCGTAACCATGTGGGCGGAATGCCGCGACGCCGCGGGCAATCTCGGTGTCGGGCCGAGCGTCACCGTCAGCTATTATCCGCCCTCGCCCGCGACGACCATGTATGCAAACCGACTCGTGAAACTGGCATGCCCTGCCGGCGCCGCGGACGTCAACCACCCGTGCAAGGCCGTGTACTACGTCGGCGGCGACGGGAAACGACACGCATTCCCCAACGAACGCGTCTATTTCACTTGGTATTCGAACTTTGACGCCGTCAATGAACTGGATGCCGCCACCCTGTCATCCATTCCGCTCGGCAGCAACGTGAATTATCGACCGGGCATGCGCATGGTGAAATTCACCACCGTGAACAAGGTGTACGCCGTCGGACGCTACGGACAGCTGCGCTGGGTGACGAGCGAAGACATCGCGCGTGCGCTGTACGGCACGGACTGGAACCGCAAAATCGACGATATCAACGACGCGTTCTTCACGGACTACACCTTCGGGGCGGACATCACCTCGGCCTCTTCCTACAACCCGACCGTCGAGGCCGCGACGGCGACGAATATCGACGCGAACCTGCGTTGATATGCGGCTCTCCTCTCCCGCGTTCGTCGCCGACAACTCCATTCCGAGCAAATATACGTGTGACGGCGACGATCTTGTCCCTCCGCTGACCATCGATGACACCCCGGCGGAAGCCGCGAGCTTCGTCATGGTCGTGGACGATCCGGACTCCCCGTCCGGCGATTGGCTCCATTGGCTCGCCTACGATATCCCCGGTTCGACTCGCGAGATTCTCGAAGGGCAGGAGGTTGGAACGCAAGGGCTAAATTCCTGGAACCGCACGGGCTACGGCGGCCCCTGCCCCGGTCAAGGCGAACATCGCTACGTCTTCCGCCTCTATGCGCTCGACAAAATGCTCGACCTCCCGCCCGGCGCACGTCTCCCCGATGTCGAGCGTGCCATGACCGGCGCCGTTCTCGCGGAAGCGAACTTGATGGGGAAGTATATAAAAATGGAGAATCGGTAACTGTTTTCAATACCTGCCTTTTATCAGGTTTTTTCGATCGTTATACATCACGAGACCCAGAGCAAGAAAAACGGAATACAATATCGCAGCCACCCAAGGAACGAGGCGCCAAAATCCGGCAAGCGGGAAGAAAAGCCAAGCGGTCAGCATAAACAAAGGCCACAATAAAATAAAACCAATACCTACAAAAAAGCTCGCAGTCGGTATATGACCCATGATGGATTCATACGGGGTCTCATCCAAACGAAACATAAAAACTGCAAACGAAGTCACTGCAAGCACAAAAAGAAAAAATAACACGATGATCGCCCAATCTTTTTTCGATAAGTGCTTCATAATGAACCCTGACTACATCACCGCAAGCGAGAGAAACACGAGGAGCGTCAACAGCGTAAGCCATCCGAGCGTGTAGCCGAGAAACATCACCGCCTCGCGCTTTTTGCCATCGAGATACATGAGGATCGGCCGCCCGAAGACCAACGTACCCATGACCGCCGCGGACAATACGAGGAGCATGAGAACCGCGACGGGGGTGAAAAACGTGTCTTCTTCTCCAAAGAGTTTGCTACCATTGCTCATGACCCATGCGACGCATGTGATGTAAAAAAGCACCACCAGCCCATGTCCCAAGCTCTGCCAGTGTGGCGCGATCTGTTTCGTTTTCATACGAATATAACGGTACCACGTCTCGCCTCATGACAAAAACGCTCGCCGATAGGCGAGCGTTTTGTATTTAGACGTCCAGCGAACGCATGATCGCGTCCAGCTTGCCGTTGATCTCCTTGAGCTGGTCGCTCAGACCGTTCGTGTCTCCGGACGGGCGATCGCCTCGCGGACGGTCGAAACGCTTTGTCGAAGCGCCGCCTTCGTTCCCAAAACAGTTGCTGCAAAGCACCGGCTTACGGCCGTTCGGACGAAACGGAACCTGGCAATCGGCCCCGCACGTGGCGCAGGTCGCGTCATGCATCGGCTTCCAGTCGCGACCGCCGCCAAAGCTCTTGCCACCGCGCTTGTCTCCAAAAGACGATCCGCCGCGAGAACCGTATCCGCCGGACTTCTTGTTATTGCCTCGAAAAGGTTTGTTGTACATATGGGTAAATCCGGCGAAGCATACACGAGAATGAAATATTTGGCAAGCCTCGTGGTTGTGCCACGTAAACCGCGCCGAGACGCGTTGGCCACGTAAAGATCTCCGCCATGCGAATCTCCACGTGGCACACGTAAAAACCACGCGATTGGCGTGGTTTTTACGTGGCTCGGGGACTTGGATTCGAACCAAGATAGCCGCCTCCAAAGGGCGGAGTCCTACCATTAGACGATCCCCGAACGTAAAGGCGCTACGCGCCCACGTTCCGGAGACGTGGACTATTTATTAGTCTCTACGTCTCGGAATGCGCGCAGAGCATACGCGAAAAATCGCGCGCCGTCAATCCGCACAACCTACCAATTCCGCGACTCGGCGGCGCCGATGATGAGCCAGCGGTCACCGATCTTGTCCACCGTGAACTCGACGCGGCTCCGTCCCGCCTCCCCTCCCTGGGTCTCCTCGACGCCGGTCATTTGTATGATCTCGCCAAATACGGCGTACCGCGTGGGCGTTCCTATAATGACACGCGTGATCTCGATGCGCCCCGGCCACGGACTCGACGCGTATCGACCGATCGCCAGATGCGGCTGGCTTGCCCACTCCTCGAGCAACTCCGGCGAAAGATAGCTCGCGTACTCCCTACGGATGGCTTCGATCGAGGCCTCGCGCGACTCGTTCAGCGAAACCTTTTGCAAAGCGTCACCGAACTCCGTGACAACCTCGCGCACGGCAGCTTCATCCGTGGACATGGCCGGCGCGGACGGCTCGGCTGACGGCGCTCCACGGAACACAAACCATCCCGCGGCAAATAACACGATGACGGTCAATCCGGCCCAAAACACTGTCTGTTTTTTCATAGACGGCGATTACTCCTCAAATTGCTTCTCCAGCGCGAGCTTCTGCCCTTCGAGAAAGGTCAGCTGATATTTATTCAGCTCATCCGGTTTATCGAGCTTGGCGAGGATAAATTCAAGATACTCTTTGGCCGACACCTCGTTCAATTCCTCCGTCTTCTCGATCGTCATACCAAGCACGCGCACGTCATTCGTCTCCCGCTCGACAAAGAGAAATCCGTGGCGCAAGACGAAATCTTGGTGATTCGCCTCGTTCTGCAGGCGAATCGCGCTGTAGGTAATCGATCCGAGCATGGACACGTGCCCCGGTAACACCTGCATCTCACCCATATCAGTGGACAACGTCAAAAGATCCGCGGGACCGTTGTAGATCTCGCGATCGGGCGTTTGGATGAGGAGATTGAAAGACATAGGGTGTCAGGTGCCAGGTTTCAGGTGTCAGCTTTGAGCTTTGAGATTAGCCCACTAAGCATACGACCTACTTCCTGTAGGGATTCTATTAGATGATCGTGTTTAATTTCGTATAAATCCTCTGAGAGGAGCAACTGGGTCTCAAGCTCCGCCAAAGATCCATCTGCGATGCGTAAGAACTGCGTGAAGTCTTTTCTTGTTCCTCGTTTGCGTCCTTCAGCAATATTGGACGGGATCGAGACAGCGGCGCGACGCATCTGGCTCTTGAGTCCAAACTCTTCATTTTTGGGAAGTGATTCTGTGAGTTGATACACAAGCTTCGCCAAGTCCATGGCTTTTTGCCACACGATCAAATCTTTAAAGCTTTGTATCACCATATAGCTGGAACCTGACACCTGTCACCTGAAACCTACCTCCCCTCTTTCCCATGCCGCTCGAGCACTTCGTCGATGGTTCCGGCGAGATAGAAGTGCTGTTCGGCGACGTGGTCGAGTTCGCCGGCAAGTATTGCCTTGAACCCCTTGACCGTGTCCTCGCGACGCACGAATTGTCCCGGCGTGCCGGTAAACGCCTCGGCGACGTGGAAGTTCTGCGTAAGGAATTTCTCGATTTTACGCGCACGCTGTACGGCGAGCTTGTCTTCTTCCGAAAGCTCGTCCATGCCGAGAATCGCGATCACGTCCTGCAATTCCTTGTAACGCTGAAGGATGCGCTGTACCCCGGTCGCGACTTCATAATGATCCGCGCCAACCACGTCTTCCTTCAGGGCGAGCGACGACGAGTCGAGCGGATCCACGGCCGGATACAAGCCCTTGGACGCAAGTTTGCGCGACAACGTGATCGTGGCGTCGAGGTGCGAGAACGTCGTGGCAGGCGCCGGGTCGGTCAAGTCGTCGGCCGGCACATACACGGCCTGCACGGACGTGATCGAACCTTTCTTCGTGGACGTAATGCGTTCCTGCAGCGCGGCCATTTCCGTCGCGAGCGTTGGCTGATAGCCCACGGCGGACGGAAGGCGACCGAGAAGCGCGGACACTTCGGCGCCGGCCTGCGTAAAGCGGAAAATATTGTCCACGAACATCAGGATGTCCCTGCCTTCATCGCGAAACTTTTCCGCGATCGTGAGTCCGGTAAAGGCGACGCGCAGACGCGCACCCGGCGGTTCGTTCATCTGACCGAATACCATGGCGAGCTTGTCGATGACGCCCGATTCTTTCATTTCGCGGATCAAATCGTTTCCTTCGCGTGAACGTTCGCCGACGCCGGCGAACACGGAGTAGCCGCCATGCTCCATCGCCACGTTGTGGATCAACTCCTGCATGATGACGGTCTTGCCGACGCCCGCGCCTCCGAACAGGGCGATTTTTCCGCCCTTGATGAACGGGACGAGCAAATCCACGACCTTGATGCCGGTTTCCAAAATCTCAAGCGAGCCTTTTTGCTCCTCAAAAGACGGGGCCGGTGCGTGAATCGGATGACGTTCGACCTTGGTCGAAATCTCCTTTCCGCCGTCGATCGGATCGCCGGTCACGTTGAACACGCGGCCGAGCGCGGCCTCACCCACCGGAACGCGGATCGGCGCCAGCGTGTCGAACACCGGTTGGCCGGCGGCGAGCCCGTCGGTGGACGACATCGAGACGCAGCGCACCACACCTTCGCCGACGTGCGCCTGCACTTCGAGCGTGAGGGGCGGCTGCATATCCGGTACGGACAGCGCGCTGTACTTGGCCGGCACGTGATCCGGAAAATACGCGTCGACGACCACGCCGACCGCGCGTAGAACTTTACCCGTTGGAAATTGTTTCATAGAAGTAATTCTTGTTTGTCATCCCGAGCGAACGAAGTGAGCCGAGGGATCTCTTCGTAGGGATTCCTCCGCTCGCTACGCCCGGTCGGAATGACGGTCATGAAATGGTGTCAGTTTGTTACCCCTCCATCGCGGCACCGGCGCCCGCAAGCTCCGCGATCTCTTGAGTGATGGCCGCCTGGCGCGCCTTGTTGAATTCCCGCGTCAGCGCCTTGATCATGTCGCCGGCCGCTTCGGTCGCATTCTTCATCGCCACCATGCGACTCGAGTATTCCGACGCTTTGAGCTCGTAAAAGGCGTGGGAGAACAGCGCTTCGAGCAGCTGGTTCGAGAGCTTCTCGACAAGCGTGTCGCGGTCCGGCTCGATCACCGACGTCGGCGCGCGATCGATCGGCGTTTCGTCTTCGCCGATATGCGATGCGACCATCTCGTCGCCGAACGGGAGATACGTCTTGACGAGCGCGCGCGACGTGAACGCGTTCACGTACTCCGGCGCGACGAAACGGACTTCCCGGATCTCTCCCCGCTCCCAGCGTTCCGCGATTTCGTTGACCACGACCAGCGCGTCGAGCGAGGTCAGGTCTTCTTTCAAACCGTCATACCGTTTTTCGATCGGGACGCCGCGGGCGTTCAACGCGTCAAAACTCTTGCGACCGATCGTGAACAGGAGTTTTTGGTCGGAAGAAAGCGCGTTCCATTTCTCATCTCGCAACAATGCACGAATCAGCTGTTGGTTTAACGATCCGCACAGACCCTTGTCCGACGTGACGATCACAAACAATACTTTTCCTTCTTCGCGCACGGCCGCGAACGGGAGCTCGCCCCACTCCGCCTTGGCCTGGCGCAACCCGCCGACAAGAGAACGCGCATAGCCGCGCGAAGCCAGCGCCTTTCGCTGGAAAGACTTCATGCGGCTGGCCGCCACCAATTCCATGGCCTGCGTGATTTTTCGCGTGCCTTGGACCGATTGGATCTTCTTCTTGATGTCGATGAGAAACGCCATGGGGGAAGTGAGTAGAAAGTAGGAAGTAGTGAGTAGCCTAGCGTTTCAGAAGCGTTTTACAGGCTTTGTCCAGCTCGGATTTGACGTCATCCGTCAATTCCTTGTCTTTCTCGATGATGTCGATGAGCGACGGGAACCGGGCCTCGAACGCTGCAAGATATTCCTCGATCGCCTTCACGGCGTCGGCTTTCGGCACCTCGTCGAGATACCCCTTGGTCGCCGCCCACAACACCGCGACTTCCTGCCACAACGCGAGCGGGTGGTTCGCCTTTTGCTTGAGCGCCTCCACGACGCGTTCGCCGCGTACGAGCTGTTTCTTGGTCGCCGCGTCGAGTTCGGACGCGAATTGCGAGAACGCCGCCAGCTCGTAGTACTGCGCAAGATCGAGCTTGGCCGTTCCGGACGCTTTTTTCATGATGTGCGTCTGCGCCGCGCCACCGACGCGCGACACGGAAATGCCGACGTTGATGGCCGGACGGATGCCTCGGTAGAACAGCGAAGATTCGAGGAAGATCTGCCCGTCGGTGATGGAGATCACGTTCGTCGGGATGTACGCCGAGATGTCGCCGGCCTGCGTTTCGATGATCGGAAGCGCCGTGAGCGAACCGCCGCCGTTTTCCGGCGAAAATTTTGCGGCGCGCTCAAGCAGGCGCGAATGGAGATAAAACACGTCGCCCGGATAGGCCTCGCGTCCCGGCGGTTTGCGCAGGAGCAACGAGACTTCGCGATACGCCACGGCATGTTTGGACAAATCGTCGTACACGACAAGCGCGTGCTTGCCCTTGTTCATGAAATGCTCGCCGATCGCGGCTCCGGCATACGGCGCAAGATACTGCATGACGGCCGGCGACGACGCTGACGCGTCCACGACGATCGTGTAATCGAGCGCGCCGCGATCCTTGAGCGTCTGGACGACCTGCGCCGTGCGCGCCTCGCGTTGTCCGATCGCGACGTACACGCACACCATATCCTTCCCCTTCTGGTTCAAAATCGTGTCGAGTGCGACGGTCGTCTTGCCGGTTTGGCGGTCGCCGATGATGAGTTCGCGCTGGCCGCGGCCGATCGGGATGAGCGCATCGATCGCGACGATACCCGTCTGGAGCGGCTCACTCACCGGCGCGCGCGCCATCACGTCCGGTGCGGCGGATTCGATCGGGACGTCCGTCGTTTTCTTGAGCGCACCGAGTCCGTCCACGGTTTGACCGAGCGAATTCACGACGCGGCCGACCAACGAGTCGCCGACGCCGATCGTCAAAAATCGGCCGTCCGATTTCGCCGCAAGCCCTTCGCGCACGCGCTCCGACGGCTGCAACACAACCGCGAGCGCGCCGTCGCGGTCCACCTCCATCACAAGCGCGTCGGCGTCCGCATCTTCGATGCGAAGCACCTCGCCCATGCGCAACCCCGGCAAGCCGGACACGCGCACGACGCCGTCGCGGACGCTCTCAACCAGGCCCACGCGATCGCGGCCGGCCTCTTCCGGAACGGATTTCAACGCTTCATCCAGCGCCGACAAAAACGATTTCAATGATTCGGACATAAGGGCAGTTACCAGTAATCAGTTGACAGTTGACAGTTTCTGGAGCACGCCTCGCACCTTTGAGCGCCAGCTCGCGTCTTGCAGCGTACCGTTGCGGAAGAGGCGCAAACCGCCGAGAAGGCCGCACTCGACGCGAACGCGCACGAGCGTATCCGGTTCGGACGAAACGACCTGGGCGATCGCGGCGGCGGTCTTCGCGTCGGGCTCGGCCGCGACCTGGACCGTGACCACGTTCGCCTCGCCGGAACGTGCAAGAAAGTCGCGGGCGAGCGGCGTGTCCTCGGGTGAGGCACGACGCACGACCTCGGCGCGCACGGCTTTCAGAAATGCACCGGGCTTTGACACCGACTCGCCGCGACGCACACGCGCAAGCTGTCGAAGATCCTCCTTAGACGGAACCGGGAGCTTCATACGGTTTCGGACACGGAATCCCACGACTCCTTGACGCTGTCACGAACGACCCCGGCCGGCACCTTATCGCGCAGGACGGTCATGGCGATGGTTTCGATGCGCGCGAGCAGCTCCTGCTCGACCTCCGCGACCATCATGCGCTTGCGACGCGAGATCTCCTCGACGGTCTCGGCAAGCATTTGCTCGCGCTTCTTCTCGGCGTCGGCAAGTACCTCGCGCGCCTTGGCCTCGGCATCCGCGCGCGCCGCCGCAAGTTGCTTGGCCGCGTCGGCGGAGATCAACCGCGCTTCGGCCTCGCGCTTTTCGCGCTCTTCGGCCAGCGTCTTGCGCAACTCCTCGGCCTCGTCGAGATTCTTTTTCACCGTCTCGCGGCGCTTGTCGAGCGTGCGTAGCAACGGCTTGTAAAGAAACTTCGTCAACACCGCGGCCAGCAGGCCGAAGTTGACGAGATACAGCACCAAACTCCAAAGATCGATGCCGAGGTTCTGAAGCGCGCTCATATCAAACGTCGAACGCGCGGCGTTAGATCACGAACAGGATGATCAGCGCGAGCACGAGCGAATAGATGGCCGTGGATTCGCAGATAGCCATCGCGACGAGCATGTTCGTGAAGATCTTGTTCGCCACGGCCGGATTGCGCCCCATGGCTTCGAGCGCCTTCGAGGCGGCGATGCCTTCGCCGATACCCGGACCGATGGCGCCGAGACCCATACAGAGGCCGGCGGCCAACACTTTTGCTGCTTCAAGTTCCATACAATGAGGAAAAAATGAGAAAAAAGGCCACAAGAGTATAAGGTGATCTTGGCAAAAAAATCAAGAATGAGATAAAACCGCCTCTTTCCTGGATTCCAGTGCCGAATTCACCGACCCGGCGATGAATTGTGTGGATAAGAGCACGAATACGAATGCCTGGATCAATCCCGAGAACATCGCGAGGAAGATGAACGGGATCGGCGCGAGGAATTGCGTGTAAACGGACAGCCCGGCGATCACTGCCACCATGACCTCGCCGGCAAAGATGTTGCCGAACAAACGCCCGGACAACGAGAGGACCTTGGCGAACTCCGAGATGATATCGAGCAGGCCGAGCAGGAAATCGAAGAGCGCGCGGCCGAATTGCGCCAACGACCGCGCCTTCAGGATCGGTACGATGCGGATGAAGCTGCCGATGTGATGCAACGGCGCGATCGAAAGCGCGAGCACGTTGGCGAGCACGACGACAAAGAGCGCGAGCGCGAGCGTCATCGCCAGATCGGACGTCGGCGACCGCAGGGCGGGCACGTCCCCCGCGACGATGCTCGATACGAGCGGAATCAACGAGAATTGGTTGGCGATAAGAATGAAAAGCAGTGCGGTCATCATCAACGGAAAAAACTTCTTCGCGCGATCACGATCCTGGAACGCGTTTTCCAGCTGATCCATCAGGAACTCGGTGATAAGCTCGAGGGCGGTCTGGATCCGTCCCGGTACAAGCTTGATCCTTCCGGAAAACCAGAGCGCGAACAACGAAAACGCGAGCGTCATCAAAAACGCCGCGACATGCCCGTTGCGCACGGGTACGGGCCCGATCATGAATAAAATGTCCGCCGGCAATCGAATATCGATCATATTGTTTTATTCTTGATTCTTGGAATCCTCGTCCGGCACGTCCGTGAAATCCTGCTTGAGCAAACGCACCATGGAAAATTGCGCCACGGGAAACGAGAGGAAGAACAGGATGATCAGCGCGACGGGTGAAGAATCAAGAACGCGATCGATACCCCACCCGATCCCGGCGAACACGGCGATCGAAAGCAGCGTCACGCCGACGACGATCCCCGCTCTCCGCCACGTAAACAAATCCATAAGCGGCGGGATTCTGCCATTTTTGCACGAAAAAGTCAAAATCAAGGCGCGAACGGCTGGGCGAGGTGTTTGCCCATGCGCGATTTGATCTTTTCGATCGCGATCCGCGTCTTCTCGCGCTCGCGATGCCACGCCTGCTCGGCCTCGTCGAGACAGGACTTCCATTCGGCGAGCGTTTCGGGCGGAGAGAGGCGGATCGCGAGCAGGATCGCGAACCGTTCCGAACGGGACAACGGCAGTCGCGCAAGCGATTCCCACAGCGACAACAGCCGATCCGGAACCTCCACGGGGCAATAACCGCGCTGCATGGCCCACGCTTCTAGTGCCTTTTGGAACGCAACATCACGCGGCTGGACATACTGAAAATACGTGGCGACTTCGCGTGCACCGTCAGGCTGCACCGTTTCGATCGAATGCGTCACCGGTATACCGCGTGTCTGCCAATGTGACACGTGCGGACCGAGCAGCCGCTCTCCGGCACCGGTCAGTACGACTTGGCGCAACGCGCCGTCGCGGAGACCGATCTCGGCGAGGAGCGTGCGCTCCGTATCGAACAAAAAGATCATACGGCTTCCATGCGCTCGCGATGCAACGCGATGAGATCGTTCACGATCAGACCCGCGCGACGCACCGCCTCTTCCGGATCCAGACCCGGATCGGCCGCGAGCAACGCTTCGGCGGCGCGCCAAAGCCACTCCTTCGGTTTGCGATGATGGTGATGCGCGACCAGCGCCGCCTGTTCGGGCGAAACGCCCTGTGCCTGCCAGTTCCGCATGACGGACAAGCCGTGCAGCATCGCGGCACGCAAGTCCTCTTTTTCCGGATACGCGCCATGCCCGTCCGGACGCGCGACCGAATGATCGCCCACGCGCTCCGTCACGACATACTCCATCATGCCGATACGCCGCGTCTCCGTACGAAATTCCGGATGTCCGGCCAGCTCCTCGAGATCAAAACCCTCGATGGTTTTCGCGGGCACGCGCGCGGCATCGCTTTCGATCTCAAGCGCGATTTCCCCGTCTTCTTCCTCCAGCTCGATATTCGATCCCTTTAACAAACGATTGGCCCGCTTGAGAAGATCGACGCGCAGCCGGTCGCGCTCCTTAATATCGCGTGACTCGCGAACGGCTCGAATTTCGCGCTCCGCGCTCTTTGCATCCCCGCTCTTCATCGCGCGCTCCGCGCCGGGCCTCTCTCGCATATCTATCTTTTAATATAACGGCCGACGGCGATCCAGGAAACCAGCGCCGACAACGTCCCCATGACGCCGAATTGCGTCAGAACGAGCATCGGCCAGTTGGCGACGTAAAAAGCCGCGATTCCCGGATCCGAGCCCGCGAACATCGACTGGAGCCGCGGTTCGCCGAACACGACGCCCGCCCAGACGATCCCCGCGGTCGCCGCACAGGCCAGCGCCGCGAGCCACACGCCCTCGAGCACGAACGGTAGGCGGATGAACGCGGACGACGCGCCGACCAGGCGCATGATGGCGATTTCCTCCCGCTGCGTGTAAATCGCGACGCGGATCGCGTTGAACGCCGCGAGCAGCCCGAACAACGCGAAGACCGCGACGAGCCCGGAACCGAAGAGACGCACGGATCGCGCCGCGTTCTGGATCGAGGAAATCGCCTCACGATGGTCGTCGTACGAGGAGGACCGGATGAACGGCTCGAATTGGGGGTTGCGCACGGCCGACAACAGGAACGGATAATCCTTGGTCTCTTTGGCCTTGATCACGAGCTGTGCGCCGAGCGGGTTGGTGGAAAGTTCGGAAATCGCCTCGAGGATTTTCGGGTTGGATTTGTACCGCTCCTTGAACGCCTCGTACGCCTCCTGCGGCGTCACGAGACGCGCGGACTCGGTTTGCGGGAAGGATTGCACGTAAAACCGCGCCTGCGTGAGCAATGCTTCCGGCGTGCCGGGCTGGAAGGTCACCGTCACGTCGATCTTCTCCTCGAAATACGCGACGGTCCGCTCGAGCATGACGTTTGTGGCGATGAGCACGTTCACGGAAAGCAACGCGACCGTAAACACAAAGACGGTCGCGAGCCCGATCCAGAGATTGCGGGCAAAGTGCTTCCATGATGCCGCGAAGATGCGCCAGGCATTCGTCATCATACCGTGAGCATGTACTTGCCGTGCGCGACGTCAGACACGACCTTACCGTCTCTCAGTGTAATCACGCGGCGCTTGAGCGCGTTCACGACTTCGCGATTATGCGTGACGAGCACGACGGTGGTACCGAACGCGTTGATCTTCACGAGCAGGTCCATGATGTCCTGCGTGTTCATCGTGTCGAGGTTACCCGTCGGTTCGTCGGCCAGCAGGACCTTGGGGCGATGCACGAGCGAACGGGCGATCACGACGCGTTGCTGTTCGCCGCCGGAGAGCTGCATGGGGAACCGGTGCGCGCGGTCCTCCAATCCGACGATCTTGAGCACTTGCGGCACGACCTCGCGCACGTGTCTCGTGTTCGCGCCCGCGACTTCAAGTGCGAACGAGACGTTTTCAAACACCGTCTTTTTGGGCAGAAGTTTGTAGTCCTGGAAAATCACGCCGATCTGGCGGCGCAGCTCCGGGATTTCACGGGCGCGGATACGGGTAATGTCCCATCCGCCGATCTCGATGCGCCCCGTGGACGGTTGTTCCTCGGCCATGAGCAGCTTTGCGAGCGTGGTCTTGCCCGCGCCGCTTTGGCCGACGATAGAGACGAATTCCCCGGCCTTGATGCGTAATGACACGTCGTCCAGGCCGACCGAATGCGGATGATACGTCTTAGAGACGCGTTCGAGGACGATCATGCGATGAGTGTAGCATTTTCGATGTCTGATGCCGAGTGGATCCTCTGCTCGTCATCATCCCGACCGAGGAGCGAAGCGACGAGCGGAGGGATCGCTTCGAAGGGATCCCTCGACTTCACTATCGTTTCGCTCGGGATGACATCATAAGGACACGCTCTTGGCGACGAGCTCGTGCAGTCCCGGCTCAAAAATGGATGGAATGATCTTACCCGCGGTCGGGGTAGCGACCGCCGCCGCGAGGGCGCGGGCGGCCCGCAACTTGATCTCGTCGGTGACACGTTTCACGCCCGAGTCGAGCATCCCGCGAAAGAGCCCCGGATAGCACAGGGCGTTGTTCACCTGGTTCGGAAAATCGCTGCGTCCGGTCGCAAGCACCGCAACGCCCGCCGCTTTCGCGACGTCTGGCAGGATCTCGGGCACCGGATTCGCGAGCGCGAAGACGACCGGGTCGCGCGCCATCGACCGCACGATCTCCGGCGTGAACGCGCCTGCCGCGGACACGCCGATAAGCACGTCCGCGCCAATGGCGATTTCCGCAAGCGAGCCGGCGCGCTTCTCCCGGTTCGTGAATCCCGCGACGAGCGCTTTCTCCTCGTTCAATCCCTCGCGGCCTTCGTACACCGCGCCGCGCCGGTCGCAGACCACGAGTTCCCTGACGCCGGCCGTCACGAGGAGCTTCGCGGCCGCGATCCCGGCCGCGCCCGCGCCGTTCATCACGACACGGATCTCCCCGATCTCCTTGCGTACGACCCGGAGCGCGTTGATCAGTCCGGCGAGGATTACGATCGCCGTGCCGTGCTGGTCGTCGTGCATCACCGGCATCTCGAGACGCTCCATGAGACGGCGTTCGATCTCGAAACAGCGCGGCGCGGAAATATCTTCGAGCTGAATCGCGCCGAAGCTCGGCGCGACATGCACGATCGTCTCCACGATCGCATCCACGTCCTTCGTGTCTAAAATCAACGGCACCGCGTCGATGCCGGAGAAGCGCTTGAAGATCGCGCATTTGCCTTCCAGTACGGGTAACGCCGTGAGCGGTCCGATGTCGCCGAGGCCAAGCACGGCCGTCCCGTCGGAAAAAATCGCGACGGCGTTCTTGCGCCACGTTAGATCGTCCACGCGGGCCGGATTCCGGGCGATCTCTTCCGACACGGCGCCGACGCCCGGCGAATACACGAGCGTCAGGTCCCTGACCGTTTCAATTTCGCAGGTCGCCTCGATCCGGATCTTCCCGCGAAGCTTGGTATGAAGGTCCAGTGATTCTTGCTTGATGTCTGTCATAAAAAGCTCTACAGTAGGCTTAAGCATGAACCTATGACCAACGAACTGCAAGCATTCGTAAAAGAAGGCCTTTCCAAGGGCTTGAGTCGCGAAAAAATGAAAACGGTGCTGCTCGGCGCGGGCTGGCAGGACGACGAGGTCCGCCAGGCACTCGATCAGTACGCGGACATCGACTTTCCGATCCCCGTCCCCAAGCGCAAGCCCTACCTATCGGCGCGCGAGGCATTCATGTACCTCGTGATGTTCCTCACGCTGTACGTCACCGCATTTAGCGTCGGCACGATCCTGTTCCAGATCATCAACCTTTGGCTGCCGGACGCCGCACAGCTCGCTTTCGGATACGCATCAGACTACTCCACAAGCCTCATCCGTTCCTCGACGGCCGCCATTATCATCACCTTCCCGCTCTTCCTGTTCATGGCGCGGTTGCTGCAGCGCGCCATCAAGCGAGACCCGTCCAAGCGCTCCAGCCTCATCCGTAAGTGGCTGACCTACATCACGCTCTACATCGCTACGGGCATTATCGTGGGCGACCTGATCACGCTCGTCACCTATGTCCTGAACGGCGACCTGACCCTGCGGTTTGTCCTGAAGGTGCTCGTCGTCCTCGTCATCGCGGGCAGCGTCTTTGGATATTATCTTTGGGATCTTCGCACCGAAGAAAAAGAAACCCTATGAAAAGACAAGCCGTAAAATCGGAAATCTCGAAATACGATTCCGTCGGATTCCGCGTCTTCGTCGGCGCGGTGATCGTTGCGGTGCTCGCCGTACTCGTCGCGGGCCTGTGGCTCGGCGGATCGCCCGCGCAGGAGCGCGCGCGGCGGCTCGACTCGGCGCGCGTTTCGGATTTGCAAAACGTCTCCAACGCGATCGACCAATATTACAATACGAACAACGCTCTACCGCCCGACCTCGACACGCTCGCCCGTGCACGCGAGACGTATTTCATCGGGAACGTCGCCGACCCGGAAAGCGGCGAACCGTACGAATACGTGATCCGCGGGGCGAACACTTACGATCTGTGCGCGACGTTCGCGACCGACAACCGCGATGAAGACTCGGTCCGCCCGCGCGAACCTTATCCGAGCTGGGAAGGCCGCTTTTGGCGGCACGGTCCGGAACGCACGTGCTTCACGATCACCGCCCGGACCTTCCCGAAATAACGTATGAACGTCGATTACGCTTCCATCACCCTACCGAAGAAGGACCTGGAGGAACTGTACCGCGGTTTGGCGTTGCGCCATCTGATGGAAAACGAGATCCGGCGCGAAGAGGGATTGGAGGAGATCGAGGAACCCAGGGTCCTGCACGCGCTCGAAACGGCGCTCAATCTCACCGACGCGGAAGCGGACGGGCTCTATCACCGAGCCGAAGACGAGCTTTGGGATTACGCCTGGTACGCGTACACCGACGAGTGGGCGTGGTTCCGCGCGCGGCAGGAGGTGCTCGACGAGCTCGGATCCAAACGGACGGGATTGACGCAAGAGGCGCTGGATCGCAAGACGGAAGACCGCTATCGCGAAAAGTTCGACGCGTACGTCGCGGAGATCGACATGCGCGAACCGGCGGCGGGTTCCAAAAAGAAGAAAGAGAAGAAGCGGGCACAGAAATGAAGTGAAGTGTGAAACGTGAAGAGTGAAAGGTCTGACGCTTCACTCTACACTCTTCACTCTACACTTTTCTTGTTATACTTTTCCCGATGGACTCGCACCGCCACCAAAATGCGTGGATCATTTCGGTCAACATGGGCTATGGCCATGCGCGTGCCGCGTATGGCTTGGAAGACCTTGCGCGTGGCGGCATCATCACCGCGAACGACTATCCGGGCATCCCCTCCCGCGACCGAGAGTTATGGCGCAAATCCCGCGATGCGTACGAATTCATCTCACGACTACAACCGCTGCCCGGCATCGGCAAGATTGCGTTCGGCGTGCTTGATTATCTCCAGAGCATTCCGGATTTTTACCCGCGACGCGACTTGAGCCAACCGACGCTCCAGCTAAAATACGTGTATCATCTCATCCGCCGGAAAAATCTCGGAAAGCATCTCATCGAAAAGCTTGCCAAGAAGCCGCTGCCCCTCGTGTCAACCTTTTTTAACGTCGGGTTCGCGGCCGAGGAACACGGCTATCCGGGAGACATCTATCTTGTGACGACGGATGCGGACGTCAGCCGCGCCTGGGTGCCGCTTGATCCGAAACGCAGCCGCATCAAGTACTTCGCCTCCAACGGCCGCGTGGTGGAACGCCTCAAACTCTACGGCGTACGGGTAGAAAACATCTTCCTGACGGGATTCCCACTCCCGAAAAAACTGATCGGCGGGCCGGAGGCGACGATCGTGAAGCGTGATCTCGCCGCTCGGATTTGCAACCTCGATCCGAACGGCATCTTCATCAAGAAGTACGAGAAAGTCCTGCTCGACGAGCTCGGACCGGAACTGTGCGAATTCAAAAAAAAGCATCCGCTCACGCTCACCTTCGCGGTCGGCGGCGCGGGGGCGCAGCGTGAACTCGGCATCGAGATCATCAAGGGCCTGCGATACCGCATCATGCAGGGCGCGATCCAGGTGAATCTCGAGGCCGGTATCCGTCCCGAAGTCGCGGCGTATTTCGAACGCGAGGTCCGGAAGCTTCGGCTGGGGAAGGCGCTCGGGAAAGGGATCCACATCCACGCGTATCCCGACCGCGGCAAATACTTCCGCGCATTGAACGACACGCTGCGCAAAACCGACATCCTGTGGACCAAGCCGAGCGAAATGTCCTTCTATTGCGGCATCGGCCTCCCGATCATCATGGCGCCGACGATCGGCTCGCAGGAGGATTTTAACAAATTATGGCTCGAATCGGCCGTGAACGCGGGCACGTCGCAGCTTGACCCCGCTTACTGCGGCGAATGGTTGTTTGACTGGATCAACTCCGGCGGTCTCGCGAAATACGCCTGGAACGGCTACATCGAGGCGCCCACGCACGGCACCTATCGCATCGAAAGCGTCCTCACCGGCGAAAAGATGCCGGTCGCGGAATTGCCGCTCATTGTGTAGTGACCAGTTACTTGCCCTATTTTCCGTACAGCGGAAGTTCTGATTCCGCGGATGCGCCGTTATTAACCCACGCACTTACGAGGCCGCTGACGTTCGACGTGCCCGTCAAATCCGGCATGAGCCAACCGAGCAAAAAGGCGGACGCGATGAACAGCACGATAAATCCACCGACGATACCGAAAAACACCTCATCGGCTTCGGCGATTTCAAAAATAAGCGTGTAGATGAGAATCGCAACCACCAAAAGCGCGATGGCGATAATCAATGCCAAAATCATAGGGAATCAACGGTTTCTCGATCGTAAGATCGAAATAAAGAAATGTCAACCTGTCGTAGGGGCAAGGCGCGCCTTGCCCCTACGACATCAAAAATCGTCCGTCTTCATATACCGTCTTCCCATCCGCCGTGATCCGATCCACGGCCGGAAAGATGTCGATATGATACTTGGTGTGATGCGGGATGAACCCCGGTTTTTTGTACACGCCATGCTTTTCGCCGAGCGAAAGGTGCAGGCCGTACACGCGTTCGAATGCCGTGATGTCGTTGAGCGGTTTCTCGCGCGAGATGGCGCGGTTCAATCCGAGACCGAATTCGCGCACAAGCGGTCGCTCGTCCGCCTTGATCTTTGCGATGACGTCGACGAAGGCCTGCGGCGCATCCGGACCGGGCGCAATGAGGCCGTCACGGACAATGGCCGTGAACGGCGGGTCGTAAAAACGGACGAGAAAATCGTCGTCGGCAAAGGCGTAGATTTTCAGCTCGCCGTTCACCTTTGACAAATCACGCGCCTCGGTAAACACCTCGCCGATCGGAAACGTGCCGCCGACATTTTCCATGCCCGTATAGTCGCCGATATTGAGCTTGGCCGGCTCCATCCCGCCTTCCCACGTGAGGACGGAATCGCCGCATTCGACGCGCACAGTCGAAACTTCATCAAGCATCCATTTCAACGCGCGGCCCGTCTCCCCGTCCGCGTCCGGATCGAAGGCGAGCGCGTCGATCCAGGTCGCCCATTGCGCTTCCGGCATCCGCGCGAGATGCACGTGTTCGATCGTCTTAAGCTTGCGCGCGAATAGTTCGAGGCGGATGCGGAACTCGTTCAGACGAAAGCTAGTCGATTGGACAAGCGCGACCACGTCGCCGGGCTTGAGCGCGTCGATGTTTGCCAGGGTGAAGGGCTGATCGGATGCATCGAAGTCGATGAATACCGCGTCTGGCGCGGCTTCGCGATACGCGTCCGCCATGACCGACGCGAGGCCGGACTGCCGGTCATACACGACCAACACGCGCGCGTCCGGCACACGCTTGATGGAATTCGTGAGGATGCGGCGGATGTGTCCGGCCGCGATGGAAACCAATGGATTCACGGCCGCAAGATCGCATGTTTTGGGGAAAAAGAAAAGACCCAGATGGGTCAGGCCGTCAGACACGCCGTGATCTGGTCGTGCAGCTTCTGCGTCTCGCGGCGGGCGGCCTCGGCGAAGTCCTCGCCGCTCGAGGCGTAGAGGATGCCGCGCGACGAGTTGATGATCATGCCGCGACCTTGGGAGTCGCGGCCGGCCTTCACGGCCGCCTCGAGATCGCCGCCCTGCGCCCCGATGCCGGGGATCAGGATCGGCATGTCGCCGACGATCCGGCGAACCTCAGCGAGCTCGGACGGGTAGGTCGCACCGACCACGACCGCGCAATTACCCTTCGTGTTCCACGCTCGCGCGACCTGTCGCGCTACATACACGTAGAGTGGTCCATCGCGAGTGGTCAGCATGTCCTGGAACTCCCCCGCGCCGGGATTCGACGTGCGGCAGAGCACGATCACGCCCTTGTCGGCGCGATCGAGGAACGGCTTCATCGCCTCGGCGCCGAGATACGGATGCACCGTGATCGCATCGGCCTGCAGGTCGTCGAAGGCGCTCTTCGCGTAGCCTGCGTTGGTGTTCCCGATGTCCGCGCGCTTTGCGTCGTAGATCACGGGCACGTCCGGCGCGTAGTGACGGATGTGGTACAACGTCCACGCGAGCGCCTCGATCCCGGCCGCGCCGTACGCCTCGTAGAACGCGGCGTTCGGCTTGTACGCGCAGACGAGGTCCTTAGTCATGTCCACGATCGCGATGTTGAACGCGGCGATCGTGGCGGTTCTCTCGTCGATGTCCCTCGAACGCAGGTGCGTCGGGATCGTCACGGACTTCGGGAGCTTCTCCAGCACCGGATCGAGCCCCACGCACACGAACTTGCCCTCGGCCCACTTGGCCTCGAGCATCTGCATGAAATGTCTCAAAGAGCACCTCCTTATGTGCGGAGGCAACCTTTACAGAATACGCCTTTTTTATCAAGGCGCCGGAGGCATAATGCGATACACAAGCCCCGCCTTGTCATCCGTCACGTACAACGCGCCATCAGAACCGAAGGTCAGGTCCGCCGGACGTCCGAGCACACCTTGGTCGGACAACCAACCGGAGACGAAGTCTTCATCACGCACGACGTTCCCATTCTCACCCAGCACGAACCGGCGAATCACATATCCGGTCGGCTCGGAACGATTCCACGAACCGTGATACGCAACGAGCAGGTTCCCGACGTACTCCTCCGGCCACCCTGCATCCTTCGGGACAAAGGCGAGTCCAAGCGGCGCGCTATGCGCCGGCAGGTCGATATGGCTCGGCGTCTCAAACGGCTCCATGCACGGATTGCGGATATACGTGTTCTTGTCGAAGACCGTGTCGTGGACGTTCTTACCGTAACAAATCGGCCACCCGTAATTCTTCCCCTCTTCGATGATGTTGATCTCGTCCGGCGGCAAATCGTCACCGAGAAAATCGCGTCCCATTTCCGTCGCCCAGATTTCGCCGTCCGGCGCGACTTCGAGGAAAACGGAGTTGCGCAAACCCGTCGCGTACGGCTGCATGTCGGTGCCGTCCGTCAGCACGGATTGGATGGAACCGCGGCGCGCATCCTCTTCGCGGCACACGTCGCACGATGAACCGATGCTGATGAGGATACGCTCTTCCTCTTTGCCGGCACGCGCGAACTCGATACTCTTCGTGGTATGGCGCCCGCCGGTCGGCAGGACCGTCATCACGCGATGCGAGTCCGCGCGGGTCAGGTCCTCATTCAGACGCATCCGGCTCAAGGCATCCGTCTCGGCCACGAGCAGGTCGTACCCGTCCCTCGGATAGAACAGGAAATCGTGCGGCCGGTTCAGGTTCGATGCAACCGTGACGCGCTCCTCGGACACGCCGTCACCGTCGGCATCCGGCAAGAGCGAGATCCGACCCGCGTTCGGCTCGGCCACCATCACGCTCCCGTTCGGCGCGATGCGAATCGAGCGCGGCGATTCTAGGTTCTTCGCAAACAGGTTGATGGAAAATCCGCGCGGCAACACGAGCGGCATCCCCGTCTCGTTTTTGCCGAGCGGCGTTCCTCCGTCTCCCGTTGAGGTGACCGGTTGCTCGGGAATCACCTTCGAGAGGTCGATCGACGGTTGGCTCAAAATGGGGATAAATCCTCGATACGGCCATGCGATGATGAGAAGTCCGAGGATGATCGCCAGCACGAGCCCGGCGATGATCCCGTAGCGACGAGTGTTCATACGGATACATCGTAGCAACGCAAAACCCCGCCGAAAAGGCGGGGGTTTTTGAGGCCCTGCCACGTGAACGACAGCGGTACGGGGGCCACGTAAAATCCTCGCTGCTGCTCGGATCACGTGGCACGTAAAAACGACAGCGCTAGGCTGTCGTTTTTACGTGGTGGACGTTGCAGGATTCGAACCTGCGACCTCACCGATGTGAACGGTGCGCTCTAACCAACTGAGCTAAACGTCCAAAGTGGTCTGATAGTATGGAATAACCTACAATTTGGCAAGGCTATGGGCAAAACCCTCGGCATGTGGATTTCCGGCGCCGCGCAGGCGCTGGAAGCGATAGCGGAAGACCGCGAACAGGCCTGGATCGAAGCTAGGCGCCTCGCGGCATTCGGTTTGAAAAAACCCGAATCCTGGCTGGTCGCGCATGCCGACCAAGTCCTGATGGCAAACCGGCTCAAAGCGCTGGACGCCTTGCTCAAACGTCGGCTCAAACGCGAGCCTATGGAATATCTCCTCGGTTCGGCCGTTTTCTTCGGCCGGGAATTCGCCGTCGACAAGCGCGTCCTGATTCCGCGCCCGGAGACCGAGGATCTTGTCGTCGAAGCGTTGAAGGATATCCGGCCGGGCGATCTCGTTGTGGAGATCGGAACCGGGTCGGGCGCGATTGCCGTGAGCGTCGCGACCGAGCGCCCGGACGTCACGGTGTTCGCAAGCGATACCGACGCGGCCGCGCTCTCGGTCGCAAGAAAAAACGCGCGGCGCCTCGCGCCGGGACGCATCCGCTTCTTCCACGGATCGCTGTTCCATCCCGCACTGATCCGTGCGATGCGCACCGTAGGGGCAAGGCGCGCCTTGCCCCTACGCATCCACATCCTCGCCAATCTTCCTTATCTCCCCGCTTCCGACCGCAAAACCATGCCCGCTTCGGTCATCAGATACGAACCCGCCAAAGCGCTCTTCGCGAAAGATGATGGGATGGAACTGAATAAGAGACTGTTGGAGCAAGTCGCCTCATTGATCCATCCCGACCGAGGAGCGAAGCGACGAGCGGAGGGATCGCTTCGAAGGGATCCCTCGGCTCCGCTCGGGATGACATGCGCGGTTCTATTGGAATTCGATCCGCCGCAATCCAAAAAGCTCTCCGCGTTTGCGAAGAGCCTGATACCGGATGCCGACGTTTCGATCATCCGCGACCGCTGCGGCCGCGAACGCCTCTTGCGTGTCAGCCTTCAAACCCGCCGAAAATCGCGTCATGCGTCGTGACGTGGATCCACGTCCGACCGCGCGTGAACAGAAATTCGGACCCGTCGCCGGCTTCGAATTTCACTGGTTTGCCCGGCGCGCGGCTCCAGCGCAGGATGAACTTTTTTCCGTCGCGATAGGCCACCGCCTCGCCGCTGCCGGTCGTTCGAATGCGCAACCGGCCGACCTCGTCGAGCACCTGCTCTTCCGTTTTGATGACGATCACGTTTTCGGATTCGATCGGCAAGCCGTCACGATCAAGCTGCGGACGCCCGGCCTGGCTGCGGACATAGACGCCACGAACGCGGTCGTACGCCCACGAAACGCTGAACGAACCGCCGTACGGCACGCTGATGGAATCGACGTCGCCGCGGTCCGTGGATGAAGCCGCATCGATAAAATGCCACGCCTCGACCGCACGCGTCGTGGTCGCGTTCTTACGCTCGAGTACCGCGTCCATGCGCTCCTTGTCCGTGTAGGTGTTGTGCGGGGCCGCGCGGCGGCGGTCGCGCCAAAACGAGGCGCCATACGCGAATTCGTTCACGTCCACGAACCCGTCGAGCGACTTGATCAGGTCGAGCGCTTCCGGACTGCCGCCGACGTGAAACAGCGACGCGTTCCAGCCGCGCGCCCATTCCACGTAATACGGACGCGCGCTGCGAACGGGGCCCACCTCATCGAGCGTCGTCGTCGCGTCATAGAACGCGAGGAAACGCGTGATCCCTCCTTCCACCGGCGCCTCGATCACGAGGCTCGCGGCCGCGAGGCCGGAGACCGGGCGCGCGTCCGGATGGTTCTCGACGATCACGGCGCGCGGCGCGTACGCCTCCTCCCCGGCAGGTACGAACACGCCGTCCAAATAGCGCGGCACGAGGTCGCCCACGACGACCTCCCGCTTTTCCTCGTCCGGCCCGTTAGCCACCGCCGGCGTGGAACGCAGGCCGCCCGCGATCACATACCAAAAGAGGCCGATGGAAACCGCAAGCAACAAAACGGCTCCGCCGACGAGCGGCCAGCGGAACCGTTTGGCGTGAGACATGACGAGTGCCTGCGCCTTGGCAAGCCAAGTTTGCATGACTCCAGTGTACTCTTATGCGGCTTCCTTCGCACCACCCTCCGCGGCGCCCTCGGCAGCCTCTTCCGCAGCCTCGGCGGCTTTCTTCTCTTCCGCCTCGGTCTTGATCGCAGAGACGTCGCCGACCTGGCTCTCTTCAAGCGCCTTGAGTTCCTCTTCCGTCAGCGGGCGCGCCACCGTGGCGATCGTGAGTTCCGGTTCATCCACGAATTCGACGCCCTTGGGCGCCATCAGCGAACCGATCGTAATCGCATCCTCGAACGTCGCGAGCGCGCCAAGATCGACCTGGATCTCGTGCGGCAAGTCGCCCGGCAGACAACGCACGGTGACCTCGTCCATCGACTTCACGAGCGTACCGCCTTCGTTCTTGACGGCCGCCGATTCACCGGTGAACGCGAGCGGAATATCCGCCTCGATCTCCTGGTCCATGCGCACCTGATGGAAATCCACGTGGATCGGATCCATCGTGATCGGATTCATCTGCAGCTCCTTGATCAGCACTTTGACCGGCGCCTCGGAACCGACGGTCACGTCGATCAACGCCGATTGGCCGGCGGTATTGTAAAGCTTGATGAACTCGCTGCGTCCGATGGAAATCGGCTTCGGTTCCACGCCCGCGCCGTACATCACGGCAGGAATGCGCATCTCCTTCAACTCATCTTTGGCGCGTCGTCCGAGCTTGATGCGCGGCTGCGCGGTAATGGCGTATGGCATACGAAAATCGAAAAAGTGTCGATACATTACACGAAAACCCGGAGGACGTCAAGCGACCGACTCATCAGGCAAGCCCGTGAAAAAACGGCGAATTTAAAGCTATTTTGGCGTTAACCGGCGCTTGATAAACGCTCAATCAAGTCCCGGCTCTGCTCCTCCAGCAGGACATGCGCTCCGATACACTCGTCCGACGAAATCGGGGGGCGTTCCGTGAGACGTACGGCATCCACGACGGTCTGATCCGTCACCAGCCCGATGGTGCTCACGTAGCCCGTATTCTCCCGCATCAAGGCCATCATTGAACGTCCGCAAAAACCGCAAGAACAATGGAATAGCTTTCCCGCCTCCGTCTCTCCCAGCGCCTTCACTGCGTCTTCCGGATACGAGGCGTGACACAACGGACATTCAACGATCAAACGTGACGGCAAACTCATACAAGAAAAGCATAACAGATATACAAGAATTAGGAATGAGGCCTAAAGGATTAGGGTGGGGAAAACCCTTATCCCTCATTCCTTAGGCCTAATCCTTACAAATTACACATCCAAATTCTTTACGTGCTTTGCGTTCGTCTGAATGAATTTCTTGCGCGGGGCAACTTCGGAACCCATCAGCACGTCGAATACTTCGTCCGCTTTTTGCGCGTCTTCGATTCTCACGATCTTCATGACGCGCGCCTCGGGATCCATCGTCGTCTCCCAGAGCTGCTCGGGGTTCATCTCACCCAAACCTTTGTAGCGCTGGATGGACACGCCTCCGACCGTCTTCACTTCCGTTTCTTCCCCCTCGGCGACTTCCGCCTCCTCTTCAGGCTTGACGCTTTGCGCTTTACGCTTCGCGCTCTGTTTCTCTTCCTTCAGCTTCTTAAACTCTTCGATCAAGACGTCGCGCTCCGCATCGCTGTAAGCGTACTTCACGCTCTTGCCTTTCGCGACGCGATACAACGGCGGTTGCGCAATGTAAACATGACCTTGGGTGATGAGTTGCGGGAAATAGCGGTAGAACAGCGTGAGCAAGAGCGTGCGGATATGCGCGCCGTCGACGTCCGCGTCCGTCATGATGACGATTTTGTGATAGCGCAGCTTCGAGAGATCGAACATCTCACCGATGTTGGTCCCGAGCGCGATGACAAGATTCTTTATTTCATTATTTCCGAGCATCTTGTCGAGACGCGCGCGCTCCACGTTCAGGATCTTTCCGCGCAACGGCAGAATGGCTTGGATGTCGCGGTCGCGCCCCATCTTGGCGGAACCGCCGGCCGAGTCGCCCTCGACGATGAAAAGTTCGCACAGCTGCGGATCGCGGTTGGAGCAATCCGCGAGCTTGCCCGGCAGCGTGAGTCCCTCGAGCGCGCCCTTTCGCAGCACGGTGTCGCGCGCGGCACGGGCGGCGGCACGGGCGCGTTGCGCGAGCACGCACTTGCCGATGATCGCCTCGGCATCTTTCGGATGTTCCTCGAGAAACGTCGCGAACGCCTCGCCCATCACCGACTCGACCGCGCCGCGCACTTCCGGCGTCCCGAGCTTGGCCTTGGTTTGCCCCTCGAATTGCGGCTCCGGGTAGCGCACGGAAATCACGCAGGTCATGCCTTCGCGCACGTCTTCGCCGGACAAATTGTCGTCTTTCTCCTTCAGATACCCCTTGCCGCGCGCATACGAATTGAGCACGCGGGTCAGCGCGGTGCGGAATCCCTGCACATGCGTACCGCCCTCCGGGTTGATGATGTTGTTCGTGAATGCGTACAGCGTTTCGGAAAACTCGTCGGTGTATTGCAGGGCGATCGCGATCTCGGCCTTGTCCACCTGTTTCTCCACGAAGAACACGGACTCGTGCTTGGGTTGTTTGGTGTGGTTGAGATGGCGCACGTATGATTCCACGCCGCCCTCGAAATAGAAGGCGTACGCGTCATGCTGATCCTTCTCGCGCGCGTCGATCGCGACCAGTTTGATGCCTTTGGTGAGATAGCATTGCTGGCGATAATGATCGAGCACGCGCTGGTAATCGAACCGCGTGCCCTCGGTGAAGATCGTCGCATCGGGCTTGAACGTCAGCGTCGTGCCATGGCGCTTACTCGTCCCGACTTTTTTGACCGGACCCTTGGGCTTGCCGCGGACGTACGACTGCTTCCACATGCCGCCGTCGCGCTCGACCGTCACTTCCAGGTCTTCCGAAAGCGCGTTCACGACCGACACGCCCACGCCGTGCAATCCGCCGGAAATCTTGTAGCCACTCCCCTCGCCGCCGAACTTGCCGCCGGCATGCAATTTGGTCATGACGAGCTCGAGCGCGGAGACCTTGTATTGCTTGTGCGTCTCGACCGGGATGCCCCGGCCGTTGTCGGACACCGAAACGCGATCGTCCGGCAAGAGCGTGATCACGATCTCGTTCGCATGGCCGGCCATCGCTTCGTCGAACGAGTTGTCCGCGACTTCACGAAGCAAATGGAACAGGCCGTCCGGTCCCGTTGAACCGATGTACATGCCCGGCCGTTTGCGGACCGGCTCCAGGCCCTCCAGCACCGCGATTTGTTCGGCGCCATACGCGCCGGCAAGCTTCTTTTTTGATTCGTTTTTCGCCTCTTTTTTCGCCATACGGAATGGCAAGAGTTTAGCTCAAATCGGCCCCGAAATCCAGGCATGAGTCAAGGGCATGTTACAATGGCCCCATGGCGGACAATCATGTCATCGGCTCCGGGCTGACCGAGCAGGAATTGAAGCTCGCGTCGTTTTGGGTACGGAACCGGCCGTTGCTGCGCCGGATCGGGTACGGGAGCCTGATCGCCGTCTCGAGCGTCCTGTGGTTGTTCGTGTTGTGGTCGCTGCTTGATGCGTACGCGATTTCGTATCCGCGCGAATCGCGCATCCATCGCGTCGTCGTACAGAACCAGCTCGCCATCGACGGACTCCGTGCCTCAGCGCCGCGACCGATCGAACCGAGCCAGACGTCCGTGTTCGACGCAACCGACGGCCGGCAGGATGTGCTTGTCGAAATCCTGAACCCGAACGCGACGTGGTGGGCGGAATTCGATTATCAATTCGAACTCTCCGGCGAGCGTACGCCGATGCGCAAGGGATATGTCCTGCCCAACGGCCGCCGCTACCTCACCGAGCTAGGCTTTACGCCGGAAACCCGCGGACGCACCGCGCGTCTCGTCGTGGAAAACGTACGTTGGATGCGCGTCGATCCGTCGGCGGTCGGTGGCAATTACGCAGCGTTCGCCGACGCGCGTCTCCAGTTCCGCACGGAGAATCCGACGTACACGCGCGATCTCACGATCGGCACGACGCCGGTCGGCCAAAGCACGTTCCAGCTCGTGAACGACAGCGCGTTCGGATACTGGAATCCAAGCGTCACGGTCGTACTGTACCGCGGTACGACGCCGGTCGGCGTGACCACCGTTCAGCCGCCGCTCATCCGCCCGGGCGAAACCGTCCCCATGACCATCAACTGGTTCGAAAGCCTCGCGGGCGTGAGCCGAACCGACGTGCAGGTGAACGTGAACATCCTGGATCGTGGCGCCTATTTGCCGACAAGCGGGATTTAAATTTCATTCCGAGCAACGCCGAGGAATCCCTTCGAAGAGATCCCTCGGCTTCATTTCATTTTGCTCGGGATGACAGACGGGCTCTGCTCTGTTAACTGTTATCTGTAAACTGTCTTCTTCCCATGACCCGCATCCTCGAACTCTTCCAGCGCATCGACTGGATGATGCTCACGGTGGCGCTGACCCTCACCTCGATCGGTCTCGTGGCGATTTACGGCATCGGCGTCTCGCAGGAACCGGCCAATCTCTTTCTTTTTCAGAAACAATTCGTCACCGCCCTCATCGGCCTCGCGCTGATCCTGTTGCTCACCCTGTTCGACTACCGTCATTTGCGCGCATACGGATTCTACCTGTACCTCGCGGGTGCCGCGGTCCTCGCGGGCGTGCTATTCTTCGGCGTCGAGGTCAACGGCACGCAGGGCTGGTTCCGCGTCGGCGCGCTTTCCTTCCAGCCGATCGAAGTCGCGAAAGTGACGCTCGCGATCTATCTCGCCGCGCTGTACGCCAAACGCGGCCGCGGCCGGCTCACGTGGACGACGTTTCTTATGGGTGGCGTCGCGACCGGGCTGTACACCGCGCTCGCCTTCCTGCAACCGGACTTCGGTTCCGGCATGGTGCTCGTGCTGATCTGGGGCGGGATCTCGGCGTTCGCGGGCCTGCCGAAACGCGCCTGGATTATCCTGCCGCTTTTGCTTATCACGACGGGGACGCTCGTTTGGAGCTATGCCCTCAAGCCCTACCAACGCGCGCGCATCGAATCCTTCCTCGATCCGACGACGGATCCGCGCGGCTCGGGATATAACGCGATCCAGGCGCGCATCGCCATCGGTTCCGGCGGCCTCTTCGGCAAAGGCATCGGCGAAGGATCGCAAGCGCGTCTGCGCTTTCTCCCTGCGGCGTCCACGGACTTCATCTTTGCCGTGGTCGGCGAGGAAATGGGCCTGGTCGGCGTGGTCTTCGTCTTCATCATGTTCTTCTTGCTCCTGTCGCGCTTCCTGCGCCTCGGCGACGAATCGGAAGACGATTTCGCGGCGTATCTCCTTGTCGGCATCGGCTCCATGTATCTCATTCACTTGAGCGTGAACGCCGGCATGAACCTCGGTCTTTTGCCCATCACCGGCATTCCGATGCCCTTTCTCTCCGCCGCCGCATCGAACCTGCTCGTGATTTACGCCTGTATCGGCCTTGCGCAATCCGTGGCCGTGCGTCGCCGTTGGACACTCGAACGCGGTACCGGCGTGATGTTGTTCGAGTCCGAGCCTACGACGTCAGCGTAACGTCCACGCCTTCCGTTTTTCGGAAACCGATGCGATCCGGCGCCTCATCGCCCAACGTCAGCATCTTGCCGAGCACGAGCGCATTCAACCCATACCGATCACGGACGGCATCCATCGCTTTGGACACGGCCTGCCGACGCTCCGGTACCATTTCCTCGCGCAACCCTTTGACCTTGAGATCGAACCGTCCCTGATACGTCGGTACGGTGAGATCGATCAACGTCACGGCGAGAAAATTGACGCGCTGACCGCTCCACAGCTCGCGCAGGAGATCGAGCGCGGTTCCGACGATCGTGAACGAATCGTCACAAGGCTCGGCAAACCACGCGTGAAGCGATCCGCCCGGCCCGTCGGATCCGGGCGTCCAAAACGGGCCCTGCGGACGCGGGCCGTCGGGCGTTTTTAGGCCGACGGACACGGAGATCCCGTTCGCGAGCAATCCGAGCCCGCGCATGCGCCGACCCGCGCGTTCGGTAAGCCGCATAAGCGTCGCCTCGACCTTTTTCTCGCGGTTCACGCGATCCGGCACGCAATACGAATGTCCGACGGATTTCGGCGGCGCCTCCGTCATCTCGCCGTCGGCGGCCACGTCCTCGATATCCGCGCCCTGTAAGCGTGCCTGGAGATAAAATCCGTTCACGCCGAACGCGCGGATGAGATTTTCCGTCGAAGCGTACTTCACGTCGAGCAGCGTGTGGTAACCGAGTCGCTCGAGGCGCCGACGCATGCGCGGCCCGATCCCGCACACGTCCTCGAGATCGAGCCGCGAAAGCACGTCATCAATATTTTCATGCGTGATGATGGTGAGACCGTCCGGTTTTTGGAGATCGGATGCAGTCTTCGCCAGGAAGCGCGTCGGCGCAATGCCGACCGAGCAGCGCAGCCAGTCGCCGACCTCCTCCGTGATACGACGCTTGACGGTGGAAAGCGCGAACGCCGCCTCGGCCGCGTCACGATACCAGCCCGTGAGATCGAGGAACGCCTCGTCAATGGAGTAATGCTCCATGCGGTCGGTCAGCTCGTGCAGGATCGAGAAGATACGCGAAGTCACCGCGCGGTACTTGGGCGGATCATTTTGGACGAAGACCGCGTTCGGCACGGCTTGCCTGGCTTCGGTCATGCTCATGCCGACCTTGATGCCGAGCTTTTTTGCTTCGACCGAGGCCGCGATCACGCAGCCATGCGGATGCAAATAAGCGCAAACGCCAAGCGGCTTACCGCGCAGGGTCGGATTGGCCTGCTGCTCCACGGACGCGAAATACGAGTTCATGTCCACATGCGCAATCAGCTTTTCCGAACGCGGAAAATGCATACCCACTCGGTATAGAACAAAAACAGAACGATGTCGAGAAACAGATAACGAATATGGATCCCCTGTCGTTGCGAGGCATGGTCACGACGAAGCAATCTCATTGCCGACAGGTTGACGGAAGACCCGGATTTATGAATTACTTATGACGCACTATTGACAAACATTGGAGGGTCGGATGACAGACGATGGCGTGTGCTTTGTGCGCGTTCCAAATGTTCATTCTTCATCTGAACTGATGGAGCTCGCGCGGATCGAGCTAAGACAAGAGTACTTTGCTCGAGGGTGGGAGAGAGTCGAGTTCTTAGGCAACGATGCCGGCAAGACGTTCGAGGTCATGGTCTGGCGTCCCGGACAAAAACTGGGTCCTGATGAAGTCAGGGGACACTTCTCCAAGTGGGGCTTCGCGGGTAACGCCTCGGCATTTATCACCTGGAGCGTCTTCTGTGATGAAAAGGGCATGTTCATCACGGTTCTTCCACAAGAGGTGGACCCTTTCCCCGGATTCGCGCCCGAATTCAGACGATATGACAACAGCCGACATCTCGGCTTGGACACCGTTCGCTTTGGCTGGGGCGACCTCTTCAAGTTCGTCGCGTTCCGCGAAGTCAAGTCCCGTCGGTTAGGATGTCCTGCGCCACGACTGGAACAAACGCTGCATTTTCGCGGGCTCCCCTAGATCCGACGAATCGGAAGTCTGTGCTATTTGCTGATTCTCCCGCCGAACGGCGGGTTTTATGTTTTCAGCAACCTCACGATCCCCTTCTTCGCATCCACCTCGACTTCGTCTCCGTCATTCAACGTCCGCATGGCTTTCAGGCACCCGACGATGCAAGGAATATTCAATTCGCGAGAGATGATCGCGGCATGGGACGTGATCCCGCCTTCATCGGTCACAATGGCCCCGGCGCGTTTGGCGATCACCATCATGTTCGGTTGTGTCATGGATGTGACCAATACTTCTCCCGGCTGAAACGCATTGATGGCATCGGTCAGCATGTCCAAATCCCCGGCCACGACCTTTCGCACCTTTCCGCGATACGAACCGACGCACGCTACCTGCCCTTTGAGCTCCGTAGCATCCGGCTCCTCGTCCGACTGAATGAGTTCCTTGAATTTTGCCCGGGCATCATCACCGGCCAGCATAATGATCTCACCACCTTTTTCATATTGGATCGCATATGTGCGGCGACGCGTCTCCAAGAGCTTGGCGACGTCACCTATCGCTTCTCCCCGCAACAACCGATCCACCTCCGGAGGCGTCACGTACTTCAAAAGATCATCGAGATCGATGTTGAGATGTAAAGCCAGGCGCAACCAAAAACGACGGGCGAGGAAATAACAACCGGCCCAGTATGCCTTGATATCCATCCGTCGCAGCCCTTGGGACTGCAGGAATCGACTCAAGTATTCCGCCTCTTGTCGCTCGGAACCGAGACGGTCCAAAATTTCCCGCTGCTCCCGGACAAGATCGCGCGCGACCGGTGCCGCATGGTCGGCCGGTTCATGCAAACGATCGCGTAAAAACGCCAGGACGCCCTTATCCGTGAATTGCCCAAACACGAGCCAAGGATATCGCGACGCATGCGCGAGTAATGCCGCATCCGTTGGAGACGAACCCTTCAAGATATCCCATGCCCGGGATTCCAGTTGCACGTCGTCCGGCGCGGGTGATGTCGCGAGCGTCGTAAACGCCGCGGACCAGTTCTCCTCGTACGCGCCTCGCAAGATCTCCTCCAATCGACGCTCGGCGGCGTGCGTAAATTCCGGACGCGTGCTTCCGAAAAAACAGATCGCGTCGCGCATATTCAGGAGGAATTGCCGGTGATCGGCGGACAGTTCCTCCGATGTCGCTCGTTCGTAATCCTTCCCTTCAATGTGACGGATCCAATCCCACCAGTCCCGCTTTTCACGCTCATATTGCGCTTCGTATTCGGCAAAATACGTCGGGTCAAGGTAGTTCACGCTCTGTTCCGTGCGAAACCGATCCAACTGGTCCGCGACCATGTAGGCCGTAATCACGGAGCCGTCATAATATTGAAAAATATCCGCCTGAGGAAAGTAATCATGCCGATCATGGAAAACCATGGGGGTCGCCCAATAATTCGGCATGGTAGGCACCGAGCTCCACATGAAAACGTATTCCTTTTTCATGCAGACATTGAACGGGATTTTCCCATCTCTGGCAAATAAAAACCCTTGACAAAAAGGCGTTTTTCGGCTACAGAAGGCTTGCGCACAAGGAGGTGCACATTGACCAAAAAGATCCTCGTGGTTTGCTACGGCAACCGTTGCCGAAGCCCCATGTTCGAGGCGCTTCTGCGGCGCGAGCTCCGGATCGCAGGCATGGACATAACCGTCGAGAGCGCGGGCATGATGGAGCAATCCGGCCTGTCGGCCAGCGAATACGCGCAGCAGTGCATGCACGAGCGCGGGCTCGACCTCTCGGAACACGTCAGCCGTCGCGCGGTCGACGTGCGCGTCGAGGCCTTCGACCGCGTGTACGTGGTCGAGGACAGGTTCATCACGCCGCTCGTGGGACTCGGTGCCCGTTCAGTCATGCTGCTCAACCGCGAAGGCGGCGGCATCCCGAATCCCTGGGAGCAGGGCATCGACGCCTACCGCGCATGTGCGAGGCTCCTGCAAGTTCTCGCGATCCAGACCGTGAACGACCTGGCCGTCGGATGATTCCGACGGCTCTTTATTTTTCAATAATCCTCACGATCCCCCGTTCGGCGTCCACTTCCACTTCGTCACCGGTCTTGATGACCGTCGTGGCGAATCGCGTACCCACGACGCACGGAATGCCCATCTCGCGACTGACGATCGCGGCATGGGAAACCATACCCCCTTGATTGGTCACGATCGCGGCCGCTTTCCTACAAGCCGGCATCAAATCCGGAGACGTCGTTTCGGAAATGAGAATTTCTCCCTGCCGCATCTCATCGAACAGCCGATACAATTTCTGGAAATCGTCATAATCGGCGGTGATCACCTTTGCCGTCCCACGAGCCGTGCCCGACGATGCGCAGACGCCTCGTATGGTTTTCGTTTTTTGTGAATCCTCTTCATAAACGAGACGATCAAACAACGCCTCCGCTTCCTTGCCGCGGAGATAGACGATCGTTCCATCATTGTTGAAAAGAATAGAGGCTTGAAGACGCTCGGTGATGATACCGTCTTCAATGCGTGTCCCGTTCTTCAAGAGATTTAACACTTCGTCCGAGGTATATTCCTTCAATGCGGCGACCGCGATGCCCGTTTGATCTCCGATCTTCCGCAATAATCGTTCGAGCGCGGACGTGTCCTTGACGAGAAGATCGTTGAGATAGTCCCGCATGTCGTTCTTGAATCGACCAAGCTCCTCCATGCGCGCGAGCATCGGGGCATCTTCCCTGGCTCGTTCATACGCACCGTCGGAAAAATGAAAATCCGTGTATTTATAAAAATCCATCGACCGAACGCAGCGATCGAAAAATGCCTTCATGTCTTCATCCGTCACCTTAGACGTCAACAAGATCGCTTCGGCGAGGTCGAGAGTGGATCGTGCGAGATCCTTGAACGCGACCAAATACTGCGAGAAGGCATCTTCCGAACCCACGGGATCCGCGCCTTCGCGGTGACAGCGCTCCAATCCCTCTTTGGTGATATAGCTGACGTAATCCCCGTTCTTGATGGTGATCAGGAAGGGATAGCCGGAATAAATACGAATATATAAATCGTTCACGAGAAGCCTCACGCCTCTTAAACGGAAAAGTCGGATCAATCCCTGAAACGTGCCGAGGCGTCGCTCAATGAGGCGATACGCGTCACTATACTCCATCTCCGTCGTCTCATCTTGGGGCGTTGCGGGGAAACGCAAGGTCGTAATCGGTCGGCTTTGGAGGATATAAAACGCACCGTCCACGAACGCCCATTCGATGTCGCAGGGAAATCCGTAATGCCTTTCAATACGGATCACGAGGCCGGCAAACTCGAGGATGCGATCGTTCGGCAACACTTGCGCGATGCCTCGTTCCTTGGGAATCGGGCACCATTCGTTCCCGCCAGATGCGGAGCGGTACAACCCACGCTCTTGCTCGAAGACGTTCACGTCCGCGATGCGGCGTGGCTCCTTCTCGACGACGTAGCTGTCCGGAGTCACCTGCCCCGACACGATTGCCTCGCCGAGACCGTAGCTCGCTTCGATGATCAATTGATTACGGTCTTCCGTCACCGGGTGCACGGAAAACGCGACGCCCGATATCTCGCTCTCCACCATCTTCTGCACCACGACCGCGACGGAAATGGGCTTGCCATGCAACCCTTTTTCAAAACGATAGAACACAGCCCGTGGCGTGAACAGGGATGCCCAACACGCCTGAACGTTCTCGAGAAGCCGGTCTTCGGTCGTGTTGAGATAGCTCTCCAGCTGACCCGCCCATGCCGCGTCGGCGCTGTCCTCCGACGTGGCGCTGGAACGAACCGCGACGTATTCCGAACCGAGCCCCTGGAACGCCGCAAGAACGGCATCGACGATATCGCGCGGCATTGTGGTAGACATGATTAATGCACGAATCTTTTCAGACGCATCCTCCACGGTATGCATCTGTTCATGTTTGACCGCATGCAAAGCGGAGTCGATCTCGACCCTCAAATCCGTTTCGTCCAAAAAACGGTCGAACGCTTGCGACAATACGACGAATCCCGGCGGTACCGGGATCCCCGCCCGCGTCATCTCTCCAAGCGACGCTCCCTTGCCGCCTGCAATGGCAACATCGGTCTTTTCCAAATTCTCAAATCGACGAATCAGCTCCATACGTATGGAGCAAGCTAATCAAATTCTCACAATTTCTGCCAATAATCCACATGCGCCTCCGTGTAGCCCTCCGGACCCTCATCCGTTCCGGCTAAGCAGACTTTGCAGACGGGAAATAGGTCACCGGCCCTGAACTCATCCGCAAATCCGCACGGGACACACAAATACCAGCCGTCTTCCGGTACCCGATCCCCTACTTTGTACAAAGATTCAGCCATGCTTTGGACAACGAAAAAACCTCCGTCGAATGACGAAGGCTTTTCCGTGGAGCCGATGGCCGGATTTGAACCGGCGACCTCTGCTTTACGAAAGCATTGCTCTACCAGCTGAGCTACATCGGCCTGGAGCGGGTAACGGGAATCGAACCCGTCTCTAATGCTTGGGAAGCATTCATAATAGCCACTATACGATACCCGCGTGGCTCTCTTCCCTCACGAAACCTCCGATTCCAAGCGCGGACGATCCTACCAATATCCGATGGCGTTGGCAAGACGTCCCGATCCGCCAAAACCTACTGAAAACGTAGATAATACACGACGTCCTCACGCTTCAGGCGCTCTTCCAGTTCACGATCGAATGCCGTGGCGTCACCGGTTTCGCGTGTGCGTTTGGCGCGCAACGCGTCTTCGAGCAAGGCGGGACGGATCACGTAACGCTTGAAATCGGATTCGTTCCAGCCGAATTGGTCGCGGAGAAAATCTTGCAACTCCCCCGGCGTGGTGGACGTTCCCGCCTGCGCGACGAGCCCGTCATACGCGCGTTCGACGTCGAGCGGCGTGGCGGTGAGCTCCGCAGCCGCGGCCATCTCGTCGATCGCGGCGATGCGGATGGCGCGATCGAGCGCCGATCGCCTTTGCTCCGGACCGATCGTTCCTCCCAGCCCCTGCGCCGCGGCCAACGGTCCTTCCAAAAACAGGCGCAGCGATCCGAGATGCGCAAGGTATTCGTCGTATGTCACGACGCGCGACCCGAGGCGCGCGGCGGGAACCCGGAACCAGCCGGACAACGAGCGGGTCAGCGCGTCTTCGCGTTGGAAGACATACACCGATGTGACGAGACCGGCTCCGGAAAGAGCGACGACCGAGAGGAATGCGGCGCCGATGATGACGGCGCGACGATTGAGCTGAAGGGTGGAATTCATACGGGGAGTCATGCGTAACGCGCGACGTGTTACGTGCGCTTACGGTCTAGGAAAAAAATAGTCGAGCCAGCGCTCCGGATTCGTCCGATCGTCCGCGGTTTCGGCCGCTTCCTCCGAGGCAGCCTCGCCGTCGTCCTGCCATGTGGCCGGATCCTCGGCTCCACGCAGGATAATGACCCGTTCGCCGGGCTTGCGCAATCCGAGCCGTGTACGTGCCTCCTTGTCCATCGCGTCCGGCGAATCGAGACGCTGAATCAGTTCGGCGAGCGTCAGCTTGCGCCCTTCGAGCCGCTCGATCTCGGCCTGCATCTGGCGGATTTCCTGATCGATCTTCCATTCGCGATAGGACTCGCGCACGGTCGATACGCCCGCGACGAGAAACAGGGCGCCGCTCGCGGCAAACACGAGAGGCCAGCGCAATTTCAGACGCCGCTCCCGGCGGGGCGCGAATCGCGAATCACGAGGCATACCGTCGCGAGTATAGCATCAAAGGGAGCGGACCTTGAATCCGGCCGTATGCGCGTCGCGAAGGCCGTGAAGCGTGCGCGCGACGGCTTCTGGGGCGGGCATGTCGGTCAGCGTCAGCGGCGCGGCAAGGCCTTGACCGCTTAAGACGAGTTCACCCTTGCGCAACAGAAGATCAAGGAAGGACCGTTGCCCGGGCGCCGCCTGGGCGCCTACGATCGAGGACTCAAATACCTGTCGACTCCACAGTCCGCCTTGACATACCACGACGAACCGACGATCGGTCAACACGAGTACGTTCGTATCCCAAAGCAGGACATGCTTGAGCGCGAGGTAGATGCCGAGCGCGAGCGACGCACAGATCAGCGCGGCGCCCACAAAGCCGAGACGGATGAGCGGGAAGAGAAAAAAGAACGGCAAAACGATGAAGAGCGCGGAAAGCGCGAGCCCCGGCACGGCGGTCCACAGGCTCCGGCGCAACACCCGAACGATGCGCTCACCCTCCTGCAACGCAATGATTTCACGAAGATGCAACATGCAAAAAGAAGTCAGAAGTCAGATGCTACGAATTGTACCCGAGCTACTAGCTACTCGCTACTAGCTGCCAGCTGCTTTTGAATCGCTTCGCGTGCGACCGCGGCTTCGTCCCACGGCATCTTGCGGCCGTTCGAGAGACACATCCACGGTTCGCACCCCTTTCCGGTCAACACGACGAGATCACCCGGGCCGGCGAGCGCCATCGCCTTCTCGATCGCCTCGCGACGGTCGAGGATGCGGAACAGCGTCTCGCCGTCGCGCTTGCCGGCCGCGACCGCGCCTTCCGCCACCTGGTCGATGATGAGCTGCGGGTCGTCGTCATACGGATCCTCGTTCGTCACGATCACAACGTCGGCGCGCTCCCCGGCCAGGCGCCCGAGAACCGGCCGGCGCGAAACGTCGCGGCCGCCGCCGCAGGAGCCGAGGACATGGATGACGCGCTGCTTTTCGATCAGGGACAGCGCTTCGTAAAAACGCTTGAACGACTCGGGTTCGTACGCGTAGTCAATGATGACCGTCCACGGCTGTCCGGCCTCGATGCGATCAAAGCGGCCCGGGACGCGCTCGATCGAGGACAGCCGACGCGCGGCGGCCGCGAGATCGACGCCGAGTTCCCGGCATACGGCAAGCGCCGCGAGCGCGTTGTAAATATTATATTCTCCCGGCAATCGAAGATCGACGTTCGCGCCGTCGGCGACGAACCGCGAGCCGTCCGCGCGGAGCTCGACATTCTCGGCGTGCAACCCCTTGTCGGAACGCAGGCCGTACCACGCGATGCGGGAAAGTCCGGGCGTCTCGGCGTAATACGCGGCATGCTCGCTATCCGCGTTGATCACCGCCGTTTTCACGTGTTCAAAGAGCAGGCGTTTGGCCTTTTTGTAATTCTCGAAGCCGCCATGCGCTTCGATATGTTCCGGCGTCAGGTTCGTGAACACCCCGATCCGATAGTTGATGCCGATGTGTCGATGCTGGACCAAGCCTTGGGACGACGTTTCAATCACGGCGTATTTACATCCGACATTCACCATGTCACGCAGCGTCTTTTGCAAAAAGAATCTCCCCGGCATCGTCATCTTTGTTTTATTGATCCACTCCCTGTCCCCGATTTTCATCACCGCGGTCGTCGTGCATCCGGTTTTGAACCCGGACGCTTCCAACGCCTTGGCGAGAAAATACGCGGTCGTCGTCTTGCCGTTCGTCCCCGTCACGCCGATCACGATCAGATGCTTCGACGGATTCCCGTACGCAAACTGCGCCAACCGCGCGAGGATATAATGATACGCGCTCACGATCGGCTCCGGCACGAGTTTTTTCAGCTGGTTCAGCATAGGTTTGCGGTTTGCGGATACGTACGATATTCGTTTTTACATTTTACGTTTTGCGGTTTGACATTTCACTCTTCACTCTTCACGGTTCACGACGAATACGTCAGCAGCGAAATAACGGCAAACGCGATCGCGAGTGACAACGTCCCGACCGCAAACGGCACGGCCAGCGGCAACCCCGCGAGTTTGGCCAGCAGCAGGAGCGAGACACCGAGGATTTGCAGGAACATCTTGATTTTTCCGTAGCCGTTGGCGGACGCGTATCGGCCCTGGCGTCGACGGTACAGCGCCCCCGCGACGATGAGAAGCTCCATCGATATAATGACGATGGCGAACAGGAAATTCACTTCTTTCGCGACGAACAGCACGACGACGGAACCGATGAGCAACTTGTCCGCGACGGGATCCGCCATCGTGCCCCACAAGGTGATTTGCTTTCGCAACCGCGCCTGTGCGCCATCCCACGCGTCCGTCATCGCGGCAAATAAGAATAGTCCAAACGCCCACGGCCATTGCTCGATCCAGAGCAGCCACAACACGGTGGGCGTAAGCAGCATCCGTAACACCGTGAGATGATTAGGCCTAAGCCATTGCGGAAAAAAGCGGACAAACACCGCTCCGAGCAGCTTGTCGAACGGCGCGAGAACGATGTTCTCGTTCGTCATGAGCATAACGATCCCCAGCATACGCGACGCGACGATTCATGGCCAACTCAAGGGCATTTTGTTAGGCTTCCACCATATGAATATCGAAACTCGCTGCTTCGAGGGCGTCCGGAACCCCGTGCGATTCAAAGAGGCGCCGACGCCGTCGGAAACCGCGGAAGACACGGCTCCGCGGCAAGCGCCCGCGTTTCAGTGGCAACGGTTTGATCCGCAAAATCCCGCCGACCGGGCCCCGCTCCTGGCAAATGCCGTGACGATTCTGGAAGACGGCCGACAAAGCCCCTCCGAAAAACAGCGGGCGATCGAGGCGCTGAGGAGTATCGGATACGGCTGGGATCGGACACTGGAACCGGGCGAAAACCTGACGGTGCTTCGCGCCGCGGTGCAACACGAAAAACAGCGAGAACGCCAGCGGCAAGAACAGATGGCGAATACGGAAGCCTTCCAAAAATACTATCGAGAGAATATCGCGCAACACGTCCAGCCGAGTGAAACGCCGGCGGCGAACGCGAGCCGCCGAGCCGACGGACCCGCGACCTATCGCGAAGCGCCGCGAGCCGCCGAGCCTCCTTCCAACGAATCACGCACATCGAGCCGCGGATGGCGCGGGCTGATGAGCAAGGCTTCGACGGGCCTGCGGTCGCTGTTCGGTCGGAAGTAGGCGTATGTCTGCGCGTGCGCTTGGCTGGCTTGTCGTCGTCCTCACTTCCGGAGCCGTGCTTGCGAATGCCGCGTTTGGCGCGCCGACGATCTGGTCCGCCGCCGCCATCGTCTTCACGCTCCTGTATCATGCCGTCGTCTTCGGCGCGAAGCTCGTGCGGCGCAGGGAAGGGATCGGCCCGTTCCTGCTCGGGCTCGCCTGCCTCCTGGCCGCGCAAAGCGTCTTCCAGGTATTATTTTATTATCTCGGCCTACGATTGGGCGCCTGGACCGACGCGCTCTCCCTCACGCTCACGCTCGTCACGTTCCAGCTTGTTTTACCCGTATCCGACGAAGCCGCAGCCACTGCCGACGATACTCGATACTCGATACTCGATACTCGGAACCTCTGGCTTGCCGCCGCCCTCATCCCCGCCCTGATCGCTTTCGGCTACGTCCTACGCGGCGCCGTCACCCAGGCGACGGACGTCTCGATCCGCACGCCCTGGCCGCTGCTTCCGCCGGGGACGTTGCTCGCGCTCGCGATCATTCCGCTCTGCGCCTGGCTCGCCGCATGGAAATCGAACCGGCGTTGGGTGACGGCCGTGATCGTGTCGCTCGCGCTGGTTTCCGTCGCCGTGATCGCTCCCCTCCTGTATCGCCTCGGCTACGGGTTTGACGGTTTTCTCCATGTCGCGACGGAACGGATCGTATTCGACACGGGGACGCTCGAACCAAAACCGCTTTACTACATGGGCCAGTACGTGTTCGTGACATGGCTTGCGCGGCTTGCGGCGCTCCCGATCGAGGCGGCGGACCGTTTTCTTGTCCCGGTCGCCATCGCGTTCCTGCCGCTCTTCTTTCTGTACGGACGTCGCGCGGCGACTCGCTGGGAAGACGCGGCGTTACTCCTCTTTTTGCCGCTCGCGCCCTTCGTCGCGACCACGCCGCAAAGCTTCGCGTACGTGCTCGGATTCGGAGCGGTTGTGATCTCGCTCAACGGGAAGACACATCCGGCCGCCGGCCTTTCGCTCGCCGCGTGGTCGCTCGCGGTCCATCCGCTCGCTGGATTGCCGCTGGCCGGCGCCACGCTCGCGCTCCAGTGGACGGACATGCGCGGATCGCGCGCGCTCCGATCACCGATCACATGGCTGCTCGCGCTTGCCGCCGCCGCCGCGGTTCCGTTTGCGTTTCTCGTCATTAGCCGCGGCGCATCCACGGGTATCGAGTGGGATGCCTCGCGCATCTTTGACGTTCGGACGTGGGTCGGGTCGTTCACCGCACTGGTACCGCCGCGGAACCGCGTCGCGCTGTGGCCCGACTGGACCGCGCTCGTTCTCTTTCTCGCGCCGGTCGTGGCGATCACGACCGCGATCATGGCCGTCTTGCGCGACGCGGAATCACGAAGCCGCTGGATCGCGCTGATCGCGATCGGTGCCGGCACGACGTTCGGCGGCTTCGTGATGCGCGCCGCCGGCGAATTCGCCTTTCTCATCGACTACGAGCGCGGCAATTACGCCGACCGCCTGTTCCTCGTGGGATTCCTGCTCCTTGTTCCGCCGGCGGCGGCCGGCGCGGCTCGTTGGCTCGCCAAACTCGAAACCGCGCCCGCCCTCCCGGTCGCGGCGCTCCTCCTCGGTCTCGCGGCCTGGCACGGCGCGCAGGCGCACGCCGCTCTGCCTCGCCACGATGCCGCCGCCGCGAGCTACGGCTGGAGCGTCGGTCGCGGCGACGTGGAAGCCGTACGCTGGATCGATTCGGACAGCCAAGGCGCGACGTACGCCGTGCTCGCCAATCAAAGCGTCAGTGCCGCGGCCGTACGCGAATTCGGCTTCAAGCGCTATCACGACGACGTATTTTATTATCCGATCCCCACCGGCGGCGCGTTGTATCAACATTTCCTCGAAGCCGTCGGGCGCGAGCAGACGCTCGAGCCGATCCGCGAAGCCGCGCTGCTCACGGCGTCGGACATCATCTATGTCGTCGTGAACGAATACTGGTGGGATGCGAAACGCGTCGCCGAAGAGCTATCAGCCCTCGCGGACAAAGAGACGACGACCTCCGACGGCCGCGTGCGCGTCTTCCGGTTCGATGTGAAATAATATGATCGTACTTCTTACGGGGTTGCCCGGCACAGGAAAAACAACCGTGCTTAAACACTTCCTCAGACACTACGACAAAGATTGTTTTTGGATCCTCTCCGAAGAGCTGCGTAACGAGGCGAATGAACGCGTCGGTTTTGAAGCCCACTTGTCCGACGGTCGTACGGGTCTTTTTGCCCATAAGAGTCACGTGGAGTCCGAATTCCGAATCGGGGACTATCACGTGGATCGAGAAATGATAGACCAGCTCTTCACCGAACCAGTCCTTCAATCTATAAAATATCCCGATCGGCTCCTGGTCTTGGACGAGATCGGTCGCATGCAAATACTCTCAAAAGATTTCGAGAATGCGATAGATCTCCTTTTTCAAAGTCAAACTCCCGTTCTTGCGACGATCCGACATGGTGATGAGTGGGCTGAAAGATATAAGAAATATCCAGGCGTAATAGTGATTGCAGTTGATGAAATAAATAGGAATCAATTACATCAAAAACTGTTACGTCTCTTCTAATTGAGTAAGCCCGGATCGTTGCTTCGTCATTCTGAGCACAGCGAAGAATCCCACTTCGGAGATCCTTCACTCCGTTCAGGATGACGTTTATCCTGCGATGAATCTCAAAAAACGTTCCGCATACGCTTCCGGATCATGCCGCTTCGCCAACTCATACATCATCGTCGATTGTTCGCGATACGTTTCCGGATCTTGCAACGACTCGATCGCCCTGATCCACGCCTCGTCACTGTCGCGCGGAACAATGAGACCCGCATCGCCGAGCGTTTCGCGCACGCCGCCGACGTCGGATGCAATGACCGGCAATCCGACCGACATCGCCTCCAAGATCACGGTCGGCTGGTTCTCTTCGATTTGGGACGGCACAAGCAGGACATCCGCCTCGCGCATCGCATTCAGGACCTGTGCATGAGATACGGTTTCAAGAATCGTGACCGAGAGCGCGTAGCGCATCTCAAGATCGCTCATCAGCTCCGCCCCTTTTTCTTTCGTTCCACCGACGGACAAAAGCCGCAACGGATCGCTCGGCGCACGTAAGGCGAACGAAACCGGCGGGGCAGGATTCGGTAAGACCTCCGTCCGCACACCCTCGAACCACCCGCGGCGCAGATGCTGGTCGAGAAGCCATTTCGTGGGCGAGATGACAAGATCGGGTGTGCCGAAAAAGAATTGCCGCATCGCGGTCCACGTCTTCTGCCAACGCGTGACCGGTCCCGCGTCTTTCAATCGCCCAGACGGTTCAAAGAGTTGTACGTCGTGCAAAACATGTATCCACGCAACATTTCGAAGGGATCCCTCCGCTTCGGTCGGGATGACGAACTTTTGACTTTTGACTTTTGACTTTTGACTTACTGCGGAAGGCGTCCCAAACCCGCAACCTGTCAAATTGTGCGTCAGCAAGACATCCGGATGCCAGGCGATGATCTTGTCCGTCATCTCACGATGCGAAAAGAGATCCGCAAGATGCCGCAACAAGCGGATCGGCGCGGGCCAGCGAAGCCAACCGGTGTCCGGACGAAAGACGCGAACTTCATGTCCGGCATCTTTCAGGATGCCGACTTGCATCTCGGCGATGCGACCCGCGCCACCCGGCGGACCGAACGCGTTCGTAAGGAGAGCGATCTTCATGCAAGTTCACGATACACTTTTTGCAACCCGTCGAGATGCGCATCCCAGGAAAACGCTTGCGCATGCGCGACGGTCTTATCGGCCAGGCGCGAGCGGAACGCGCCATCGGACAGCACGCGATACAGCGCCGACGCGAGCTCTTCGACCGAACCCGGTTTCACGAGCAGCCCCGTTTCGTTTTGACGCACGACCGTACGCAATCCCGGCAAATCGGACGCGACCACGGGAACGCCGCACGCCTGCGCCTCGAGCGCGACGAGGCCGAACGCCTCCGCCGCGTTTGTCGATGGGAACGCGAATACGTCGGCGCTGCGAAAGGCGGCCACAAGCGACGCGTCGTCCAGTCGTCCGAGAAAATGCGTGCGTCGGTTGATGCCCAGTTTCCGTGTCTGTTCTTCATATTCGGGACGAAGGTCGCCTTCTCCGGCGATGAGAAGACGGGTCTTTGCGTCGAGTTGAGCAACCGCTTGCAACAAGTTTCCGATTCCTTTGAACGCATGCGCGCGATCCAAGCCGCCGACAAAGAGCACGATAGGGGCATCCTCCGGAAGCGAAAATCGCGCACGCGACGCAGGCCCGGGCGAAAAAAGATCCGTGTCCACGCCGAACGGAAGCTCGACGAATTTCGACGGATCGCGTCGTAGCATCCCGCGCACGGACGACGACGCGGCATAGTCAAACGATGAAACGATAATTTTTTCCGCGCGGGACAGTAAGAGCGGCTGAAGCAGCACGCGCTCGAGCGCGATCGGAACCGCTTCGAGTCCTTGCGCTTTAGCATCCATGTGAAACGTCAACACGATGGGAGGAAGGTTGCGGGGCGAAAACAGCAACCGGTCCACGGTACCAAAATACGGCCAATGAAAGTGCACGAGATCAAACCCGCGCAGGATTGAACGAATCCCCTTCAACCACGACGAATTACCGATACGCCATGCCGCCGGCACGCGCTGCACGAATAATGGGTCACTCTTCACTCTTCGCTCTTCGCTCTTCACTCTTCTTGGTTCCGGCGCAAACAGCGTCGCTTCGACGCCGCGCGCACGCAGACCCGCGACCTCGCGCAATGCGACGCTCCCGATCCCGCCGATATCCGGCGGCGCGACGCAAGAGAGATGCGCGATCTTCATACTAGCCCTCCCCCCTCCTTATCAAGGAGGGGCCGGGGGAGGTCTCTCAGCGCTTCCTTCCTGACCAATTCCGTCATTTCACGCTGCAATCGATGATGTTGCACGTACAAATTGAATATGAGCACGAGAATAAGCACGAGTGACAGATAGACGATCAGGTCCGCTCCTCGGCCGATGCCGACGGTGCTCGCGACAAACGAAGCGACTTCCGGCCGTGCCACGACAACCCCGGCGAGGATCCAAAGCAAACTCCATGCGACGGCTTCGCGCCGACTGATCGCTTCTTGTCTCGCACGTTTCCACGTCAGCAACAACGCAAGCAGGAGACCGAGTAAGAGAAAGACTTGAATGATGGTCATACGTTATGAAAATGCGCCGACGAATAATTCCCAAGCGATCTTAAACGCCGCGACCGGCGCGGAAAGACCCGCTTGTCCTTTTGCCAACGTGTCCTCCGTGTACAAGACAAGCACGGGCACTTCCATCCATCGCAGATCCGATCGAGTGACCAAACGCATGATCTCGGAACAGTGCGCCATGCGATCCTGACGGAAGTCGATGCGCCGCGCGGCCGCAGCCGTCATGGCACGCAGACCGCTTTGCGGATCCGTCACGCGATGCGGGATCCCGAGCGCGAAGGTATTAAACCGTTTTGCAGCCAATAATACAATACGACGTGCAAACGGCATGCCCTGCGACTCGACACCAAGAAAACGTGAACCGAACACGACGTCCGCCTTTCCTGCTTTAATCGGTTCGAGCAACGCCGGAATGGAATCCGGATCGTGCTGCCCGTCGGCGTCGACGTGTAACACGATATCCGCGCCGAGTTTCAAAGCGGCTTCCGTCCCGGTCCGTAGCGCCGCGCCTTGTCCGCGGTTCAATCCGTGACGCAGCACGACGGCGCCTGCCTCTTTCGCCCGCTCGGCCGTTGCGTCACCGGACCCGTCATCCACGACCACAATCACATCCACCAGCGGCCGGATACCCGAAATCGCCGCGGCAATGCGGTTCTCCTCGCGAAACGCGGGCATGACGGCGATCACGTTCATCAGGCGAACTTTAGCCTGAAATAAGGTTTTTGGACAAGAAAAAACTCCATCACCGATGGAGTCAGGAACGAACGAGTCGCCGGAGAACGAGGGACGGATGATGCACGATCACAAAGAGCCGTCCCTCATGCGCCCATATCTCGCTGATTCCCCCAAAGAGACGGCTGAAATCCGTCTGTTTCCAGGACAGCCAGAACGGGGCGCCGCCGGCGGGATGACCCCAAGCCTTGAGCGCCGGATAGCGTTCGTGCGCCTGCGCAAGAGAGAGGCTCTCCGCGCACTCGGGAAGTCGCCAATCGTCCTGATCGACTGCTTCCCATCCGGTGACGGGCGCCGGACACATCTCTCGCGCAGGTTCGGGATCAGGGGCCTGCGGACGGCGATGCGACCCCGGGCTCTTTTCCTGCCGTAGAAGCCGTTCCCGCAGCTTGGCCAGACTTCGATCCTGAATCTGACGGATACGATCCCGGCTGAGGTTGAGCTTATCGCCGGCCTCCTGAAGAGTCAGCGCATCCTCACCGTTGAGACCAAAGCGCCAATGGAGGATATTGACCTCTCGAGGGGAAAGAATACCGAGCAGCCGCTCTAGTCTCTTTGCCCACTCGCGCTCAGCGGAGAGGTCGTCCGGAGCACGCGTTTCCTCGGATCCGCGACAGAGCGGCCACACGCCGTCCGAAGGCACGTCCAGAAGCAGCCCGGCCGGACGCTCCAGCTCGTGCAACCACTCCTTGTCCGCATACGCGGTCTGGGTGGGGATGAACTCCTCGCGCTCGCGCGCATCCAGGAGAGAAAGCGCCGCCTTGCGCCGGCCCGCAAGAGAGACGACGAATGCCGCTCCTTCGTGTCCGTGCGCGGCAAGCAGCCGGTCGGCCGCCACCTTGGGGAAATAACGTTCGAGGAACCGATGAAAACCAGCCGTCGTCGAGCCTCTCCCGCGACCCGTGCAGCCCAGGAAGCGCAGGAGCTGCGCGCCGCTCACGACGACCTCGTCGATGCGGAAACGCGTCCGCATGAACCGGCCCATCGTGACCATAGACGTGTCCTCGAAACGTCCGAACTGTTCACGCACGAGACGGCGAACCGTTTGCACGCCCTTGCGGACGTTGACTCGGTCGATCAGCATATCCTCGATGACCTGCGTATGCGCTTCGATCGAGCGGACGGTGACGCCCGCTTCGCGCAAGCGCGTCCATGCGGACGGCCGACGCGTGTCGGATACCCCGTTCCGGGGCGGACGAGGCGCGGGGGCGGGAGCATCAAGGTCATCCGCGGCGGGACCGAACACGTCGAGCGGCAACACGGGAAGATACCGCAACCCCGACGGAATGAGCATAACGATACGCGCCTCTTCGTCGCCGTCTTTGGTCATCGGCCGCGTGAATTTCTGCGCGGCACGAACCATGGAAAGCGACGGCGCCGCGTCGATCAGCAGCTTGCACCGGACCGAGCTCCATCCTTCGATGAGCACGCCGACCGTGATGAGCGTATCAAGCACGCCGTTCTCAAAGTGGCGCAGATACGCTTCCCGCATCTCGTTGCTGATGTCACCGAGCACGGGCGCGGGACACGGCGTGCCTTCGGGTCGATGCTCCGCCAGATACTCGAAGACCGCCATGGCTTGCGCGCGGGTCGCGCACGCGATCAACGCGGGCCGGGGCGCATTCTCTTCGTCGTAGCGGAACGATTCGATCGCCTTGAGGAGAGGCGCGCGCGACATGACGAGCCCGATGTCGGCCCGGTCGTAATCGCCCGCCACGAGACGAACGTGCGAGCGACCCGCGTCCACCTCGACGGCGGTCGCGCGCACGGGCGCAAGCAGCTTCATCTGCACGCCCTCGTAGATCGTCATCTCGTGGATGAGATCCGGAAAATGGCGCGCGAGTACGCGCTCTTCGTCATAATCCGGCGTCGCGGTGAGCGCGATGCGCACCGCGTCGTCGCAGAAAGCGACGCGCAGCACCTCCTGACGCATCTCCGTCATGGCGTGATGCGCCTCATCGGCGAACACGACGGTCGAGCGTCGAACCAACGCCGGAAATTCGCCGGACTTAGCAAGCGCCTGCAACGACTGGTACGTCGCGACCGCGATGCCGTCCTCACCGAGCACGGGCGAGCCGCTGTACAGCGTCCACACGGACACGCCGGGCAGGCGCTCGCGGAATTCCGCCGCCGCTTGATCCACGAGCACCTTCGTCGGTGCGAGGAACGTCGCGCATCCGCGCACCTCCTGCATGATCTTTGCCGCGATCACGGTCTTGCCCGTGCGCGGCGGCATCACAATCCGCCCGAAGGCCGGCTGAGCCGCTTCGCGCTTGGCGCGAACATATGCGACCGCCGCTTCGACGACGCCGATCTGATCCTCGCGGAGGACCCAGTCCGTCTCCTCGAGCGGGGGGATATCCTCGCTGACTTCGATGGTCATGACTCTTCCTCCAACAACCGATTCGGTTGTCAAACGTCCGCGCCGGCCGAATGGCCGACATATTTCCATAGCAAAAAAATCACGTTTCGTCAAGGAAAAAACCGCCTCCCCTACTCCCCAAAACTCCGGAACCCGGTCAGCAGCGTCTTGTTCGCGATGGTGTAGTCAATGGTCTTTTTCAGCCCCTCGTCGAGCGTAATGAGCGGGATCCAGCCGAGTTTTTCCTTGGCTTTCACGATCTCCGGCAACCCGAGCTGCGAAAGGAACAGGAGCGACTCCTTGAAAATAATCTTCGACGTCGAGCCGGTCATTTCGATGATGCGGTTCGCAACGTCCACGATCGGCACGTCAAGGTCGCTGCCAATGTTGACCGGCCCGATGTCCTGCGGCAGCGCCATGAGCTTCATCATGCCGTCCGCCACATCGGTGACATAGACGAGCGAGGTCTTGAACGACGCGTCGCCGAAAATTTCCAGATCGACGCCGTCGAGCGCATTCGTGATGAAATCCGGGATCATGTGGCCCTCGAAGAGCGGCATGCGCGGACCGTAGGTACGAAAGATACGCGCGATGCGGATGTCGAGCCCGTGGACCTGGGTGTACGTCGCGCAGCAGGTCTCGGCGAAGCGTTTTCCCTCGTCGTAACAGGCGCGCGGCCCGAGGGTATCGGTCGAGCCTTGTTCCTCCTCCTTGAACAGGTGTCCGTCCGCCGGGCGCGGGCCGTATACCACCGACGTCGACGCGTGCACCACACGCGATTTGTAGCGTACGGCGAGATCAAGCGCGTTTTTCATGCCGAGTGAATTCGCATACAGGGTCTGCATACGATGCTGCTCGAAACGCTTGGGGCTCGTCGGACACGCCAAATGGTAGATTTCCTGGATCCCCTGGAACTTCACCTTGAAGCGCGCAAGCTCCGGGAACGCCTCCGGGTCGAACGGCGCGTTGACGTCATGCCGGATGAATTCGAAATCCGGATGTCGCAACAGGTGGTCGATGTTCGCCTCCTGGCTGGTGGAAAAGTTGTCGAGACAGACCACATGCGCGTCCCCCCTGGCGAGTAGCGCCTCGCACAGATGCGACCCGATGAATCCCGCCCCGCCGGTGACGAGGACGATCTTTTTTTCAAATACGGTGTCCGCCATAAGGTTAGTGCTGCCCGAAATGCGGCGCGAGCTGTCGCTGGGCACGGGAATAATCGATCATGCGGCGCAAGCCGTCTTCGAGGCGCACGAGCGGCAACCAACCGAGGACTTGCCGCGCCTTGCCGATGTCGGGAAGTCCCGCCTCCGGCATCCGGCCCGACGCCGGTTCAAAGCGCACGCGCGACGCGCTGTCCGTAAGCCTGATGATTTGCGCCGCGACCGAGGAAAGCAGGTGATCCTGGTCCGATCCGAGATTGACGACCGTGACGTCGATCGGCGAATTCATGTGCCGGATCATGCCGTCCACGATGTCGGATACGTACGTGAGCCCGATGCGCGCGTCTTCCGGATACGGCAACTCGATATCCTTGCCCTCCAACGCGTTGTTGATCATATCCGGAAGCAGGTTTCCGTCGAAGAGCTTCATGCGCGGGCCGTACGTGCGGAACAGACGGGAGATCTTCACGTCAAGTCCGTACACGTCCTGATACGTGTACATGATCGCCTCGCTGAAACGTTTACCCTCGTCGTAGGCGCCGCGCGACGTGAGATGGTCGAGCACGCACGGGTCCGTTTCCGATACATGCGGCCGCTCGGACGTGCGCGGGCCGTACAGCACCGAGGAAGACGCATAGAGGATCTTCGACTGGTTGGCGACGGCGATGTCGAGCACGTTCTTCACGCCGATGGAGTTGGTGAGCACGGTCGCGATCTTGAAGTCCTCGAAGTGTCGCTTCGAGATCGGGCAGGCGAGGTGGTAGATCTCCTGTACGCCTTGGAACTTCACCTTGAAACGGTCGAGTTCGTCGAATTCGTTCAAATCAAACGGCTGAACGATATCATGATTGATGAATTCGAAATTCGGATTCTGCAACAGATGCTCGATGTTCGCGACGGTACTCGTCGAAAAGTTGTCGACGCAGATCACGTGATGATCCTTTACCAACGCGTCACACAGGTGCGAACCGATAAAGCCGGCCCCGCCGGTCACGAGAATGTTCTTGCGCGAAAAAACGGGCTTCTTCGGAGACATGTCGAGAGTATATCACGTAACCCGCGGTCCGTAACCCGAACCGTTGAGTTGTAACGACGAGTTATGAGGTACGAGCCGCGAGTTTCTTGAACGTAAAATATTTGTGCATCAAGAACGTATAACAGGCGCACAGCCCTCCGACCACGATGATGACGAAAAAGTCGTACAAGCCAAGGACGACGTGCCCCACCCAAAACAGGAAGGATTGCAGAAACGTGACCGAGGCGACGACGAATGCGTACCAAGCGATCTGCCGCATCGACGTCTCCTTGGCGCGGTATGTCCAAAACCGGTGCGCCACGTAGTTGAACAGAACGGAAATGCACGTCGCCCCGAGGTTCATGAGCACGCGCGCATAGTCGGTGGCTCCGGGGAACAACACGCGCGATTGGATGGTATACGCGGAAAAATACACGAGGAACGACGCGCCGCCGACGAGGACGAAGCGGACGATGGTTCCGGCCTCGCGTGTCGCGAAGGCATAGGCGCGTCGGATCATGACTAGACAGGCGAACAGACGCATTCTACACTCGGCCCGAACGGCATGCCACCCCCTATGTTGCGAACTGGGCCGTCCGTAAAGCGAATCCTGCTGCTGCTCGGAGACCTTGCCGCGCTGCAAATCGCCCTCCTCCTGACGATCGTCATACGGTACGGCGGTTTTGATGCCGACCGATGGCGCGTCAACTGGTACGCGTTCACGACCCTGTCGCTCATCTGGGTGATCGGCCTGTATGTGGCCGGACTGTACGAACTGAACCTCGTGCGCGAACCGCTCAAGCTCTTCCGCACGTATCTGGAGGGCATGATCGCGAATCTCGCACTCGCGCTCGCCTTCTTCTATCTCATCCCCATCTTCGGTCTCGCGCCGCGCACGATTCTCTTCCTGTTCTTCGCCATGAGCCTGCTCGTCGGGTATTTCTGGCGCCTCATGGCCAATCGTCTCATCCAGTCGACGTTTTCCAAGCGGCGCATCCTCTTTGTCGGGCCTGCCGAGGAGCTACGAAAGCTGGACGAGCTCCTTCGCGACAGCCCGCTCGGCATCGAGGTCGCGGCCGCGATCGCGACGTCGGGGGAATCGTACCGGCATCACGACGTGAAATGGTATCCGAACATCGGCGCGTTCTCGCAGGCATTGAAGGACGAGCAGATCGCGGCCGTGGTGCTGGGCGTCGGACCCGACGAAATCCCGGAACTGCGCGACGAGCTCTACCGCTCGCTCATCACCCGTGTGGACATCCTTGACCGCGCGGAAATCGAGGAGGAAGCGACGGGACGCATCCCCCTCTCGCATGTGTCGCAAACCTGGTTCCTGCACAACCTCAAAGAGAGCCGGAAGGCATGGTTCGAGTCCTCCAAACGCGTCGTGGACGTCCTGTTGGCGATCCCGGTCGGGATCGCGACGCTGGTCATCCTGCCGTTCGTCGCGCTGGGGATCAAGCTCGCGTCACCGGGACCCGCGTTCATCAAACAGACGCGCGTGGGCAAGGGCGGCAGACCGTTCACGCTGATCAAATTCCGCACCATGAAAGCGGCCGGCGAGGACGGGTTGAATGAGCCGAAAGGTCCGCAATTCACGACGGATGCCAAGACCGATCCGCGTCTGTTCGCGTTCGGACGATTCCTCCGCCGCACGCGTCTCGACGAGTTCCCGCAAGTATGGAACGTTCTCAAGGGCGACTTGTCGTTCGTCGGCCCGCGTCCCGAGCGCCCGGAATTCGTCGAACCGTTGCTCGAACGCATGCCGTATTACGGTCTACGCCATCTCACAAGACCCGGTCTCACCGGATGGGCGCAGGTAAAGTTTCTGACACCGACGGCGAGCCTCGACGATAACTTGAAAAAACTCCAGTACGACTTGTTCTATATCAAAAACCGTTCATTGGTCCTCGACGCGCTCATCCTGCTCAAAACCGTCGGCGTGATGCTCCGCCGGCAGGGGACATAAAGACCGCCTCACGGCGGTCTTTCGTAGGGGCGTATTGCAATACGCCCCTACGACATTTCATCCAAAACCATCTTTAATCCCTCCGGAAACCGGATCTCCGGCTTCCATCCAAGTTTTTCCGTGGTGAGCGACGGGTCGGCCTTCGTGTGACGGGCTTCTCCCTTGCGGCCCTCGACATGTTCGACGGGTCCGCCAAATTGTTCGGCGATGTAGTTAATCGACCAATTCTCCCCCGCTCCGACATTGAGTACCTCGCCCACTCCCACGTTGGGTGATTCCATCGCCAACATATTGGCGCGAACGACGTCGAACACATGCGTGAAATCGCGCGTCTGCTCCCCGTCGCCGTGGATTATGAGCGGCTTCCCCTCCTTCTTCTGCCGTTTGAAATGCGAAATGACGGTCACATACGCCCCTTCATCGGCCATACGCGGGCCGTACACATTAAAATATCGAAGCGACACGGTCTCCATTCCGTAAAATCGATGGAACTGTTCCGCGATCTTTTCGCCAATGTATTTGTGCAGCGCGTACGGATTCAAGGGATTTGCCGGCATGTCGGGTCGAAGCGGCAATTCTTCCTGCGCGCCGTACGCGGAAGACGACGCGCTGTACACGACACGCTTCACGCCCGCGTCACGCGCCGCGACCAAGACGTTCAGCGTTCCCATCACGTTCGCCTCGGCGGCCGGAATCGGGTGTTCGATCGAAAACGGGATACGCGGCAACGCGCCGACGTGGAACACGCCGTCCACGCCCGCGAAATGCGGCGCGATCTGTTCGAGCTTCGTGAAATCCGCCTGTACGAATTCCGCTTCGGCGGGCACGCGCTCGCGCTTTCCCGTGGACAGGTTATCGATGACGCGGACTCGATGCCCCGCCTTGAGCAGCGCTTCCGTGAGATGCGAGCCGATAAATCCAGCGCCGCCGGTGACGAGATAAAGCATAGAGGCTGATAGAACACCATACGCCCCTCATTCAAGCAAGAAAAAACCGTCTCGTCCTACGGAAGGGCGAAACGGTACAGGAACAGGATGGCCGTCGCTCCGCTCATGGCGGCGAACAAGAGAAACCGATCCCGTACGTGCGGCATGGGCACCTCCTTGAAGACGAGGATGCCAATGAGAAGCGGGAGCACGAGTTCCGTCACCTGGAAGACGGGCTGGGAGATGCTCACCGGCGCCTCGGCGTAGGCGAGATAGCCGAACGTGAACGCGACCCACACGAACGCCGCGAGCACGCCGACTCTCCACATCGCACCCCAGGTCCACGCCATGGGCTCTTCCGACCGGCCGAACGTCGCGATCAGCCCGAAGCTGCCGACGAACGTCCCGCCGTACCACGCGAGGCAGTACGACGTAAGAGTCATGCCCTCGATTGAAAGCGCGCGCTGCGAGAAGACGGCGACACCCCATACCACGCTGTAGATCGCGATGAAGAGGAAGATCTTCTTGTCGGCCTCCGCCTTCTTCCGCGTGCTAATCGTGTACGCGACGGTGCCGAACACGCAGAGCAGGATGGCCGTCCAGACGGCAAGCGCCGAGAGCTCGGCCGCTTCACCGAGAAAGACCATACCGAGCGCGATGGCGATCAGGTCATCCGCCTGCGTGAAGAGGGAGTTCTTCACGAGGCTGATCTCGATCGCGCGCCACTGCGAGTACACGGCGGCGGCGTTCACGACGCCGAAAGCGAAGATGACGCCGAACCGCCAGTCCATCACGAGCGGATCGCCCGAGATCGCGAGGTACAGCAGGGTGAACGCGAGACAGAACGCGAACTGCAACGCGATCCGCCGTGACCGTCCCGGCAGGCCCGAGAGCTTTTTCACGACGTAGGGAAACCCCACGTGGGCAGCGAGCACCCGAATCAAAACCGGAATTTGCCAGGGCACGATATCCTCCGTGCTTTTTCACGTCGTTGTTTTGAGTCCCACCCAAGGGGGACGGGAAAAGGACGCGTCGTTGGTAACAAAAAACGCGCTCCAGGTCAAGGAGCGTGTGACTCAAATTTTCACCTCCTTTTGTTCCACCGCCACGTTCATCGTGGCCAATTCCGGCTCGCGTTCAAGAAGGGCCAGAATATCCTTCATGCGAAATTTCGGATGCTGCGGATAGAGTCTCGCGTAAATCGTCCGGATAAGCTTGTAATCCGCCGGCGTGTCGAGCGTCCAGCGCAAATGCGTATAGTCCACCGGCGACTGGATATTCGCGGACTTGAATTCCTGCGGTCGGCGGCGGATGTGCGGCGTGACGTGCTCGCGCTCCTCCTGTTCCGTCGCGTTGCGCCACGCGGTTTCCAATGCGGAGAACCGGAACGCTTCCGCGTCCAGTCCGCGAGGGAACGACCGGACGCCCTGACCCGCGCTTTCCACGTTCGACGAGTACCGGAGATCCGGATCGTCGAGAAGCTGCTGAATTACCTGGTCGATCAATTCAGGTTCGCACAACGGACAGTCCGATGTAATTCGGACGACGATATCGGCGTTCGCCTCTTTCGCCGCATGATAGAAACGGTCCAGCACGTCATCCAACGAGCCGCGATACACCTTTGCGCCAGGTAGATGTTCGGCCAGCGCATCAACGATGGCGTCATCCTGCATGATGGTTGAGGTGGCCACGACCACTTCATCCACGAGCTTACAGTCGCGCACGCGTTCCACGTCGCGAACGAGAACCGGTTTGCCCGCGAGATCAAGCAGGACTTTTCCGGGCAAACGCGTGGAAGTCATGCGCGCCTGCATGATACATACGACTTTGGGTTTCATACGGTGTATACTTGGTACTTTTTGATCAGATTGCCTTCGACATCCCGCTTGAGTGACCCATCCTCGTTCAGCTCGAAGAGCGACTTATCCGTGAATGAATCGACGACGCGATCGAACTCTTCCTTCGAGATGCCAAAGTGCTCAATAAACTCCGCCGCGCCTTTCTTCGGATATTTACCGTCATACTCCTGAACAAGCTTTACGCCTTCTTCGCGCGACATGCGACCATTCCGAATGTCGAGACAAGCGTGGTCGGTGGCGCGTCCGAAACCGAATTTCACGAACTTGAGATAGTCGTGTACCGCCACGAGGTTGTCATCGAGGTTTTCGTAATTGGTATACGTCCCCTCCACCGGCCCGTCTTCTTTCACCGAAAATCCGTGCTTCTTGATGATCTCCAGCTGCGCTCGCGCATCCCATTTGAAATAGTAGCCGAGGAACACGCCGTTCACCCCGACGGCTTCCAGCTCTTCGTCGGAGGGATACACATACGAGACGAGATCTTTTTCCGTAATCCCTTCGACTTTCAGCATGTCCTCGACGCGATGACCAAGGAGGCCGCCAAACTCTTCTAACCAACGTCGATTCAATACATGCTTCATACGCGCCGCCTTGGGGCCGCCGTATTCAAGCTGCGAATTCTCTCCCCACACGATCAATGGGATCTTGAGCGCAACCGCGAGCCGGACGGGAATCGTAAAAATCCCGACGTGATTGGGCCACTCGTTGTCTCCGACACGACGAAAGCCCTCGAGACACATCTTGTCATACACGACGCGATTCTTGTGGAACTCGATCATGTCTGACCCTCCGACGATCTGGTTGATATTCGCGAGATTCTTTTTTCCCAACTCGGTACGATGCGTCGCCTCGAAACAAACAAGCAGCGGGTTCATCTTGTACACCTCCTTCAAGAGCCAGACCTGGTAGGTGCTGTCCTTGCCGCCGGAAACCGGGACGATGCAGTCGTAATTCCCTGGATTCTTTCCGCGATAACGCCCAACCAATTCCTCGAATTCCTTGCGACGCGCCTCCCAATCGATTTGATTTTTCAATTCCGCGGAGCGACACGCGTCACAGACACCCTCGGCATCAAAGCTCAAGTCGGGCTTCGTGTTCGGCATCACGCATTTCCGGCAGTAGGCAAACATAATCCGTAAAGACGGCTTAAGCCGTCTTTTCAAGCAGGAACATCTGACTGGAATTTTTCCCATCGGTCATCGGATAGACTTTCTCTCGTACGAGCTTCAGATCCGGAAACCGATTCAGGTACTCCCGACAAAAATTACGCTTCCAAAGCAATCCTTCGTTCCCACGGTATTCGAGCGCGACCGGTTCGTCCGCATAATACTCGAATCCCCAAACATATCGTTTAGACACGCGGTGAATTTCGTCCATCGCCTTGTTGAGATCTTCAGGAGCAATGTGGATGAGCACGCCGGAGGTGTAGACCAAATCAAACTCACCGTCGCCGTACGGAAGCGCAAAGGCGGAACCTTCGATCACCTGCACGTCGGGATACAACCGCTTCGATTCCGCGACGGCAAACGCGTTGACGTCCACGCCGAGCGCATTCGCAAATCCCATGCGTCGCAGGATCTCGAGCTGCGTTCCGATATTCGCGCCGACTTCGAGGATGCGCGACGCGGGATCGATGCCGCCGAGAAACTCCTCGTTCATCGAACGCCGGGAAACACCGTAATCGCGCTGATACAGCGCCTCCATCTCCTCGATGGATTGCGGGTTCCGTTCGGTGTAGGCGTTGCCGAATTCGGCGCTCCATGTCGCGGCTTGTTTCGGCAAAGAAGAGGCGTCCATAGGACGCCATTCCATCAGGTTGAGGCGCGAGTGTCAACGCCGTTTTCCGCCAAGACGTCCTTGATATTCCGAGGGGTGAGTTGCGTGTATTGAAACACGCTGGCCGCGCAGACGGCCGATGCGCCGGCCCGCACGGCGCCGAGACAATGCAACGGGGTTCCCGCGCCGCCCGAAGCGATGACCGGAATGCGTACCGCGGCCGCGACGGCACGGATCAGGTCAAGATCGTATCCTTCCATCATCCCGTCGTGGTCGATCGAGGTGAGGAAGATCTCGCCGGCGCCGAGCGACTCCGCCTCCACGGCCCACGCGACGGGATCACGGCCGGTCGCGAGACGTCCGCCTTCGGAATACGTTTCCCACGTCTCGCCCGCACGTTTCGCGTCGATCGAAAGCACGACGCATTGCGCGCCGAAACGCGACGACGCTTCGCGGATCAGCTCGGGACGCGCAAGCGCGCCGCTGTTTACGACCACCTTGTCCGCGCCGAGATCGAGCAGGCGCTGCACGTCCTCGATCGAACGGACGCCGCCGCCGACCGCAAGCGGCATAAAACACTCCTTCGTAATCTCCTGGAGTATCAACGGATCGATGCCGTGCTCCCGCGCGTCCAGGTCGAGCACGACCATCTCGTCCACGTCGCGACCGTTAAAGACGCGGGCGGCGGCGACGTAACTCCCGATATTCCGATGTTCGTCAAATTGAACGCTTTTTACCAAGCGCTTGTTCTTAATCGTCAGGCACGGCATCACGCGGACTTTCAACATACGTTACGCCTGCAAAAAATTCTTCAAGAGGCGCAAACCGGACGCCTGGCTTTTTTCCGGATGGAATTGCGTTCCGAAAACGCTCCCGCGACGCACGGCCGCGACGAACGGCGAACCGTACTCGCATATGGCGATCGCGTCCGCGGGGTTTTCCGGCACGAACGCGTAACCGTGCACGAAATAAAATACGTTCGGCTCCGTGCCCTCGAACAACGACTCCCCCGCATTCGGCACGACATCGTTCCATCCGACATGCGGCAATCGCAACCCGATCCGCTCGGACGGCAGGCGTTTCACGGCCCCGGGAATCAATCCGAGACCCGTATGGTCTCCGCCCTCCTCCCCCTTCTCCGCCAGCAACTGCATCCCGAGACAGATCCCGAGCAAGGGCTTGCCGTTCGCAACCTCCTCGCGGATCACGCGATCCAGGCTACGTTCGCGAATCGCCTTCATGCCGTCGCCAAACGCGCCCACGCCCGGAAGGATGAGGTGGGTCGCGTCGGCAATGACGGACGGTTCGGCCGTGATGACGGAATCCTCGCCGAGGGCGCGCAGCGCATTTTGCACCGAGGCGCGATTTCCCATGCCGTAGTCGAGAATCGCAATCATGACGTGAGCTTACGGAAGAAATTCATGTTGTCCAGATCGTTCCGCAAATCCCTGCCGTTTTTCGGTGTTTCAAATACGAGGCGGATTTCTCCGGGGACCGATTCCAGCTCGCGTTTCACAAACGACCAATCCACGTCACCGTCCCACAAATCCGTATGCTGATCGATATCATGCGTCGTCGTGCATCCGGAAATATGGAAATACCTCGGCTGCAGAGCCGCGATAGAGTCTTGCAGGTAAGTCTTCCAATCCAGCTTTTGATACACGGCCGCCTTGATATTCTTTTCGACATCGAGACAAACGGGCTTTTTTTCATGAATGCGCTTCAGCGTCGGAAGATCGTACCCGAACAAAACGCGTCCGGTCGCATCCTTGCCCGGCATGGTCTCGATCAGAATACGTTCGTCGTCGATTTTCGCAAGTTCGTGTTCGAAGTCCTCGATGCCGAAAATCGTATCCGCATATCCGGGATGCACGACGATCGTGCGGCTATTCGATACCTCCGCAAACGCTTTCGTGTCGTTCCAAAGCGCGAGTTCGTGTTCGCCAAAGAGAAAATCGTCCAGCGTATGCGGAGCATGAACACCGATCGGAATACCGGCAAGCGGTCGAAGTGCATCCGTGTCGAGCGGGAAGTCGGGATGGTAATAAAATTCGATAAAATCGAACGCACCTTCGCGGAACCGTTCGACCGCTTCGACGAACAGATCACGATTCTTCGTCCAGAGCTTGAGACCGTACCGGATCATACGATACGCTCAAGCACGTCCTCGGCCTCCGTGCGTCCGACATGCGTAAATCCGTTCTTGAGAAAAAACGCCAGCGAGGCGCCGTTGTTGGAAAGGACTTCCGCGAGAACCCGGGTTCCCGGAGGCAAAACGTCCAACGCCGAGCGCAGCAATTCGCTGCCGAGACCTTTGCCGTGGCGTTCGGGATGCACGGCGATGGAAACGCGGAAATGTCCGTCACGCCGATCGAGACGGCAATACCCAGCGACGCCGTCTTCCGTTTCGATCACCCGACACACGTTTCCCGTTTCCGGTGCATACGTTCGCTCGAACCATGTGACGTGTTCGGCTTCGTCAATTTCGTCCTGCGAATACGAAAAAGACCGCGACACCGGGTGATTACGGATGGCGAGCACGGCGAGCGCGTCGTCTTTCGTGGCGGGTCGTACGTTCATATGCCGAGCTTAACGTTCGATCATGTCCCAGGCGAGCGGCGTCGCCCTCTCGAGGTCGCGACTCGCGGCTTTGCCCAGCACCTCTTCATAATACTTCGGCTCAAGGCCGTGCGCCGGGCGAATCACGCGAATGTTCTCGGGCGTAAACGTTTCGCCTTTTTTGACGGGTTTCGCGACAAAAATCGATCGGCGATACTGCGTATTTTCGCGCTCGGCCTCGCTTTGGGGACCGTACGCGACCGTGCCGAGCGCGCGTTCGACGCCGCGAATGCGCGTCACCATATCGGCAAGCTCGTCCGGCTCAAGGGAAAATCGCGCATCCACTCCCCCGTCTTCGCGGTGCACGAGCACGTGTTTCTCGATCACGCGGGCGCCGGCCGCGACCGCGAGCACCGGCATCTCAATGCCGCCGTTGTTGTCGGAAAATCCCGTCACGACGTCGAATCGTTCCGCCAAATCGCGAATGTTGCGGAAATGCATGTCCGTCTCTTCCGGTGTCTCGGCATACGACGTCACGCAGTGCAATAAGATAATATCCTTCGCTCCGGCTTCACGAAGCGCATTCACGGACGCGTCGATTTCCTCCAGCGTCGCAAATCCGACGGACATGATCACGGGCTTGCCGGTGGACGCGATCTTTTTGAGCAACGGGATGTCGGTACATTCATACGACGCGACCTTGTAAAACGACGCGCCGAGCTCTTCGAGAAAATCGACGGCCGTCGCATCGAACGGCGAGGAGAAAAATTCAAGGCCAAGCGATTCCGTCAGCGCTTTGAGCTCGGCATGCCACTCCCACGGCGTGGACGCGCCCGTGTACAGTTCGTACAGCGATTTTCCCTTCCAGATATCCGGATTCCCGGGATTCGCGACCATGAACGGCTCCGTGCGCGCATCGAGCGTCATGGTGTCCGCCGTGTATGTTTGCAATTTGATGGCATCCGCTCCGGCATTCGCAGCGGCGCGGATAATCTCTTTCGCCACGTCGATATTTTGACGATGGTTGGCGGATACTTCGGCGATCACGAATACCGGGTGACCTTCACCCACCGTGCGTGATCCGAGCTGAATAGGTTGCGCCATAGTTACGCGGAAAGAATGCCGTGAAGCGACTCGACCACCGTGGACTGATCCGCTTCGGAAAGCGACGGAAACAGGGGAAGCGAAATCTGCGCGGAGAAAAACGCCTCCGCATTCGGACACAGCCCCTTCTTGTATCCAAGCCTCTCGTAATACGGATGGAAATACACCGGGAGATAATGAACCTGAACGCCGATGCCGGCGGCTCGCATTTTCGTAAAGACCTCGTCGCGACGTAACGCCCATTGACCCGTGAGGCGTACGCCGTACAGATGCCAGCCGTGGCGCGCGTTTGGGAGGACGGTCGGCAGGCGGAGCGGAAGATCCGCCAACGCCTCGTCATATCGCCCGGCGACGCGCTCGCGCGATTCGAGAAACCGATCGAGTTTGCCGAGCTGCGAAAGGCCGAGCGCGCTTTGGATATCGGTGAGCTTGGCGTTCAAACCGAGTTCTTGCATTTCATAATACCAACCGGCCGGCGACTCGTTCACGAATCCGTCCTTCACCACGCCGTGCAGACGGAACATCTTGAGACGTCGCGCGTACGCGTCGTCGTCCGTCAGCACCACGCCGCCTTCACCGGCGCAAATCGGTTTGACCGGATGAAAACTGAATGTGGTCATGTGCGCGATCGAACCGACCGGCGCTCCGTCCAGTGTGGCGCCGAGCGCGTGCATGGCGTCATCCACGAGCACGAGTCCGTGTCGGTCGGCGATCTCTCTCAGACGGAACAGATCGGCGGGGTGACCCGCATAATCCACCGCGACAATGGCTTTGGTTTTTGGCGTGATCGCAGCTTCGACCGCGGCCGGATCGATATTGCCCGTGTCTTCTTCGATGTCGACGAAAACCGGCTTTGCGCCAAACCAGATCCCGGCGTTGGACGAAGCGCAAAACGTCAGCGGCGTCGTGATGAATTCGTCACCGGGCTTGAAGCCGGCCGCAAAGTACGCGCCCATGAGGGCGGCCGTACCGTGTGAAAACGTGACGGCATGCCTCGCTCCCCCGCGTCTCGCAAGCGCGTGTTCAAACGCTTCCACCGCCGGACCCTGCGTCACGAAATCCGAACGCAGGACGTCCGTGACGGCCTGAATATCGTCCTCTTCGATCGTTTGCTTCGCGTACGGAATCATATTATTTTCTCGCTTCCCGCGCATGCGCGATGAGTCCGCCGGTGCGTCCGAGAATAAACAGCGCGTCCGCGATGTCGTCCGACCACCCAAGATCCGCGCACAACGCGCCGATGGCGCCGTCCACGTTCAACGGCATCGTTTTTCCTTTCGCGGCTGACAACGCGTCCGCGACGCGAAGCGCGAAATCAAGATGCGGCGTATCCAGCGCCTGATCCTTCGCGACGCGACGCAACGCGATCGTACGCGGATCGCGTTCGTAGATCCGATGACCGAATCCGAGCAAACGTTTCCCCTCTTTTAATTCAGACGCAACGAGAACGGCGGGATCTTCGCCGAGATGCACGCGCAACCAGGCCGCGCATGCCCCGCCGGCATTTCCATGCTTCGTATCGAGCACGCCGATGCCGGCCGCGATGCTTTGCGCGAGCGACTTCCCCGTCTCCGACGCGAGGCGCGTCGCTTGCGCGCTCGGGGGCTCCTCTCCGTGATCAAGACTCGCGACGAGACACGCCTCGAACACCGCAAGCTCCGCGTCCTTTGCGTCGCGTCCGAACCATGCAAGAAAAACCGCGGATGCGAACGAGCCGCCGATCAATGATGCGAGCGGCTGGCCGCGTAGTTCATATCCTTCTTTCTTTTCTTCACCGATCATGGAGCGTTCAGGCATAGGTTTGTTTCACCATGGAAACGAATTCCGGCACCGTCGCGGCGCACGCGATCCCTTGCTTGCGAATCTCCTCGCGCGTCGCGCGTACCGTCGGCTCGTCTTCCCCGAGAATAGTCCCGGTATGCCCGTACGGCAACCCGCGAGGCAGGAGATCAAGCGCGGTTCCGGGCAACATCACGACAAACGGTCCGCCTGTGGCGGATGACGGATGCCATCCGCGGCGCAATTCACGCAAGAGCGGCTGCCCCGGTTCGGCGAAAACGCCGATACGCTTGACCTCCGGATCGGCTTTCGCGATCGCGATCGCTTCCGTGAGATTCGTTCCGACGACTTGCCCGCCACCGATCGCGATCGCCAAACGAATACCCAGCCCGGAGCGAGACAGCGCCGCCATGAGTTCGTTCGTCATCCCGCCCGACGTCGAGATGAGCGCAATATCGCCCTCCTTGATCTTCCCCGAAAAGGGATGCTCCCCTCCAAGATACCCGATGCGTACGTCGGGAAAACGCAGATATCCGACGGAAGCCGGTCCAAAAAGCGTCGCCTGTTTCTCTTTCGCGCGTCGCCGCATCTCTACCGCATCGTGCAGCGGAACGTTTTCCGTCAGCACGTGAATAAATCGGATACCGGCACTCAACGCTTCTTTCACGGCGGAAAGCGCGTGCGCGGATGGGACGACGATGCAACTCACGTCCGCCGCCGGCGCTTCTTTCACGGAATCGAAAATCGGACGGCTCTCGACCTCTTGTCCGCCTTTTCCGGGGGTGACGCCCGCGACGATGTTCGCGCCGGAGGCGATCATCCAACGCGCCATGCGCGATCCCTCGCGGCCGGTCATCCCTTGGATGATGATCTTCGATGCGGCGTTCGGAAGCGTCATAGGAGAGACACGAGCGCGCGAGCGGACGCTTCGAGATCCGTATCCGCTCGGTGAAAAAGACACGGAACGCCTTTCGCCTCGGCCCATGCCAACGTTTCCGTTTGTGCCTGGTCGGCATTCGGACCGTCGCGGCGCACCACGAACGGGACCGATAAGCCCGCGGCATCATACGCGGCGCGGATCGCGGATAGCATCGACGCGATATCGGTGAAGTTCGCGTACGAACCGGCCACCCAAACGGCTTTCAATCCGGGTTTCGAAAAAACACGAGTCGCGGCGGCGCGGACGGTTTCCGCGTCCGGATTGCCCGACAGCTCGACGAAATTCGCCGGCCGCCCCCCCGCCTCGATCAACGCGTCAAGCGCGACGAGACTCGCGCCTCCTCCCGAAAGAATGAGCGCGATGTCGCCGTCCAGCTCGATCGAGGAGACCGCCGACGTCTCTTCGGTGACGAGTTTTGCGTCAAGCGCGACGAACGATCCATCCGCTCGCTCGGCCAACGGATTGATCTCCACGGATTGCAGACGATGCGCACGCATCCCTTCGGCGAGCGTACGGACGAGCGGCGCGAATTTCTCGTCCGAGAACTCCGAAAGCGCCGCGCTCTTCGCGGACGAAACGTCCACGCCTCCCTCGCCGATATTCACGCGCCAATCTCCCGCGGCACGATCGAGATCGATCGACAAAAACCATTCTCGGACATGCGGAACTTCCTGCTCGATCAAAAATCCATGCTTAGGAACTCCGCCGAGCGTCTCCTCGATCTCCTTCTGCACGCGCTCGACATCGGTCGCCGTGACCGCGCGACGCACGAGCCCCGCTTTCCCGCGGCCGCCGCGCAGTACCTGGACCTTCA
>RHKK01000023.1 GCA_008363075.1 Candidatus Uhrbacteria bacterium
GGCGTCGGGCAGGTGACCAGGCCTTTCTCGGTACCGGTTTCCGCATCCGTCAGCTTCCAGCGCGAAAAGCCCGAGTCGGCCGCTTCCGCCCTCGCTTCCCAGTCCATGGGAATCCATGCGGCGAAATTTCCAAACCGGAGACGGGGCGCATCGTCCGAATCTGGAGCGGGACTCTCGCGTTCCATCATGATCCTTTCTTGATTCGCCTTGATCTCCTCAATCTGCTTCTTGGTCAGTCCATCCTGACCCATACACGAGCCATTCTCCAAAAAATAATCGCTGCCGCAAACACACTGTCCGGCCTCATATTGCCCACCGGATTCAATGCAGCGAAATGCGTTGTCCGTCTTTTGCATCGACTCGGCGACGCTTTGCTCGATACGTGCAATCCCCTGCGTCGCGGTTTGCACCTGCATCGCGAGATAGTACACGCCGCCGGCGAGCAGAATGACGCCACCGAGCAGGATGCCGATGAAAATATTTTGGATGGTGTCTTTATTCATACGCGGAACATGATACATGATCAAAAATGAATCGGGAATGACGGCGAAACGGGTCCGTGTATGTATCAAGGCGCGACCCCTCACGTTGTGACGTCGTGATGCGATCGTTGACCGCGAACGCGCCGACGTGTGAAATACGTTCGATGATCAGGCGCGCGTTGAATTGGCTCGCGGTATCCGAGCGTCGGCAATATCTCTTGATCGGCGTCGCATTCGTCGGACTCTTCGCCATCCTCCTCCCCCGCTATCCCTGGAGCTTTGATGGCGCGGATTACGCATACAGTATCCGTCAAAGAGCGTACGCGGGCCAAACGGGCCATCCCGTGTACGCATACCTCGGTTGGCTCGTCGATGCGATGCTTGGCCCGTTGGGCGCCTCGGCCGTCACAAGCGTAAACACGCTCACGTTCTTCAGCTCGGGGTTCTTTCTCGTCGCCGCCGTGTTATATACGCGTCGTCTCTCCGCCTACATCGGTCGGCCGCTCCCACCCGCGGTGACGGTATTCTTCCTCCTGACGAGCCCGTTTGTCCTGTACTACCTCGCGCAGATCGAGGTCTATCTCCTGGCCACCGCACTCGGGCTGTTGAGCCTCTTCTTCCTACTGACCCCCGCCGAGGCCTCGCCGTCCTCATACGCAAACACGGCCTGCGCCGCGGTCCTGTTCGCGCTCGGCGTCGGCACGCACCTGAACCTCGCGTTCCTCGTGCCGGTCATCCTCTTCCTCCTGGCGGAGTCGGGACGATGGAAGAAGCCGGGGCATCTTGCGGCGGGCGCGCTCGCGCTCGTGGCGGGTCTCGCCGTCGTGTATGCGCCGCCGTATCTCGCTTTCCGGGATCTCGGCACGCTGTGGCGCTGGGCCACGGCGGACGGTGCGGCGGGACATTTTTTCCGCACTGATGCGATGACGATTGTCAAGAAGACGATACTCGTCGCGGGTGCCTGCGCAACGGCGATCATAACCCTCCTCCTCGCCGCATACACCCTCCGCACGCATCCGAAGCGCGGCTTCGCGCTTGCCGTGCTCGTCTCGATGATCGTGATGGCCGTCGTGTATGCCTCGTCCCCCGTCAACGGACAGATCGAGCAACTGTTACTTGCCTCCGTCATGCTCTCCTCGCTCGCGGCCGTCTGGTTCCCCGCCCTGGATCCGCATCGCCGGCGGCTCGTGATCGCGATCGCCCTGCTCTCGTTCTTGTCCGTGATCCCGATCAAGGTCGCCTTCACGATCAAGGACGCGATCGTCTCGAACCTCCTTCGTCTTGCGCGCGAACATGTCCCTCCGCACGACGCGTCCGTCCTGAACCTGTATACGACGGCCTATTTTAAATTATTCCTGCCTGAAACGTCCGTCGTCGGGCTTGATGCGATCTCGTCCGGTCGACGCGTATACGTGGTCGATACGGTGGACGTCCTCGCCATGGTCGAAAAGGAGGGCGCGTCTTCCAAGATCCTCGCGACGTGGAAACGGCCGGAGGCGTTCTTCGAACGACCGCTCTCGCGTTTCATCAACCTCCCGTACTCCTGGCGCGGAACGTACGTGGTTGCAAAGGTGGAATGAACTTCCTCCCTCTCACCTTCTTGTGATACGTAATCGCAAACCGATGCGCCTCGTCACGAACTTGGGCAAGAAGATCGACGTACTGCCGGCACAACTCGCACAATTCGACGGACACTCGCGAACAAATAATGTCGTTGCGCTTGCGCTGCGCACCTTTGGCGATGCCGACGACGGGAATCTGGACATTGAGATGATGTAACACTTCTTCTGCCGCGTGGACCTGTGGCAATCCGCCGTCGACGAGAATGAGATCCGGCTTGCGCCATTCACGATGCTTCAAACGTCGCATCAGCGTCTCGCGAATCGAAGCCACGTCATTCGGCCCTTCGACAGTGCGGATCTTGAACTTACGATACTCCGCTTTTGCCGGCGCGCCGTTCTCGAACACGACCATGCTCGCGACCTGCGATGTCCCGCTGATATTCGAAATGTCGTATCCCTCGATGCGACCGAATAGGTTCACGGCCATCCCCTCTCCCGGACGGATGCGATCGACCATCTCATCCTCGCGCTTGAGCACGGCGACATCTTGGATGTGTTCAAGGAAGTAGATCTTGTTTCTCAATGATGCGGCCTCTTCATAGCGTTTTTCTTTCGCGGCTTTCTTCATCTCCTTTTGATACGACTTCAAAATATCCTCCTTCTTACCTTCGAAAAACTTGATGAGATCGCGCATCGTTTTACGATAGGCCTTTTTGTCCACCGCGTTGACGCATACACCGGGGCACAATTTCAGACCAACGTTGAAACACGCTCGCTTTTGTCCGGGAATACATTGCGACCACGGAAACGCTTTGCGCACGAGGTCGAGTGCCGCCTTCAACGAACGTGACGACGTGTACGGTCCAAACACGACTTTGTATTTCTTCGCCGTTTCATCATCGAGATCGGTTCCGCGCACAAGCAGCGGCCGCGGATATTCTTCATCCGTAATCGCCAAATACATGAAGGACTTATTGTCCTTCTGCAGCATGTTGTACTTAGGCCAATAATGCTTGATGAGGTTAGCCTCGAGGATCAATGCTTCGAGCGCCGTCGGCTTCTCAATGTAATCGATCGCCGCGACATGCTTCGTCATTTCCGGAATATGCGGCCCGTGCGGCCGCTCGAAGTGCTGCCTCACCCGCCGCTTCAACGACACCGCCTTCCCGACATAGATCACGGCTCCGCTTTTATCCTTCATCAAATACACCCCCGGCACGTCCGGAAGTTCTTTGTTCTTGATTTTGATGTGGGATGGGATCACGAACGCTATCCTGCCACGACCCGTCATCCTGAGCAACGAATATCCCTCATCCCAAACGCACTCCCGTCATCCTGAGTGCAACGAAGGATCTCACGCGCCCTTCGGAGTGAGATTCTTCACGATGTTCAGAATGACGAAGAAAGATCTTTGTACCCGTCATCCTGCTTTCTTTTCGTCATCCTGAGTGCAACGAAGGATCTCACGCGCCCTTCGGAGTGAGATTCTTCACGATGTTCAGAATGACGAAGAAAGATCTTTCCAACCGGGATTGAAATTATTTACCAAAACGTTCTTCTTCCATCTCTTCCAACCTTTGATCTCTTTTTCTCGATATATCGCAGACAACCAGTCCGGCGCCTCTTCGTAATACACGAGATTCTTTACGTTGTACTTTTTTGTAGAACCGTCGATGATTCCGGATCGATGCTGCTCGATACGCTGGAGAAGATTGCTCGTTACACCAATATAAAGAACATTACGGAAATCGTTGGTCAAAAAATACACGTAAAACGCCTTGGGCCGCATAACGAGTGAGATCCTTCGTACCTCAGGATGACGAAAGGGGCTCTCTACTACGTTCCTTATTTCGTGATGACTGTCAATACCGTCATCCTGAATGCAATGAAGGATCTCGGATACGCGAGATGGATGTTCTCGCTATGCTCAAAATGACAAAAAACTACCTCTTCTTTGCTCCTTGTTTAAACGCCGGCTTCAGTAAATACGCGATGACCGGAATCCAAATCCACGCCCATGATACCCACGGCCACCACACCGGAACCTTCGGCTGATAAACCCATTCTATGCTCGGTAGAAAAAAGACAAATGGTGTGAAGATTGCAGAGACGAGAGAAAAGTAGAAATAATACTGAAATGATTCGCCCGTCGAATAGTACTGTTTCGGGACAGATTCGGCCGGTACAGAGGGACCCTTCCCATATTCGACTGTAGCCCACTCGACAGGAACAAATACGGACAAAAACGCCGAAACGAAAATCATTAATCCAAGCCAAATAAGCGTCCCATAAACGAGCCTTGCGCCGAACAAAATGAATCTGTCCTTCATAATCTCACCCTACCTCTTCTTCAACACCTCCCTCAAATACTGCCCCGTAAAGCTCTTGGGATGCTTTGCGACATCTTCCGGCGTGCCTTGCGCCACAATCTTACCACCCTTGTCTCCCCCTTCCGGACCAAGATCGATAATCCAGTCTGCGTTTTTGATCACGTCGAGGTTGTGCTCGATGACCATCACGGTGTTGCCGCGATTCACGAGGCGATGCAAGACGTCGAGCAGCTTGCGGATATCGTCGAAGTGCAAGCCGGTCGTCGGCTCGTCGAGGAGGTAGAACGTCTTGCCCGTGTCGCGCTTGGCGAGCTCGGTCGAAAGCTTGATGCGCTGCGCCTCGCCGCCGGAAAGCGTCGTCGCCGACTGGCCGAGCTGGATATACGACAAACCCACATCCTCCATGATTTTGAGACGGTCGTGAATCGGCGGAATGTCGCGGAAAAACTTGGCCGCCTCCTCCACCGTCATCGTGAGAATGTCGTGGATGGTTTTCTCCTTGTATTTCACCTCCAGCGTTTCACGATTGAACCGTTTGCCTTTGCACACGTCGCACGGCACATACACCGTCGGCAAAAAGTGCATCTCGATCGCGAGCTGACCGTTGCCCTCGCAATGCTCGCAACGCCCGCCGGGAACGTTGAACGAAAAGCGTCCGACTTTGTAGCCGCGAACGCGAGCCTCCGCCGTAAGCGCGAACAACTCGCGCACGTGATTCCAGATGCCGGTATAGGTGGCGGGATTCGAGCGCGGCGTGCGACCGATCGGCGATTGATCGACATCCACGACCTTGTCGAGCCAATCCACGCCGTCGATGCCGTCGTGTTGTGCGGGACGAAAGTTTGCGCCGTTTAAACGGTTGGCAAGCTCGCGATACAGGACGTCAATAGAAAGGGTAGATTTGCCGGAGCCGGAGACGCCGGTGATGCACGTAAAACGTCGCAACGGGATTTTGACCGTCAGGTTTTTGAGATTGTTTTCATTCGCCCCATGAATGGTGAGGTGCTCTTTTCCCGGACCACGTCGCTTGGACGGAACCGGAATCACCCTGTCGCCGCGCAGGTATTCGCACGTAAGGCTCTTTTTGTCCTGCAGCACTTTTGGCATGGCGCCGCTCGCGACGATCTCGCCGCCGTGACGACCCGCGCCCGGACCGATATCGACGAGCCAGTCGGATGCGCGAATCGTGTCTTCGTCATGCTCCACGACGATGATCGTATTGCCGATGTCGCGGAGCTTCGTGAGCGTATCGACGAGGCGTTTGTTGTCGCGCTGGTGCAAGCCGATGGTCGGCTCGTCGAGCACGTACAGCGCACCGACGAGACGCGAACCGATTTGCGATGCGAGACGAATGCGCTGCGCCTCGCCGCCGGACAGCGTGCCCGCCGTACGGTTGAGCGTGAGATACTCCAGACCCACGTCGAGCATGAACGAAAGACGCGCGACGATTTCGCGCAAAATCGGCTCGGCGATCGACGCCTCGGTCTTGTCGAGCGGCAGGCCAAGGAAAAAGTCCGCTGCTTCGTTGATCGGCAACGAAGATACTTCGACGATGCTTTTGCCGTCCAACCAGACGAATAAGGACTCGGTACGCAAACGTTGCCCGTGACACGCCTCGCACGGATCTTCGGAAAATAGCTCTTTCGTACCGAGACCGTTACACGTCGGACAGGCGCCATACGGCGAGTTGAACGAGAAGAGGCGCGGCTCGATTTCCGGAAACGCGAATCCGTCGTCCGGGCACGAAAAGCGGGCGGACATGAGCAATTCCGAACCGTCGTCGAGAATCGCGAGAACGTTATCTTCCGCGCGATCCAACGCCATCTCGATCGCCTCGTTCAGGCGCGATTGTAATTGTTTATTCCCTTCGACCGGCCAGGCGATCGGCACGCGGTCCACCACGACCTCGATCGTGTGCTGCTTGTACCGCGCAAGCGGGATGCGTTCGCGCAGGCTATACATCTTGCCGTTCACGCGCACGTCGATGAATCCGGATTCGAACAAATCCTGAAGAAGCTGGCTGTACTCCCCTTTTCGACCGCGCACGACAGGGGCAAGAATGGTGATTTCGTTTGTGAAACGCTTGTCATTCTGAGGAGCTTTGCGACGAAGAATCTCCGATTTCGCGGGACGGAGATCCTTCGCTTCGCTCAGGATGACAGGTGTCGTGCTATGAATCTCCTGCTCACGACGCAACACCCGATCCACCATCTCGTCCACCGTCATTTTGCGGATGGGATTGCGGCAAATCGGACAATGCGGACGCCCCACGCGCGCAAACAAGACGCGTAAATAATCGTAAATCTCCGTGATCGTCGCGACGGTCGAGCGCGGGTTGGCGGAATGCGCTTTTTGATCGATGGAGATCGCCGGAGACAATCCTTCGATCTCGTCCACGTCCGGCTTGTCCATCTGGCCCAAAAACTGGCGCGCATAAGCGGAAAGCGATTCGACATAGCGGCGCTGGCCTTCGGCAAAAATCGTATCAAACGCCAAAGACGACTTGCCGGAGCCGGACAAGCCGGTGAAGACGATCATTTTGTTCCGCGGCAGCTCGAGACTGATGTTTTTCAGGTTATGCTCCCGCGCGCCACGAATGACGATTTTATCCTGCATAAGTATGTCGTCCTGAACAAATTGGCTGTCTCATTACTAAACGGATTGACTGTCATCCTGAGCGAAGCGAAGGATCTCCGACGGAACGGGAAGATTCTTCGCTACACTCAGAATGACAAACTCATTACTTGTCATCCTGAACGGAGTGAAGGATCTTCGATTCCGCAGACTGCTGAGAGGTCTTTCCATTCCGGATTCATGGATTCAATCAGCGCATTCTTTTTCCGACGTATCCAACCTTTCAGCTCTTTCTCCCTCGCGATAGCTGCATTCACGTCATCCGTAGATTCATAGAACACCAGCTTCGTGAGGTTGTACTTCTTTGAAAATCCCTCTACGAGCTTCTCACGATGTTCGTTGATTCGCCGAGGGAGATTGTTTGTCATACCAATATACAAAACCGTATCTAGTAGATTGGTCAATATATACACATAATACTGTTTGGTATTCATGGCTCAACGAAGATTCTTCGCTACACTCAGAATGACAAACTGGCCCCGGAGGGCTCGCTCTACTCTACCCCTGAAAGGCGAGCGTGTCGAGCCTTGACGAATGGACGCGAACGACGCAATCTCCCATCGCACCATCAACCAGGGAGGACGAACATGCCCCTTATCACGCTTACCGGATCGTCCGGCGTCGGCAAGACCACGATCATGAAGCGCCTGCTTCGCGAGATTCCCGACGCGCGACTTCTGCGTTCCGTCACGACCCGTGAGCGTCGTCCCAGCGACGCGGAGGGCGAGTATCTCTACGTCACGGAAGCGGACTTCCTTCTCCGACAGGAGCGGGACGAGTTCGCCTGGGACGCCGAGTTCGGCTCCGCCCGCTACGGCACGCTCAAGTCCGACCTGCGTCTTGCGCTCGCGTCCGACGAGCCGCACTTCGCCGCGATCGTCCCGACGATCATCCCCGCGCTCCACGCATTCGCAAGCGTCGAGGTTTACGCGACGCGGGTCCGCTCGATTTACCTCAAGTCGCCGGGCGCGGACATCCTGTTCCGCCGCCTCACGGTCGATCGCGGCGAGCCGATCGCGGCCGCGGAGGCAAAGATCAAGGAGTGCGCCGAGTGGGACAAGATCGCGTTCGACACGACGCACGTCGGCCGTTCCGTGTATCTCTTCATCCCCGATCCCGACGATCTGGACGTGAAGTACCGCAAGGTCCGCGACTACGTCCTGCGCCCCTGGTAATCGCCGGGGGTTTTATTGACAAGACGACCGATCCGCGATAGGAACCGCGCAGGAGGATCGTACATGCAAATCGAATACGGACGATTGAACGGGCATGCCATCGGCTTCATGATGAAGGAGATGGTGCGCCGCGCCATCGAGGCGATCCGCAAGGAGCGGTTCGGCTTCGTGGCGCACGCGAAGGAGAGCTACGCGGGCGAGATGAACGACGTACTCACGAGCGCCGATCTTGCGGCGCAGAAGGTGTACGTGAAGATGATCCGCGAGGCCTTCCCGACCTACGGCGTCATCGCCGAGGAGGACGAGTTGCGGGTCGAGTGCACGGACAAGACGTTCGGCGACTTCTACTTCACGGTCGATCCGCTCGACGGCACCAAGGCGTTCAGCCGGCGGCAGTCGCACGGCGTCGGCACCATGATCGCGCTCGTGCACAACGACCGCGTGATCGCGGCCTACGTCGGCGACGTGATGACCCGCGAGATCTACGGCTTCCGGCCGGACTCGAATCGCGTGCATCGCATCAGCGAGTACGACCACGGCATCGAGCTGTCCGCGGACACGCTCCGGCCCCTGCGCGAGCAGTACGCGCTCCTGCGCGGCCGGATCGAGTCGCACACGCCGATCATCCGCGCGATGCTGGCCCTGCCGCAACACCACGGCGCGTGCAAGGACATCGAGATCACCGGCGGCAGCATCGGCATCAGCATGGCGCGTCTCTGGAAGGGCGAAGTCGGTCTCGCCGTTCTCGAGCCGTCGTACGAGACGCCGTGGGACTCGACGCCCGTCATCGGCATCAGCCGCAAGCTCGGCTACGCCTTTCTGACCGCCGGCGCCGGTGATCGTCTCGAGCCGCTCGAGATGCGTCTCCCAAAGGCGGTCACGCATCGCGATGCGGAATGCGTCGTCGTGCACGAGCGCCACCTGCCCGAACTCCTCGACTGGCAACAACGCCGCGGAACCTGACTCGTTCCGCTTTTTTTTATTTCACAGACTTTTTATCGACCTTGACGCGCAGACGGCGGAGCATGCTTAATCAGCAACTTTCACCGACAACGGGTTGAAGTCCGTTCTTATATCGTAATAATCTTCTCCTTCGAGCTTTTTGATTTTGGCCACGACATAATACGTTACGGGCGTGAAAATGACTTCAACGGAGGTTTTCAATAACCAGGCGGAGAAAACCGACACCCAAAGCACGCTCGGCGGGAGAATGCCGGAAAGCGCGATCCAGTAAAAGAGAACCGTATTTGCGCCCTGTCCGACAATCGTGGATCCGATCGTGCGCATCCACAGATATCTCCCCTTCGACCAAACCTTCATCTTCGCCAACACGTAGTTGTTCAGGATATCGCCGACAAAAACCGCGATCCACCCTCCAAGCAATACTCGAGGCACGATCCCGAACACGCGCGTATACGCCTCATTCGCATCAAAGCCGGGACCGGGCGGAAGATAGACGACGAGCTGATACATCAATCCCGCAAGCACGGAGCAAAGCATCGTGATCCAGAGTACGCGACGGGCGCGCGCATAGCCGTACACCTCGGTCATGACGTCGGAGATGATGTAGACGACCGGGAAGTAAAGCACCGTAACGGAAACCACGAGTCCGAACAGCTCGACGATCTTGCCCGCCGTCACGTCGGAAACAAGCTGGAACGTGATGTTTAAGGCCGTAAGCAACCCGAATAGTTTGTAATGCTTCATAGATGCCCACACTCTTGCATATTCTCCATTCCTCCGCTATTCTTTGCCCACAATTTTCCGTTCGGAGAGGTCGCATAGCGGTCTAGTGCACTTGCTTGGAAAGCAAGCGTGGGGTCACACCCACCGGGAGTTCGAATCTCCCCCTCTCCGCCAACCTACGCCCCCGCCAAAAGCGGGGGCTTCGGTTGGCAGGCCATCTCTTGACCACACGGCTAATGCATGGAACGTAGTAGTATATGTATTTCGTATACGGACTCATTTGTTCCGACAACACTCTATATATTGGCTCGACCAATAATCTTCAAAGAAGGTTGGCTGAACATAACCGCGAGATGTGCGAGTGGACAAAAACTCGACTGCCTCTCAAATTAGATTTCTACATAGCGGTTCACAATGAGAATAGGGCAAGAAAACTTGAGCAATATCTCAAAACCGGATCGGGTAAAGCTATCTTAAAGAAAAGAATTTTATCCGACGAAGCTCCAGCAGGAGCGTAGTCGGGCTGCCCCTCTCCGCCATGACAAAACCGCCCCACGGGGCGGTTTTGTGTTACTTCTCCGTGGTAAAAATGCGGACTTAAAGTAGCGAACAGGCTCGGTTTATGCAAGACTAAAGATGCCTATGAAAAAACTTCGGGAATGGAGCCAAAGCGCAAAAATCGCGCTCGTGGTACTGTGGTTGGTCGTTTTTACCTCGAGTATCATCTATCTCGTGTGGCGATTTGGTGAGCATCCGAACGTGCAAGGAACGCTTACGGTACAAAGTCAGGATTCGATGATTCGCTATCGAGCGGTCGAATGCCAAGGACAAGCACGTCCTTTCCCGAGCGTACGCGTGACTTTCGTGTCCGCGTCCGACGCACCTGAACCTCAAAGAGGGACGGAGGTCATACTTCAATCTTCAGAGACTCCGCTTTTTTTGTGGAAAGAATTGGAAAAGCCCGACATCTCGCTTTACCGACAGAAAATCGTCGACAGCACGAAGTATACGGTCTCAACTCAAGTGGCGGCATTGCAATGCGAACCAAAAACGAACACGATAAAAATTCGCAGAATGCTTAGCCTCTCCCGTTATGGAGACGGCGGGTTCAAATGGACCGGATCTTTCTCGGCAACATGCGAGAACGAGGAGGGCGAACGTCTATCTTACGAACTTACGTTTGAACCGTGCCTGTAGGGTTAATCTGAAAGAAGTTGAAAAAGCGAGGCTGCCGAACGGCACAAGATTATTAGAAATTGACCCTGGAACGAGCCAAGCAACACAGCTTCATACAATGCGCAGGTAACGGTTTAACCGCCCATCGGGTGATTTCTGTGTATCATATGCGCTTTTGAAAAACATTCATTCGCCTTGAGGCACAAAGGGTGTAATCGTTCTGCTCTAGAAAACGGATCAGTTCAGTTCGCTTGCCGGCTGTGGGATTTAGTATACTTGCAACCTCGTTCAGATCATCGAATTGGATAATTCGTTCAGCGCATATCTCAGCAATTTCATGCGCTTTTAGGCTTTGGAGCATTGAAAAGTAAGCGTCTATGATAGCAATCTGTTCATCGCCATCCCCGGCATGAAAGACCCTTTCAAAGGTAACCAACGAGCCGCAGAAGCCAGGCTCAAGAAACATGAGCAGTCCGCCGTTCTTCATAACCCTCAAGGACTCTTGAATCGCTATCGCATGATCTTCCGCTGGAAGGTGATGAAATGAAAACGAGAATAGCACGGCATCAAAACTCGTATCATCAAATGGCAGGAGACGGGCGTCGGCCTGCACAAAGCGTACGTTACGTAAGGCGGGATTCCGTCGAGCGTTCTCGAGTTTCAAGGCATCGTTGTCGACGGCCGTCACCTCTGAAACATGAATGAGCTGTTTCGTAGCC
>RHKK01000025.1 GCA_008363075.1 Candidatus Uhrbacteria bacterium
ATGGAGAACGGCCGAATCGTGGACGAGGGGACGCACGAATCTCTTCGTGATAAGGTCGGTATCTATCAAAAACTATGGAATATTCAAGCGGGAGGGTTTACGGAGTCGGTATAAATTCTCTTGTGGAAATAGCGGATGACGGCGCGCGGGTGTACCATCTTGCACATGTCCGAAATGCGTAGCGGAAGAAAGCTTCAAGTCATACGAAGGTTGGCACTCTTGTCCTTGCGGCATCTTTTTCGTTACCCGCGATTCGCGAGCCTGATGATACTCGTGATCATTTCGGCACAGTTGACGGTGATGATGACGCCGTATGCGCTGCAAAGGCTTGTTGATGCGTTCGGGGAAGTTTCGCCGACGACCTACTCCTTATTCCGGTTTACATACCTGTACGTGCTTCCGATCGCCGGTATTCGCGTAGCGAGTCTCTTATTATGGCGGACGGGCGGATTTTTGGCGAGCGAGGTGCATCCAAAGGTGATGCGCGACATCATGGAGCGCGGGTTTTCGGCCATCCTCTCCCAATCGTATAGGTTTTTCAGCGATAACTTTGCCGGCGCGCTCGTACGCCGCGCGCAGGCGCTTGCCGGATCGTATCGGTCCTTCATCAACGTGTTTTGGTGGGATCTCCTCCCTCTGTCGGTGACGATTCTCGGCAGCATGTTATTACTCGGTCTGTACAGCCCGTTTTTTGCATTGATTATCGGTGTTTGGGTCCTGTGCCTCGCGGCCGTCCAGTTATCTGTGAGTCGGATCAAGTTGCCGTATGACGCCGAGCGCGCGAGCAAGCATGCGGCCGTCATCGGTTTGCTCGCCGATGACATTACCAATGCCACGAACGTGATGCTGTTCAACGGGTTCCGACCCGAGCAGCGACGCATGCATCGGCGGCTCGAGGAATGGCGTTTTTTCAACATCAAACAATGGCGCATCGGTGAAACCGGAGCCGTCATCCAAAACGTCCTGAATTTTTTCTGCGAAATCGCCATGATGGGTCTGGTAGTTTGGTTTTGGATGCGTGGGCAGATGAGTTTCGGTACCGTCATTCTCGTGCAGAGCATGCTGTGGATCATGTTCGATCGTACCTACAAAATGGGCCAGATCATGCGCGACCTGTACGAAGCGGGCGCGGACGCGCTGGAGATGCTCGATATCCTGGATCTGGTGCCGGAGGTGCAAGACAGACGCGGCGCGAAGTCGTTGGTCGTGACGCGCGGTTCCATCGAATTTATAGATGTTTCCTTCCGATACCGCGACGAGCGTGAGGTGCTTTCGGGATTCGGCTTGACCATTCCGCCGACGCAAAAAGTCGCGTTGGTCGGTCCCTCGGGTTCGGGCAAGACGACCGTGACCAAGCTTCTGTTCAGGTTTTTCGACGTCCAGGCCGGCACGATCACGATCGACGGCCAGGATATCTCCAACGTCACGCAGGAGAGCTTGCGTAAGGCGATCGCGTACGTCCCGCAAGAGCCGATCCTGTTTCATCGTTCACTGTTGGAAAATATCCGATATGGGAGACCGGGCGCTTCCGAAAAAGAGGTGATCGAAGCCGCGAAGAAAGCGCACTGCCACGAGTTCATTCGCGCGTTTCCCGAAGGGTATGAAACGTTGGTCGGTGAACGCGGCGTCAAGTTGTCCGGCGGAGAACGTCAACGCGTCGCCATCGCTCGCGCCATCCTGAAGAATGCCCCGATTCTCGTCTTGGACGAAGCGACCTCCAGTCTTGACTCCGAGTCCGAATCGCTCATCCAGGACGCGTTGAAGAAGCTGATGCGCAACAAGACCGTGATCGTGATCGCGCATCGATTGTCCACCATCATGGAAATGGATCGCATCATCGTCATGGAGAACGGCCGAATCGTGGACGAGGGGACGCAC
>RHKK01000006.1 GCA_008363075.1 Candidatus Uhrbacteria bacterium
CGCTCGGCGCTCCCCAAGATCGAAATCCACCGCCGCGAGGCCCACGGGGTGCCCCTCCTGGGCAGCGGCGCCATCGATGACGCGACGGTTCGCGCCCTGGTGACCGATGACGACCGCTTGCACCCGGCGGTGCCCGTCGTCAGGCTGGACACGGAAGGATGGCTGGACACGCTCGCCGACCTCGTCGAACGCGGCGTCATGGGCCGCTGAGCCGCCGGCTCGCCCTCCTCGCCGTCGTCGTGGCGGGAGCGGCCTGTGGCGGCGGGCGGTCGCGCGTCACGGTCCACGCCGCGCCGCCATCGCGCGGCATGGACTCCGCCGCCGTGCGCGCCATCGATCCGGTCGTCGGGCATCGCAGCTTCCGGAACGCGACGTGGGGGATCCTGGTGGTGGACGCCGCCTCCGGCGACACGGTCTACGCGAGAAACCCGGAGGCACTCCTGGTCCCGGCGTCGAATCAGAAGCTGATCACCGGCGCGGTGGCCCTGCACACCCTCGGGCCCGCCTTCCGCTTCACCACGCTCGTCGCCGCCACGGGTCCCATCCGCCAGGGCACGCTGCAGGGCGACCTCGTCATCCTCGGCACCGGCGACCCGACCTTCAGCGATCGCTTCCACGGCGACGCGCTGCGTCCCCTGCGGGCCATCGCGGACAGCCTGTACCGGCTCGGGATTCGTCGCGTCTCCGGCAGACTGGTGAGCGGACTCGATGCTTTTCCGGACGCGTCCGTGGGACAGGGCTGGGCGTGGGACGACCTGGATCGTTCGTACGCCGCCGGAGTCGACGAACTGCTGCTCAACGAGGGCGTGACCCGCCTGCGGGTGGTCGGCGGCCCGGCCGATGGCGCGCCGGTGGAAGTGCGAACGGCGCCGGCTCGTACCTTCCCGCCTGTACGCGTTACCGCGCGGACGGCCGGCGGCGGCCAGCCGGAGGTCTGGGTCGCCCGTGATGACGGGAACGGCAGCACCCTGACCGTGGCCGGGCGGCTTCCACCGCGCGCGGTGGTGGAGCTGGAGGTCACCAACCGGAACCAGACGGTGGTCTTTCTCGAGGCGCTGCGGGAGGCGCTCACGGAGCGCGGGATTACGGTGGCCGGCGGCGTGACGCCGCGGCCGCTGGCTGGCGGCGGTGGCCTCGGGGGCGGGCCATCGGCGGAGTCCCGCGCGCGGCCCTCTCCCGGGCCCGGTCGCTCCACGCTGTTCTCGCTGGTGTCGCCGCCGCTGGCTCAGGTCCTTGCGGTCTTCCAGAAGTCCTCGGTCAACCAGATCGGCGAGGCGCTGCTCAAGACCCTGGGCCGCCTGCGCACCGGCTCCGGCACGTACGAAAGCGGAATCGACGCGGTGAAGCGCCAGCTGATCACGTGGGGCGCGGCCGCCGACGGATTCGTCGTGCGTGACGGAAGCGGCCTCTCGCGGCTCAACGTGGTCTCCGCGGAAACGCTGGTCCGCGTGCTCCTGCGGATGCGCCAGGACACGGCGTCCGCGACGTTCCTTGCCGCACTTCCCGTCGCCGGGGTGGACGGCACCCTGGGCCGGCGGCTGGGCGGCGGACCGACGCGCGGAAACGTCCGCGCCAAGACCGGCTCGCTCGAACAGGTTCGCGCACTCTCCGGCTATGTTACCACCGCCGACGGGCGCCAACTGGCCTTTGCGGTGCTCTGCAACAACTGGACGGTGAGCGCCGAGACCGTGGAGACCGCGATCGATGAGATTGTGCTGCGACTGGCCCGCCTGCGTCGCCCGGGCCGCTGAATGCTGAGCGTCCCGGAGGCGGTCGCGCGGATCCTCGCCGGGATCGAGTCCGGCCCGGTGGAGCGCGTCGGCCTGCTCGACGCCCTGGGCCGCGTGCTCGCGGTGGATGCGGTCGCGCCCTACACGCTGCCGCAGTGGGACAACTCGGCGATGGACGGCTACGCGGTGCGGGCCGCTGACATCGCCACGGCGTCGCCGCAATCGCCGGTCACGCTGTCCGTGCTCGAGACCGTGGCGGCCGGCGCGTTTCCCAGCCGTCCGGTCGGCGCCGGCCAGGCGATCCGGATCATGACCGGTGCTCCGCTCCCGGACGGCGCGGACACGGTGGTGCGGGTCGAGGACACCGACGGCGGCACCGAACGCGTCGAGATCCGCAACGCCCGCGATGCGCGCAAGAACATCCGGCCGCGTGGCGAGGACTTCCGCGAGGGGTCGGTGGTGATTCGGGCCGGCACGCCACTCGCCGCCGCGCAGCTGGGCGTCCTCGCCAGCCTCGGGTACGCCGAGGTGGCCGTGCACCGGCGTCCGGTGGTCGCGATCGCCGGTTCCGGCGACGAACTGGTCGACCTGGACCGTTTCGACGAGGTCGTGGCGGGGCGGAAGATCGTCGGGTCGAACCGGTACACGCTGGACGCCCTGGTCCGGCAGGCCGGCGGGGTGCCGGTGCACCTCGGGAATGCGCCCGATGCGCCCGAGGCGCTGCGGGCGGTCCTCGAGCGGTCCCGCGGGTGCGATCTCCTCATCACCTCGGCGGGGGCGTCGGTGGGCGAGTTCGACTACACGCGCCAGGTGCTCGAGTCGTTAGGTGCCCGGCTCGACTTCTGGCGCGTGCGCATGCGGCCGGGCGCGCCGCTCGGGTTCGGGCGCTTGGGGGCCATGCCCTGGATCGGCCTGCCGGGGAACCCCGTGTCGGCCATGGTCACGTTCGAGCTCTTCGCGCGCCCCGTCGTCCGCCGCCTCCTCGGCCACCGGCGCCTGCACCGGCGGCCCCTCCCGGCGGTGCTCGAGGAACCGGTGGCGATCGGCGCCCGCCTGACGCATTTCCTGCGCGCGATCACCGGCGTCGCGCCCGACGGGCGCCTGACCGCGCGGCTCACGGGGCCGCAGGGGAGCGGCATCCTCACGTCGATGTCCAGCGCCAACGCGCTGCTCGTCGTCCCCGAGGATCGCCCGCGCGCCGAGGCCGGCGAGGTGCTCAACGTCCTGCCCCTGTCGGAGGATGCCCAGCTCGCCGACGCCTTCTCGCTGTGAGCGCCGACGACGATCGCGACACGCTCGCGCGATTCGACAGCCGGACGACGGCGCTGGAGGTGCAGGGCGAGATCCTCTCGATCCGACATCCGGCGGACGCGGAGTCGCTCATCGACGCGGGCGCCTTCGCGCGAGACGAACGCCTGCCGTACTGGGCCGACGTCTGGCCGTCGTCCCTGGCGCTGGCGCGCCGCGTGGCTGCGCTCGACGGCCGGCACCGGCGGCTGGTGGAGCTGGGATGCGGCGTGGGCCTGGTCGCGGCGGCGGCGCTGCGCGCCGGATTCGACGTGACCGCGACCGACTACTACGAGGAAGCGCTGGCCTTTGCGCGGGCGAACGGCCGGGCCAACGCCGGGCGTGCGCCCGAGACCCGGCTGGTCGACTGGCGCGACCCGCCGGCGGCGCTCGGCCCGTTCGATCTCGTCGTCGCAGCGGACGTGTTGTACGAGCGGCCCCACGGCCCCCTGGTCGCGCGCCTCATCGGGCGGGTTCTGGGCCCGGCCGGGACCGCGCTCGTGGCCGACCCCGGTCGCGTGGGCTCGTCGCCGTTTCTCGATGCGCTGGCCGAGGCCGGGCTGCGGCGCCGGGGTGCGTCGGTCGTGACGGTCGCGATGGCGGGCCGCGAGCACGCCATCACGATCCACGAGATCGTGCACTGATGTGCGAACGCCGGCCCCCGGACGGGAGCCGGCGCCGGCATTCGCTGTGGAACGCCTACTTCCTGTTGGCGCACCCCTGGGCCTGCGTGTTGATGTCGCGCCCGCCCTGCCGACCCGTCAGCCAGACCTGGGCCATGTGGGTGTACGTCCCGCCCTTGCTGTCGGAGCAGCTGGCCATGGCCAGGCTGATGGAGATCCGGATCGTGTCCTTGCCCACCATCAGCGACTCGTAGTCGCTGATGGCGCCGGTGACGTTAGGCGCCTTGAACTCGAAGGTCAGCGAATCGCGGCCCCGCGGGCGGTAGACGATCCCGGCGGCGGAGATATCGCCGCTCCAGGATCCGTCCTTGGCCACGAGCGTGAAGGCCTCCGGGGGCGGTGGAGGCGCCGCGGCGGCCGCGGCGGCGGAATCGGCGTTCGGGGCGGCTTCGCCGCCGCCGCACGCTGCCAGGACAGAGACGACCGCCAGCGCGGTCAGCACGTTGAAGGAGGCAGGCAGGGTACGCATTGCGTTCTCCAGGTCGCTCGACCAAGGGTTGTCGGGTCCCCATCCTTCGGGGGAGCAGCAAAAAGATGTGATCCGGAAGGCGGCGGGGCAATGCGCCGCGCGGCGTATCGCCGAGTTCACAGGACGCGCGGGACGCCGCGGGTCCGCCCCGACCCCGGGCGCCGGACGCCGCCGGCGCGCTCCGGCTCGAACCCTCTCCCTCGGGTGCGCGCGAGCTATCCGGGGGCGCGCACGAGCCGCTCCGCCACCACCTCGGCGATATCGAGCACCGGGACCTCGCTCCCCAGCGTCCGCGCCCCGTCGGACACCATGGTCAGACAGAAGGGGCACGCGACCGCCAGGCGGTCTGCGCCGGTGGCGAGCAGTTCCTCCGTCCGCTCCACGTTGATGCGTTTTCCCGTTCGTTCCTCCATGAACATTCGCCCGCCGCCCGCACCGCAGCAGAGCCCGCGATCGCGCGTGCGCTCCGGTTCGGCCAGTCGCACCACCGGAAGCGCGCGACGGATCGTCTCCCGGGGCGCGTCGTACACGTCGTTGTACCGCCCGAGGTAGCAGCTGTCGTGGAACGCGACCGTCAGACGGCGCCCATCCTCGCTGTCGAGGGGCACCTTCCCCTCCGCCAGCAGTCGCGCCAGGAACTCCGAGTGGTGGATCACGTCGAACACGCCCCCGAACTGCGGGAACTCCTTCCCCATCTGATGGAAGCAGTGCGGGCAGCTGGTGACCACCGTCGTGACGCCGTACCCGTTGAGCGTCCCGATCGCCTGTTTCGCCAGCATCTGGTAGAGGTACTCGTTGCCCAGGCGCCGGGCCGGGTCGCCATGACAGCTCTCCTCCTGGCCAAGAATGGCGAACCGAACGCCCGCGGCCTTGAGGATTCGCGCGAACGCCACGGTCACCTTTTTCGCGCGGTCGTCGAACGAGCCCATGCAGCCGACCCAGAAGAGCACGTCGGGGCGTTCACCGCGCGCCGCCAGCTCGGCCATCGTCGGAACGTCCATGCCCTCGGCCCACGCCGCGCGGTCGGACGGCTGGAAGGCCCACGGCGATCCGTTCCGCTCCAGGGACTCGAACGCCGGCATGACCTCCTCGGGGAATCGCGATTCCGTGAGCACCAGGCCGCGGCGCAGTTCGTTGATGATCTCGAGCTGGTCGATGGAGACCGGGCACTCGTGGACGCAGGCGCGGCACGAGGTGCAGGCCCAGAGCTCCGCCTCGGTGATGAACGAGTCGGTGAGCCGCCGATCGCCGGCGTGCGGGGATGGCGGGGCCCCGAACAACGGCTCGGCGAATGCGTCGCGGCCGGCGACGATGGCGGGGGCGACTTCGCCCAGCCGTTCGCGCGTGTTGATCACGATCTTGCGCGGCGAGAGCGGCTTCCCGGTGAGGTGCGCCGGGCAGACCGACGTGCAGCGGCCGCACTCGGTGCAGCTGAAGCCGTCCAGCAGGTTCTTCCACGTGAGGTGCGTGATGTCGGCCGCGCCGAACTGCTCGGTCTCCGCCCCGAGATCCATCGGCCGCATCGCCCCGATGGCTCCGGGTCCGCTGGTGTTGGAGAGGAAGGTGTTCGGCAGCGAGACGATGACGTGCAGGTGCTTCGAGTACGGCAGGTAGTTCAGGAAGCCAAGCAGGAGCAGGGCGTGCGCCCACCAGTTCACGTCGCGCGCCACCGCGGCGGCGCCGGGCGACACCCACGCGAGCGCGCCCGCGACCGGGCCGGAGACCGGTTGCAGCCCCATGGGCAGGTGCGGCTCGACGACGCGAGCGAAGGCCGCGGTGAGGATCAGCGTCACCATGAGCCCCGCGATCATCGAGAGGATGAGGACGGCGTCGCCGGAATGGACGTTGTCGCCCTGCAGCCGCGCCGGCTTCACCACGAGCCGCCGGTACAGGAGGACCGACACCGCCACGAGCACGAAGGCGGCAAAGCCTTCCTGCGAGAGAACGAAGAGGGCGTGGAGCGGGCCGGGGAGGATCCGCTCGAACGACCACGAGGGGACCACGCCGGCGATGAGGATCTCGATGCTCCCGGCGGTGAGCACCACGAAACCCCAGAAGACCAGCGCGTGCAGCGGCCCCGCCACCGGGTCGCGGAGGATCTTGCGCTGCGCGATGCCTATCGAGAGGAGGTTCCAGGCGCGGCGCGGGAGGTCGTTCCAGCGCGGCTCATCCTTGCCGATCCGCAGGAACCGGTAGAGCCGCTGCGCGCTGTACGAGAAGGCGGCGACCGCCAGCGTGAGGACGACGAGGAAGGCGACGTTGGACGGGCCCATGGCGCTAAGGTAGGCCGGGACATCCTCGAAACACAGAGCCCGCGGAGCCGGGACGCCCCGTCCCGCCCGCCGCGGGCTCCGGGTGCAACGGGGTCACGAACTAGCCCTTGCTCCGGGCTTCGCGAATCGCCGCCGTGAGCGCCGGCACGACCTCGAATACGTCGCCGACGATGCCATAGTCGGCCACCTTGAAGATCGGCGCGTCCCGGTCCTTGTTGATCGCCACGATCGTCCGCGAGGTGCGCATCCCGGCCAGGTGCTGGATCGCCCCCGAGATGCCGACCGCCACGTACAGGTCCGGACTGACCTGCCGCCCCGTCTGCCCGATCTGGTCGCTGTGCGGACGCCAGCCCTCGTCGGTCACGGCGCGCGTGGCGCCCACCGCCGCATTCCCGAATGCGGCCGCCAGTTCCTCGACGAGCCTGAAGTGTTCGGCCGCCTTGAGCCCGCGCCCGCCGCTCACGATTACCGGCGCCTCCGTGAGGTCGAGCTTCCTGGCGTCGCCGCGGATCGTCTCGGTTACGACCACGCGGGAGGCCGCTGGATCTCCCACCGCGGCCGCCGATTCCACGCGGCCGGCCCCGGGCGCCGCCGCGGGAGCGACGGCCCCCGGCCGCATCGACACCACGGCCGGCGTGGCCGCGAGGCGCAGCGTCGCGACGATCTTCCCCGCGTAGACGTAGTGCGTGACCACCACGGCATCGCCCTCGGCGCGCACGGACAGCGCGTCGGACGCGATCGGTACGCCGAGCCGCGCGGCAACCCGCGGCGCGAGATCCTTCCCCTGCGCCGATGCCGGGAGCAGCACCACGGGGTAGCTCCCCGCCCTCGCCCGCTCCGCGACCAGCGCCGCCAGCGCCTCGGCATTGTACGGGTCGAGGGCGGCGTGCTCGGTGACGAAGATCGCGTCGGCGCCGTGGGCCGCCAGCGACGGCGCCTGACCGGCGATCCCCGGCGCTCCCGCGAGCACGGCGTGCACCTCGCCGCCGGCGGCCAGCGAGCGCGCGGCGGAGAGCAGTTCGAGCGCGACCTTGCGCACCTCGCCGGCGCGCGATTCGGCAACGACCAGAACGTTCGGCATCAGAGGACCTTGGCCTCCTGCTGGAGCAACCGGACCAGCTCGGGGACCGCCGCCGCGCCTTCGCCCACGATCCGCCCCGCCTGGCGCTCCGGAGGGAGCTCCAGCTTCGTGATCGTCAGGCGCGCCGGGCCGAGCTGCGCCGGCCTGACGTCCATCGGCTTCTTTTTGGCGGCCATGATGCCCTTGAGGGACGGGTACCGGGGCCGCGCGATCCCTTCGTCGATGGAAGCCGCCGCCGGCAGCGGGAACGAGACCAGCTCCGCCCCTCCCTCGACCTCGCGCCGGGCCGATCCCCGCCCCGCCGCGAACGACAGCTTCGTGCACGCCTGCACCATCGGGATGCCTAACAACTCGGCGGTCATCAGGCCGACCGCGCCGCTGGCGCTGTCGGCGGCATGCTTGCCGAACAGGATCAGGTCGAATCCGCCGTCCCGGAGCTCCGCCGCCAGCGCCTGCGCGATCGCGTAGCCGTCGGCGGGCACCGCGTCGCACCGGAGGTGCACCGCCCGGCTCGCCCCCATCGACAGCGCCTTGCGGAGCGTCTCCTGGACGGCGTCCGGCCCGAGCGAGATGACCACCACCTCGCCGGCCCCCAGTCCCTCCATCGTCTGGAGCGCGAACTCGACGGCGTACCCGTCGAAGTCGGACATGTCGAACTTGAGCCCGGTCTCGTCCACGGCCGTCCCGGACGGGGCGATCCTGAACTTCACGTCCATCTCCGGGACGCGCTTGATGCAGACGGCGATCTTCACGGGTTCGCGGTTGGCGTTGGCGGACCGGAAAGGTAATGGCCTGCCCGCGTGGACCGAGAGCGAGCGCCCCCGCCGGCGGCTCCCCCGGCCCGTGATTCCCTGACCCGCCCGCGTGCCGCCGTCGCGCGCCCCCGCGACCGCAATCCTTGATGTTTGAAGTATTCGGACGTACCATCTGCGCGACACTTCGGGAGCCACGCGCGTGCGCGTTCTGGTCGTCGGCGGGGGACCTGGTGGCCTGTACGCGGCGCTGCTGCTCAAGCGGCGCGACCCCGCCGCCCACGTCACGGTCGTGGACCGCAACCGCCCCGACGACACCTTCGGCTGGGGCGTCGTCCTCTCCGACCTCACCGTCGCCAATCTGCGCGCCGCCGACCCGGCCAGCGCCGCGCCCATCGACGCGGCGCTCCACCACTGGGACGACATCGAAGTCCACTTCCGGGGCCAGATCATCCGGTCGGGAGGGCACGGCTTCAGCGGCATCGGCCGCCACCGGATGCTCGCCATCCTGCAGCAGCGATGCCGCGAGCTCGGCGTCCTGCTCGCGCACCAGCGCGAGCTGGGCGCCGGCGCGCTGGACGACCTCGTCGCCGCCGGCGCCGTGGACCTCGTCATCGCCGCCGACGGCATCAACTCCACGGTCCGCCAGCGATTCGCCGGCGCCTACCAGCCGGACGTCGACGTCCGGCGCTGCCGCTACGTCTGGCTCGGCACGCCGCGAACCTTCGACGCATTCACCTTCGCGTTCGAGGAAACGCCGGCCGGATGGTTCCAGGCGCACGCGTACCAGTTCGCCCCCGACTTCTCCACGTTCATCGTGGAGACCCCGTGGGAGACCTGGGAACGCGCCGGACTCGACCGCCGCACCGCCGCCGAGTCGGTGGACTTCTGCCAGGGGCTCTTCGCCGGGATCCTCCGCGGCGCTCCGCTGCGCAGCAACGCCTCGCACCTCAGAGGCTCCGCCCAGTGGCTGCGATTCCCCCGCGTGGTCTGCGCCAGCTGGATCCACTGGCTCGAGGCCGGGCGCCGGCGCGCGCCGGTCGTCCTGCTCGGCGACGCCGCGCACACCGCGCACTTCTCCATCGGCTCCGGCACCAAGCTGGCCATGGAAGATGCCATCGCGCTCGACCGCCATCTCGCCGCCGGGACCGACCTCGCCGCCGCCCTGGACGCCTACCACGGGGAACGGTCGGTCGAGGTCCTCAAGCTCCAGAACGCGGCGCGCAATTCGACCGAGTGGTTCGAGCACGTGGATCGGTACGCCCGCCTCTCGCCCGAGCAGTTCGCCTACTCGCTTCTGACCAGATCACAGCGCATCTCGCACGAGAACCTGCGCGTCCGCGACCGGCGGTACGTGGAATCGCTCGAACGATGGTTCGCCCGCCGCGCCGGCCTCGCGGTCGCCGACGACGCGGCGCCGCCGCCCACCATCTTCACGCCGTGGCGCGTGCGCGGCCTCACCGTTCCCAACCGGATCGTGGTCTCCCCGATGGCGCAGTACACGGCCGCGACCGACGGGACGCCCACCGACTGGCACTTCGTGCACCTCGGCGCCCGGGCGACCGGCGGCGCCGGGCTCGTCATGACGGAGATGACGTGCGTGGCCCCCGACGCGCGGATCACCCCCTGGTGCACGGGGCTCTGGACCGAAGCGCATCGCGACGCCTGGGCCCGCATCGTGCGCTTCGTGCACGAGCACAGCGACGCCCGGATCGGACTCCAGCTCGGCCACGCCGGCGGCAAGGGCGCAACGAAGAAGATGTGGGAGGGCGTCGATGAGCCGCTCCCCAGCGGCGGCTGGCCGCTCATCGCGGCCTCGGAGCAACAATACCTGCCGGGCATCTCGCAGGTCGCTCGCGCCATGACCGAGGACGACATGGACCGCGTCGTGGACGAGTTCGTGCGCGCGACGCGGCTCGGCATCGAGGCCGGCTTCGACTGGCTGGAGCTCCATTGCGCCCACGGCTACCTGCTGTCCGGCTTTCTCTCGCCGCTGACCAACCGCCGCCAGGACGGGTACGGCGGGCCGGTGGCCGCGCGCGCGCGGTTCCCGCTCCGCGTCTTCGCCGCCATGCGCGCCGAGTGGCCGGCGCACCTGCCGATGTCCGTGCGCATCTCGGCCCACGACTGGGCGGAAGGCGGGAACACGGCCGACGAGGCCATCGAGATCGCCCGCCTCTTCCGCGCCGCGGGGGCCGACATGATCGACGTGTCGGCGGGCCAGGTGGTCCACGACGAGAAGCCCGTCTTCGGCCGCATGTGGATGACGCCCTTCGCGGACCGGATTCGCCAGGAGGCCGGCATCGCGACCATCGCCGTCGGCGCCATCACCGACGCCGACCAGGCCAACGGCATCATCGCGTCGGGCCGCGCCGATCTGGTCGCCATCGGCCGCCCTCACCTGGTGAACCCGGCCTGGACGCTCTGGGAAGCGGCGCGCTGGGGATACGCGGGCGCGAAATGGCCCGACCAGTACCTCGCCGGGAAGGCCCAACTGGACCGGCTGATCGCCAGGGAGCGCGCCGCCGGCACGGCGTTCGCGCCCGCCGGGCCGCCGAGGGGAGAACTCACGTGACCGCACTCGCCGGGCGCCACGCGCTCGTGACCGGCGCCAACCGCGGCATCGGCGCGGCGATCGCGGCCGCGCTGTCGCGCGAGGGCGCCAGCGTCACGCTGCTGGTCCGCGACCGCGCCGGCGCCCGTGACGTCGCGAGCGCACTGGCGGGTGCGCATACCGTCGTCGAGGCGAACGTCACCGACCGGACCGCGGTCACTGCCGCCTGCGCGGAGTCCGCGGCACGCCTGGGCCCCGTGGACATCCTCGTCAACAACGCCGGGTCCACCGAGTCCTCGCCGTTCCTGCGCGCCGAGCCGGAGCTTTTCGAGCGCATGTTCGCCGTCCACGTGCTCGGGGCCGTGCACGCGACCCAGGCGGTCCTCCCCGGCATGATCGATCGCGGCGGTGGCCAGGTGATCAACGTCGCCTCCACGGCCGGACTGCGCGGCGAGGCCTACGTCTCGGCGTACGTGGCGGCCAAGCACGCGCTGGTGGGCCTCACGCGTTCGCTCGCCATCGAGCTGGCGCGCCACGGGATCCGGGTCGACGCCGTCTGCCCGGGGTACACCGACACCGCGCTGGTGCGCGACGCCGTGCGGCGCATCGCGGAACGCACCGGCCGCGACGAGGAAGACGCGTTAGGCGCCATTCTGGCCGGCGCCGGCCAGACGCGGCTGGTGACGGCCGAAGAGGTCGCCGCGGCCGTGGTGGCGCTGTGCGGGCTGCCGGCGGACGCACCGTCCGGCCAGGCCGTGGTGATCGACGGGAGCCGCCCATGACCGCCCCCCAGCGCGCCCGCCAACCCGACCCGGAGCACGACGCGCTTCGGCTCTGGCTGCGGCTCTTCACCTGTTCGACGATGATCGCCCAACACGTGGGCAGCGCGCTCAAGCGCGAGTTCGGGTCGTCGCTGGCGCGCTTCGACCTCCTCGCCCAGCTCGACCGCGCCCCGGCCGGACTCCGCATGGGTGAGCTGTCCGAGCGCACGCTGACCACCGGCGGCAACGTCACGTGGCTCGTCCGCGCCCTCGAGGCAGAGGGGCTGGTGACGCGGCGGGTGGCGGCGGCGGACCGGCGGGCGGCCGTGGTGCGCCTGACGCCGGCCGGGCGCCGCCACTTTGCCGTCATGGCGCGCGCCCACGAACGCTGGATCCGGTCGATCTTCTCGTCCCTCGCGCCCGCGGACCGGCGCGACCTCCACGCCCTGCTGGGCACCGTGAAGCAGGGATTCCGCCCCTCGAGGACTCCTGAATGACGGCTCCAGATCCCATGGCCGCGATGCGGCGCGAAATGGCCGGCCACAGCGCAGAACGCTTCCGCTGGACCACCGAGCACGAGGGACGGGTGGGCATCGTGACCCTGAACCGGCCGGCCCGCAAGAACGCGCTGACGTTCGCGGTGTACGCCGAGCTCCGCGACCTGTTTCGGGCGCTCGCGCTGGCGTCCGACGTCCGCGCCGTCGTGCTCCGCGGGGAGGGCGACGACTTCTGCTCCGGCGGCGACGTGCACGAGATCATCGGACCGCTCACGCGCATGGCCGTTCCCGAACTGCTGTCGTTCACGCGGATGACGGGCGACCTGGTCAGGGCGATGCGGGCCTGCCCGCAGCCGATCGTGGCCGCCGTGGACGGCGCCTGTGCCGGCGCCGGCGCCATCCTCGCCATGGCCTCCGACCTCCGGCTGGCCACGCCGGACGCCCGGACCGCGTTCCTGTTCACGCGGGTGGGCCTGGCGGGGTGCGACATGGGCGCCTGTGCCATCCTCCCGCGCCTGATCGGCCAGGGACGCGCCGCCGAACTGCTGTTCACCGGTCGCGTCATGAGCGCCGAGGAGGGCGAGCGGTGGGGTTTCTACAACGCCGTCGTGGACCGTGGCGCGCTGCGGGCCGAGGCCGTCCGTCGCGCCGCCGAGCTGGCGTCGGGTCCCTCGTTCGCCCATGCGATGACCAAGGCGATGCTGCAGCAGGAATGGAGTGTGTCGGTGGAGCAGGCGCTGGAGATGGAGGCCCAGGCGCAGGCGCTCTGCATGCAGACGGCGGACTTCGCGGCGGCGTTCGAGGCGTTCGCGGCGAGGAAACCGGTGGCCTTCGAGGGCCGCTGAGCGTGCCCGCTGCATCCCTGGACTGGCCGTTCTTCGACGCGGCGCATCGGGCGCTCGCTGCGTCGGTGACCACGTGGCTGGCGTCGGCGCCGGCGATCCCGGCCGGCGGGGGCGGCGCCACGGCGGCCGACGAGCCCTGCCGCGAATGGGTCCGTCGCCTGGGGAGCGCCGGCTTCCTGCGCTACTGCGTGCCGGCGGCCTGGGGGGGCGCGCTGGCCGGGGTCGAGTCCCGGTCGCTCTGTGTGCTCCGCGAGGCGCTGGCCGGCCATGACGCGCTGGCCGACTTCGCGTTCGCCATGCAGGGACTGGGCAGCGGGCCGATCACGCTAGGCGGATCGGACGCCCTGCGGGCGGACTGGCTGCCGCGCGTGGCGCGGGGGGAGGCGATCGCCGCGTTCGCGCTCTCCGAGCCGGAGGCCGGATCGGACGCCGCCGCCCTCCGGACCACGGCCACCCGGCGGCCTGGCGGCTGGCGGCTCGACGGCACGAAGACGTGGATCTCCAACGGCGGGATCGCCGACTTCTACTGCGTGTTCGCGCGCACCGATCCGGCCGCGGCGCCGTCGAAGGGCATCGGCGCGTTCGTGGTCCCCGCCGCGACGCCGGGGCTCCGGGTCGCCGAGCGCCTTGCCGTGATGGCGCCGCATCCGCTGGCCACGCTGGCCCTCGACGGGTGCCTGGTGCCTGACGAGTTCCGGCTCGGCGATCCCGGGGACGCCTCGCGGGATCCGGTTCGCCTCAGGCACGGAACTGCGCTTCTCGGGAGGGTGGTTCAAAAAAGGATTTTTAAGACGCCCGACGGGAGTGAACCCGAGGGGCGTCTTTCCATTCTAAGTGGCTCGTTCCGGCACGGAATGGAATGCGTGCCGGGGAGCATGGGAAGGAGCGTGTCAGCTCGCGGGCGGGACCGGCGTGTTGTCGCCGTTCTTGCCCTCGAGCTTGGCGTTGAGCTGGTCGCCGAGGCGACTGCCCGGCGCGGGGCGCCAGGCCTGCGCGTGCGCGTCGATGCGATCGTCCGCGACGCGGTCCCGCATGGCCTTGTCGAGGCGCTTCTGCTCGCGCTTGGCGCGCTCGCGGAACACCTTGACGACCTCGGGATCCTCCGGATCGTACGCCGGATGATGCTTGTTCACGAACACCTTGGCCGTGAACTCGCCGGTCTCGGCGCTGAAGCCGACGTGGGTGAAGAAGCGGGGAACGCCATCCTGCGAGGGCGGGCTCATCACGTTCACGGTAGCGCTGCCGTCCGGGTTGGCCCAGATGTGGCAGTGCTTCCAGAACGAGCGCTTCAGCACCTTCTCTTCGAAGGTCCCCGCGAGCTTCAGGCCGATCCCCTCGTCCGAGAAGAGCAGAATGGCGCTCGCGGTGTACTTCCAGACCTGCACGGAGCCGTACGGCTTCGATGCGGTCGGATGCGTCTTCTTGAGCTTGCCGACCTTGATGCTGCGCAAGTAGGCGAGCTGGAGCGCGTCCGCTTCGTTCAGAAGCGGCTCGAGCTTCTCTTGATGGTTGTCCTTGTTGAGGATTCCCTCGACCGAGAGCTCTCCGAGGAGCGCGAGCTTCACCTGCCTTTCGAAGAGCTGATCGATCTTCTTCTCCGCCTTGCGCTCGTCCCACTTGGTGTAGCGCGCGGGCTTGCGCAGCCGCTCGACCTCGATGAGGCAGAACCCGACCGCGACGAGCGCGGTGATGATGGTGGGCATCACGGCGTTGTTGGCCCCCTCGGAGTCGAAGAGCTGTCCGCCGGAGTCGTTGATGCCTTCGCGCACCTGCTTGAGGCCGGCGCGCTTGAGCTGCTTCGCCCGGGTCTCCTCCAGGCGCTCGGAGACCTCGGTGGACATGAACTTCTTGCTCCGAACGACGCCGTCGTCCTCGGGCTTCTCACCCGGCTTGCGCTTCGCCTCGAGCTCGTCGAGCATCTCGGCCTCGCGCTCGAGGACCTTGTCCTCCTCGAGGAAGTCCTTGGGATCCTGCCCCCACTGCTTGAGGAAGCCGTCGGTCTCGATGCGGTCCTCCGAGTGGTAGGTGAACCGGATCATGTCGTACTTCGGTCGGATGTTCTTGGCGGCCATGGGCCACCTCCTTCTCAAATTGTGATGGAGCCGGCGAACCGACTCCGACGTCTGTTTCAAGCCGCCGTGCAGCGACTCGATTCGGCCTTGTAACCGCCAAAGCGGTATCCGGCACGAACATCGTAATATAGCACAAAAATCGGATTTTGTCAATAAAAATGAACAATGTTGATTATTTGGCTAATGTAGGGGCGTATTGCAATACGCTCCTACCGGATGGCGATTGCCTTCAATGTTTCCACGATGATTCGTCCCGCCTCATTCCATCCGTCGAGTACGGTGTTGGTTCGATATTTTTCCGGGTTGTCCAAGATTTGACACATGGCTTCGGTCCAATGATGCGGTTTGGCGGGTGAGGCGAACGTCGTTCCTTCGGGCGCGATTTCCGGAAGCGAGCTTGCGGTCGAGGCGATGCACGGCGTGCCGAATCGCGCGGCTTCGTGCAGCGGCATGCCAAACCCTTCGTACCAAGAGGGATAACAAAATATTGCCGCGTCGCGCATGAGGGCGAAGAGTTCGATGTCGGAAGGGCGGGGCGCGTTCGGCGAGCCTATCATCACAAGCTCGACGTCTTTGTATGTGGGATCCTTGATCAGCTCGGCATGCGCGGCGATGACACATGAAGCATTTTTTCTCGTATTCGATCCGCCCAGACAGAGAATATATCTTGAAACTTGAAACTTGAAACTTGAATCGAATGAAAGCTCGGCGCGATCCAATCCCATCGGAATCACGGTGATACGTGTTGGATCGATCCCGAGCAGACGCACGAGATCGTCTTTTGTGCGTTGCGAGACGGCAAAGAGATGCGCGGCGTTCTTGATCAGCGATCTTGGTTTTACGAGCGCGTGCCAGATGCGCGATTTGCGATCGAACCAGCGCGGCTCGATGAGAAAAGAGAGATCATGCACGAGCAACGCATACGGGATACTCGGTCGGCCGACAAATTCGAGATTTGGCAGAAAGAGAACGTCCTGTTTTTGATCGTGAAACAAGCGTTCGTAAGACGTAAGTCCGGTAAATGTGAGCAAGGCGACGAGTTTGTTGGGAATTTTTCTTGAAGCATGAAGCTTGAAGCTTGAAACAAAAGCGGGTGATCCGCGTTGAAGCCCCGTCGTTTCGATGATGAGCTCGTCTTCGCCGAGGACCGATTTGATTGCGCTTGCGAGGCTTGCGGTAAGCCTCGGGACGCCGCCCATCCAGGGCCGAAGCATGGGACGTCCGTCCATCAGAATGCGCATAGCAACCTCGCTTTTTCCATTATCCCGACCGAGGAGCGAAGCGACGAGCGGAGGGATCGCTTCGAAGGGATCCCTCGGCTTCGCTCGGGATGATGCCGGCATAAATAAATCATGATGAAAGGTGTTGCGACCACGCGCGATCGAGACGTTGTTTCATCTGCTCCAAAAAGCGCGGTTTGCCAAAGGTCTCGGCGTGTTTGCGGATTTGCCGCGGATCAAAACGCGCGGGATCGAATCGCAACACGGCGTTGCCGACGTCTTCCCAGCACTGCACTTCGAAGAACGTTCCCGTGACACCATCCAACACCGTTTCGACCGCGCCGCCCTGTCCGAAGGCGATGATGGGGCGCCCGGCCGCCATCGCCTCGACGGCGGTGATGCCGAAGTCCTCGATTTGCGGATGCAGGAAGGCGATCGCGTCACGGAAGAGCTGGATCTTGGCCTCGTCCGTGACATGGCCGAGGAATTCGGTTTTAGGGCCGGCCATCTTGCGGAGTTTGTCGCGTTCGGGTCCCTCGCCGAAGATCTTGAGCGGCACGTTCAATTTCGCGAATGCCTGCACGACGAGATCGAACCGCTTGTACGCGACGAGCCGCCCGCCCGTGAGCCAGTAGGAGCCGGGTTTGGTCGAGAAGGGGATGCGCTCGATGTCCACGGGCGGGGCGATGACCTCGGCGTCGCGTTGGTAGTACCGGCGGATGCGCTGCTGCGAGGTGCGGCTGTTGGTGAGCATCACGTCGGGCCGGCGCGCCGCGATCGCGTCCCATTGGCGCATGAGATGCAGGAGCGGCGGAATCACGCGCTTCACGAATCGCGGCTGCGGAAGCTCGTTCACATATCCCGCACGTTCCTGCCAGAGAAAGCGCGTCGGCGTGTGGCAGTAGCACACGTGCAGCGCCTCGGGCGCCGCGATCGCGCCTTTTGCGAAGGTGGATGACGAGGAGAGGACGAGATCGTAGGCGGAGAGATCGAACCGCTCGACCGCGTCGGGCATGAACGGCAGGTACCACTGATACCGCTTGCGTGCGAAGGGCAGCTCGTTCAGATGCGACGGCCGGATGTCGGCGTGCTTGAAACCCGCATGGGTGCGCGCGGGGTTGTGGAAGAGCGTATAAATCGGCGCGCGGGGGTACAGCTCGTGAAGCGCGAGGAGGACGCGCTCGCTTCCGCCGTCCTGCACGAGGTAGTCGTGGACGAGCGCGACGCGACGCGGCTCTTTGCGCGTTTCGATGCGAGCGGGTTCCACGGCCATGGGCATGAAGTAAATCTACCGACCGCGCAAAAGATTGTCGCATCCAGGCGTCAAGAGTTAACCTTTAACCTCTAACCTTTACCGGTTTTGAGATTGTGTAGAGGTTAACGGTTAATGGTTAGAGGTTAAAATGAACCACGAATTTTCCATCTACGGATCGCGGAAGGCGTGATACACTTCTCCCATGCGTCGTCTGGACCTCGTGTTCGCATCGCTTCTGCTTCCGCTGGATTTTTTGGCATTGGTCGGCGCCGCCGTGACCGCTTACGCGCTTCGCTATTCGCGATTTTTTACCGAGATCCGGCCGATTCTCACCGACATCCCGTTCAACCGATGGCTTTCGGTCTCCGTCTTTTTCGCGCTGATTTGGATGGCCCTCTTTGCGCTCGCCGGGCTGTATCGGCTGCGCGGACGTCGGGCATGGAATACGCTCGGCCGTGTCATCCTCGCGTGTACCGCCGGCGCGATGATCGTGATCGCGACGGTGTTCTTCCGCCTCGAGTGGCAGACGTCGCGTTTCTTGGTGCTCGCGGTGTGGGCGCTTGCGATCGTGTACGTGAGCTTTTTCCGGCTCTTCCTTCATCTCGTGCGTAAGACGCTCTTGCGCGCGCGGATCGGGCATCAGCGCCTCGTCATTGTGGGACATGCGGCCGCGGCGGACGATCTCGTGAAGCTCTATCGCGACGCACCCTGGATCGGCGTCACCGTCGAGCGGCATCTCAAGACGTGGAATGATGCCGCGCGCAAGGAGCTCGGTATGCTCGCACGCAAAAATCGACTCGACGTGGTCCTCCTCGCCGACACCGAGCTTGAACGCAAGACCGCTCTCGACCTCATCGCCTTCGCGGAAGAGAACCATCTCGAATTCAGATACCTCGCCGATCTTTTCTCGGCCACGTTCACGCGCGTGGAGATGGATACGACGGGCGGCATTCCCGTCCTGCAGGTCAAACGCACGCCGCTCGACGGCTGGGGCCGCATCGCCAAACGTCTTTTCGACATCGTCGTTTCTCTGTTGTTGCTTCTCATCGTCGCGCCGATCCTCCTCGTCTTCGCGATCCTGCTCCTCATCGAGGACGGCTGGCCCGTCGTGTTCATGAACGAGCGCATCGGCGAGCGGGGGAGATCGTTCCGGCTTTTCAAGTTGCGTTCCATGTATCGGAAATATTCGATCGGCCCGCAATTTGGCAAGCAAAAAGAAGCCATGAAGTTGGAACAAAAACTGATTAAGGAAAAGAGCATCAAGGAAGGGCCGGTGTACAAGATTGCCGATGATCCGCGTGTCACGCCGGTCGGCCGATTCATCCGGCGCTGGTCCATCGACGAGCTGCCGCAATTCTTCAATGTGCTCACGGGCGACATGTCGCTCGTGGGACCGCGGCCGCATCAGCCGCGCGAGGTGGAGAAATACGCGCCGCATCACCGACGCGTGCTTGCGATCAAACCCGGCATCACCGGCATGGCACAGATCAGCGGACGCTCCGATCTCGAATTCGAAGACGAAGTACGCCTCGATGCGTGGTATATCGAAAACTGGTCGCCGCTACTCGATATGTATATTTTATTAAAAACCCCATGGGCGGTGCTGAAAAAGAAGGGGGCGTATTAACGATCCTGGATCCCGGAGCCCTGATCCCAGAGGAGGTCAGGGATCTAGGATCAGGGTTCAAGGATTGGGACTTAGATCGTAAACAAAAAAGACCCGAAGGTCAGAGTCTGCGTCCCTGGATCTGGGAGCGGAAGAGGAGTGTCCTGCCGCCGCCGTGCGTGGGTTGGAAGTGGATCTCCTCGCCCCCGCCGAAGAAGTCGAGATGGTCGTCGATCGACTCCGCGTACTTGAGCGCGCCGGGTACGCCGTACTTGCCGACCGGCGCAGGTTCCTCGTAGTCGGGGATGCGGAAGAGGCAGAAGTCGTTGCGGCCGGCGGCGATCTCCGCGCGCGTCCGTTCGAAGCCCGCGAGCCGTGCCCGGTGGAGCACGCCGAGGACGTCGGTATACATCACGTGACAATCCGTGAGCGCGTTCGCGTCGAATTCGGTGATGATGTCGATGCCGTAGACGGCCCGCACCGGATCTGCGCGGATGACGTAGATGTCGATTCTGGCGCCGAGGTTGGTTCCCGACACCGTTTCGAGATAGAGGAGACCCTCGCGCTTGAACGTGCGCTGGATCGTCCCCGGGATGGTGGACTTCTCCACCCGCTTCAGTCCGTTCCCGAAGGAGAGCGTCATGCTTTCCATCAGAAAGAGCGTGAGGGTCTGATCATCCATGGTTCACCTCGTAGCGAGACCCCATCAAAAAACGTATCGCTTGTCAACGCCCCGCCGTTCGACGGAGCAAGCTTTTGCGACACATCGCGTTGGCTGATACCATCTGCGCATGGCCAAGCTCTCCACGCATCTGCGCACCTTTCTCGAGCATCTCGAGGTCGAAAAAGGCCGCTCGGCGCTTACGATCCGTAATTACGATTTCTATCTCCGTCGGTTTATCGACTGGGCCGAGGATCCTCCGCCGGAACGCATCGATCCGGAAATCGTCCATAATTTTCGATTGTATTTGAACCGCCTGGAAAGCCGCGGAGAGGGCACGCTCAAAAAAAGTACGCAGAATTATCATCTCATCGCCTTGCGTGCGTTCCTGAAATTCCTCGCGAAACGCGACATCAAAACCATGGCGTCGGAGAAGATCGAACTTGCGAAGCAGGGGAGCCGCGACGTCGCGTTTCTCGACGGCGCGGATTTGCAGCGCCTGCTTGAAGCGCCGGAACAGACGGACGCCTCGCCGCTCGTCAAGGCGCGTGACAAGGCGATTCTCGAGTTATTCTTCTCGACGGGGATGCGCGTGTCCGAGCTGGCGAATTTGAAACGCGACCAGATCAACCTCGAGCGGGATGAATTCACGGTGCGCGGCAAGGGCGACAAGACGCGCGTGGCGTTTCTCTCCAACCAGGCGAGACATGCACTGCGGAACTATCTCGAGCTTCGCAAGGATGAATCGCCGTTCATGTTCGTGCGGCACGACCGTGCGGCTCCGACCCCCTCTCAATCTCCCCCTTCAAAAGGGGGAGACGACCGAGGGGGTCTCACGCCGCGTTCCATCGAGCGGCTGGTGAGATATTATGCGGTCGCGGCCGGGATCCCGAAAAAGGTTTCGCCGCATACGCTTCGCCATTCGTTCGCGACGGATCTCCTCATGAACGGAGCGGATCTTCGCAGCGTGCAGGCCATGCTCGGACATTCATCCATCACGACGACGCAAATTTATACGCACGTGACGAATCGGCAATTAAAAGACGTACACAAGGCGTTTCATGGGAAGACGCTTGATGAATCATGAAATGATATGACCTTCAACGAATATCAGGCATTCACCAAAACCGTGGCAAAGTATCACGAGATTTTTTCGCGGCATTTCGGTTCCGAGAGTCGGAGCGAGTATCTATATGGCGCTTTGGGACTCAACGGAGAGGCCGGCGAAGTTGCCGACAAGATCAAGAAACTCTTCCGCGACAAGGACGGTGTCGTTGATGACGAGTTCCGCGACGGCATCAAGAAGGAGTTGGGGGATGTGCTGTGGTATGTGGCGCGCATCGCGGACGATTTCGGCATTCCGTTGCAGGAGGTCGCGGACGCGAATTACGAGAAGCTGCGTTCAAGACAGGACCGTGGCGTGCTACATGGAGACGGAGATAACAGGTGAGGCTCGACAAAAGGGGATTTTTCTTGTAGCGTGCGCGCATCCTCGCCCCTGTCGTCTAATGGATAAGACCGCGGACTTCTAAGCCGCTTATGGAGGTTCGATTCCTTCCGGGGGCACCATGATACAGACCGTCCATGGGGGGCGGTCTTTATCGTAAATCGCGCACCGTTTCAGGACCGAGTTGACGATACGGGATAGGCGATACAAGATGCGGGTGAGCATATGAACATCATTCTTACCATTTTGTTTTGGGTCCTGGTGGCCGCGTTTTTCACGACCATCCGCCAGGTCAACCAATACCAGCGCGGCGTGAAATTCATGTTCGGCCGGTTTCATAAGCTGGTCGATCCGGGCTGGCGCATCGTGGTTCCGGTCATACAGTCCATGACCAAGGTGGATATTCGTACCAAGGCCGTGGACGTGCCGGACCAGGAAGCAATCACCAAGGACAACGTGTCGTGTCGTATCAACGCCGTGATTTATTATCGCGTGACCGATGCGAGCAAGGCGGTGCTCGAAGTCGAAAACTTCTGGCATGCCGTATCACAGCTCGCGCAGACGACGATGCGCAACGTCGTCGGTCAACTCGCGCTGGACGAGCTGCTCTCGCAGCGCGACCAAGCCTCGACGCGCATCAAGGAGATCATCGAAAAGGATGCGATTTCCTGGGGACTTGAGATTCTGAACGTGGAGCTGAAGGATATCCAGCTACCGGAAGACATGAAGCGCACGATCGCGAAGCAGGCCGAGGCCGAGCGTGAGCGCCGCGCGGTGATTATCAACTCCGAGGGCGAAGTGGCCGCGGCCGAGAACCTCAAACGCGCGGCCGAGATTCTCGCGAGCTCGTCAGGGGCGCTCCATCTGCGCACGCTCAATTCGATCAACGATATTTCCAGCGACCAGTCGAACACCGTGGTCTTTGCGGTGCCGCTCGAGGTGTTGCGCGCGTTTGAAAACTGGGCAAAGAAATAATCTTTGTGCCGAGTACAATAGCTCCCCATTCGGGGGGGTTTTTTTCGCTATGCTTTGCGACCCCATTTTCAGCGAAAGTGACTAATCTTAGCGGGAAAATGGCCATTTCCCCCTTGACAAATCAATAATAAAATGGTATCTTCGTTCCTCGATCGCTTCGGCGGTCGTTTTTCATTCTATGAATTATCTCTCTCCCAACATCTCGACCATGCCGCTGCAGGCATGGATCAACAAGTCCCTCGCTTCGTTCGCGCTCGCCGCGCTCGTGACGGGTCAGCCCGTGCCCGCGACGATGGCTCCGAACGTCGATCCGGCGGTCATGGTTGCGGTTTCGGCGGAGCAGAATGCGAACGAAACGACCCCGGCGAACACGCCGACGGTGCAGGATGTGTTGCTGCACGTCTGTGAGGAACGCGGCTATGGCGAGGACTGTGCCAAGACCCTCTTGGGTATGCTTTGGACGGAATCCTCGAACCGTTCGACGGTGATCGGTGACGGCGGTCGTGCCCGCGGGTACTTTCAGATCCACTACCGCCTTCACAATATCTCGATCGATTGTGCGGAAGACCTCGTGTGTTCCGCAAACTGGTCGTTGTCGTACTTGGAAAAGAACCATTATCCGAAGTACGTGAACTACGCGATTCAGTGCCATAACTCCTGTAATGCCGGGAACGGTTACGTCGGCAAGGTGAAGCGGTACGCCGCCCAGTTCTGGAATCAGCCGCTCGCTATCGAGCAGGAAGCTCCGATCCGGCTCGCCATGAAGTAAGGCGAACAAAAAAGACGACCCGTTCGGGTCGTCTTTTTCGTGGGGTGGCTAGAGGGATTTGAACCCTCTCTAAGACCTCCACAGGGTCCTGTGCGAACCATTACACTATAGCCACCATGGTTTTTGTGCCCGCTACACTAGACGGTTTTTCCATTATGCGCAAGATAGTGACAGTTGCGACAGAGCCATTGAAGATTCGATATGTCATTATTTCTCCGATTTTCGTCTAAATGGTGAACGACCAAAACGCGCTCATCTTTGAGTCCGCAGTCGTGGCAGACGGCTGCCAAACCGCGACGCTTCATGAGACCCCTATAAGAACCGTGCCCATCTTTCCAATTGAAATGCCATTCGCCCTTCGGGGCATGCTTGTTCTTCCAAGTTGCGAGGCAGGATCTTCCGCAAAAAAACTTTTTCATCGCCGACTTTCTCATAGCCGCTGGCGTTCGATAAACCTCCGTTTTACAGACCGTGCATTTATAATGCTTGCCATTGTGTTGGCCCCGGTATTGGCAAGTCCTGGAACAGTACTTGCCCCATCCTCGTTTTACATGGCGCGGTTTTGCATAAAACTCGGACTTACAAATGACACAGTAAACGTGCGGCATGAGAACACCTTAGTTGATTTCTTACAGCTAGTCAAACCAACGGGTTGTGACACAACCTGTCCATTACCCTTTTTGGCAAGGGCAACGGTTTCCGGGTAAGCTGTGTCCATATGCGTATCAAATTTGTGTTCGTCGCGGGCCTTGCGCTTGCGTTGATGGGCCAGGGATGTGTCGGCACGTCCGCACCTCCTTCGGAAGAGTCTACGGTTTTGGAGGAGGCGGTTATTCCATCCGAAGAAGAGCCGGCGACGGAAGAGCAAGCGGAAGCGGTGCCGGAGACGACTCCGACTCCGGCGCCAAAGCCGGCACCGAAACCGGCTCCCAAGCCATCAGGCACGACGGTGAAGCCAAAGACGGTGACCGTCGAAATCAAGGATGGCGCGTTCAGCCCCCAAATCGTCGCGATTACGGCCGGCGATACGGTCGTCTGGAAAAACGTCGGGACGAACAACCATACCACACGAGGCATCAGGAATGGTCCGCTGGTTTGGGATTCCGGCAACCTTGCGCCCGGTCAGACGTACAGCCGCACATTCGCGGCCGCCGGACGTTTTGGATATAATTGTTCGATCCACTCCAACATGACGGGCGAGGTGATCGTGGGTGAGGCAAAGGCGTTGGGGCAGTGATATGAGATTCGATAAATACGACTCTCGCGTGGAGTCGTATTTTGATTTACGATTTGCCGCATGAAAATCATCACCCTTAATACGTGGGTCGGTCGGGCGGGCAGAGACCCCTTCTTCGCCTTTCTCGAGAAGTATCGACGCGACACGGATGTATTTTGCTTTCAAGAAATTCGATCTGCGCCACACGAGCACTCTCAAGGAGTGCTAGCCGGTGGCGTTGCCGTGAATGAAAACATCATGGCGGAAGGTGTGCAGGAGATTTCAGAACGGTTATCAGATTTTGTCGCGTTTTTTCATCCTCAGCTCTTAGAAAATTATGGTTTGATGATGCTCGTGAAAAAGGAGCTTCTCGTGAAGGAACACGGAGACGTGTTCGTTCACAAGCATCGGGGCTACATTCCCGAAGGCGACATCGGCAAGCATGCCCGGAACATTCAATACGCGACTCTCGACATTAGCGGGAAACCGTTTACCATTATTAATTTTCACGGCCTGTGGAATGGAATGGGAAAGACGGATACGGATGACCGGATCGAGCAGTCAAAAAATATTTTGAACTTTACGAGGGGACTCAAAGGCGACTTTGTGCTGTGCGGCGATTTCAACTTGCTGCCAGATACGGAAAGCATCCGTCTGCTTGAGCAAAGCGGGTTACGTAATCTGATAAAAGAATATGGCGTGACTTCGACGCGCACGTCCTTTTACACGAAACCGGAAAAATTCGCCGACTATGTTTTTGTGACGCCGAGCGTCAAAGTTGCCGACTTTGCCGTGCTTCCGGAAGAAGTGTCGGATCATGCGGCGCTTATGGTTGAGGTGGAGGTTTAGTTTTGTATGCAATACACCAACCACACACTTCGCAAAAACATCCGGCCGGGATTGCGCGTGGCGATCGTGAAAAAGGAAGATCAGAAAACCGGGAAAGCGACGTACGGTGTCGTGAAGGAACTTTTAACGAACGTCGCCGTTCACCCGCAGGGGATCAAGGTTCGATTGGAGACGGGGGAAGTCGGACGCGTGCAATATATTGAAGACTGATTCAGATCCGAAGCCTGTTTTTCAACAGACGAACGGCGTGCCTCGCGGATTCGACGGCCCCCTCCATGTATCCCTGGTTACGCGTCACCGTGTGCTCGCCTGCAAACAAGACTTTGCCGTGTGGGATGCCGAGCTCATGCTCGTATTCGGTCGAACGCGTTCCAAAGACCGCGTATGCTCCTCCCGCGAACGGATCTGTGTGCCAGGCTTTTCGTCGCACGGCCGTCCGACGGGTGTTGACGGGTCCGAAGACGGGACGGAGCGCGTGGCAGATGCTTGATGCGGCTTCCGGTAGGGTGGCGTTCGCCATACGTACCGCTTCCGGACCGGTCGCATAGCTCGTTAAGACTCCGTCGCGACCCGGTTGACATTGCGTAGCATGATATATCTGTCCCGCTACCGTGTCCGTAAACACATCGAACGCCGCGTCTTTCCAAAAGCGTTTTGGGAAATGTATGGCGGTTTTCGTCACGCGGGCATAGGGCAGACCGTAGAAAGCCTCGGCCTGGAACGTGCGCAGCGAAGGACGCCAGTGCAGTTTCGCGACTTGCGGAGCCGGAAGTGTACAAATGACCGCGTCGCCTTTGAACGCGCGTCCGTTGCGGACGAGTACCGTCAGGCTTGTGCCGATTTGAACGACCGCATCGACCGTGTGACGCAGGAAAATCCGATCGCGCCCGACCGTGTCCGCCAGCGCCTCGATAAGACGTGTGTTACCACCTTCCATCCAGTAGACATCCGTACTGTCGATATCTTCGCCTTTGCGCGACAGCGGAAGCACTTCGGTAGCGGATATGCCCCGCATGCTCTCGCCGAATTGCGCTCGCATGAATAATTCAAGGGCTTGTTCGTCGGCGCGTCGGACACCGCAGTGGGCGAGATACGTCCAGGCGTCCATCTGCTCCAGCGCGCGTCGGCGGCCGGGCGAGCGCATGCCGCGCAGCCCCGCATCCACGCAGGTGAGGAGTTTGCGAGAAGGCGCCCACGTGCCCGGAGCATGCCACGAGCCTTCGAGGAGCAGGCTCTTGCGCAAGCGGTGGTCCCGCAACGGGATGCCGAAGCGCCTGCATAGCGATTGCATGCGGCGATGCTCCGTACCGATCCATTCGCCGCCCATCTCGACGAGGTATGGCCCCAGGCGCTCCGTCATGACCCGCCCCCCGATACGTCCGCGCGCCTCTACGACCGTCACGTCATAGCCGCGCCGGGACAACAGATCCGCGCAGGCAAGACCTGCGAGTCCCGCTCCCAAAATCACGACGCGGGGTTTTCCCATGGGAATAATGTAGCCTTCCGAAGATTTTTCATCTAGCATGGAAGTATATGAAAAAACTCCTTTCGTTTTTGAGCGGTTTTTCGCTCTTGTTCGCGATGGTTCCGGCGGCGAGTGCCGGCGGATGTTACGTCGATCCGGTGCATCAGTATTCGGGGAAGGGGACGATCAAGTCAGGCGTGTTCCTGCGCGATCATGCGTGCATGGACGGATCGGTGATCCTGACGACGCTGGCGGCCGGTGCGAGCGTGGATGTGATCGGGTTTACGGACGGTTGGTATCGCATTGCGTGGAACGGTGGACGCGGCTGGATCGGTATGCAGTTCCTTGACAACGGCGCGCAGCGAACGGGCACGGCGTGGTCGTCGTATCACGAATACATGTCGCAATATCCGAGCGTGAAGCCCGGTACGTCGACTCCGACGTCCGCGCCAACCACGTCCGACTCGACGATTCTCGGTAAAACCAAGGGGCATATCCTGCTGCAAGTCCAGCAGCACGGCGAGGCATGGTATGTCGACCCTGTTACGCTCAAGCGTTATTACATGAAAGACGGCCCGACGGCGTATCAGATGATGCGCTCGTTCGGTCTCGGTGTTTCGGAAAAAGATTACACGATGATGGCGAAGGGCGATGACGCACTCAAGAGCAAATTGCGCGGCCGCATCGTATTACGTGCGCAGGCCAAGGGCGAGGCATATTACATCCACCCAAAAGATTTAAAAATGCACTATCTTCAGAATGGCGAGGAGGCCTATAAGGTGATGCGCTTGTACAGTCTCGGCATCACGGACGCGGATCTCGCCAAGCTTGCGAGCGCCACGGTACCGATCAAATAACATGAAGGACTTTTTTGCTATACTGGTTCCATGTCCGCCTTCGCGCTGCTTTTCACGCTCGATGCCATCGGCATCAGCATCACCACGTACCTGATCGGCAAACGACGCGCTGCCGAAGCGCCCGTATGCCCGATTGGAAAGGATTGCACCAAGGTACTGACGAGCAAGTATAATCACTTGTTCGGCATCCATAATGACGTGGCCGGTCTCGGCTTTTATCTCGTGACGGCCATATTGACGGCGTCACTCGTCCTCGAGGTCGGACCGACGGCGTTGCTCGTGAATCTCCTGACGCTGCTTCTTGTCGGCGCGTCATTCATGTCGCTCGTCTTCACCTATATCCAGTGGCGCGTGCTCAAGGCTTGGTGCTTCTGGTGCGTCACGTCGGCCGTCACGGTCTGGCTCATGACTATCATCGATTTCGTATACATATATCAAAATCACTTCTCCGTATGAAAGCTTATCCTGCCGCCTTCCATATCCTCCGCGTCGGCATGGCCGTCACCTTTCTATGGGTCGGTCTCCTTATCCTGAAGTCGCCCGAGGCCTGGGGCGGATATCTACAGCCGTGGGCCATGGGTCTCCTCCCCGTTCCTGTGGGGCAGCTCATGATCGGGACAGCGATCTTTGATCTCGCCGTCGGGTTCCTGCTCCTCGTCAACGTGCGGACATGGGTCGTGTCGCTTCTCGCCGCGTTTCACCTGGCGGTCGTCATGATCGTGAGCGGCATTAACGCCGTGACCGTGCGCGATATCGGGCTCTTCGCTGCCGCGCTCGCCCTGTTCATCGAAGACGTGCCGCCGTCATGGCAGAAACGTTTGATTAAAGCCTAGCTCTGTCCTCCGTCATCCGGATCGCGTAGACTATCACCCATGACACACGCCATTTCCCGCGCGGCCGCGGTCCTGTCGGGCGCCGCCGCACTAGCCATCGCCCTGCCCGCCTTTGCCAAACCGACGATCGGCTCGGTGACGCCCGTCACGGCGTCGGCCGGGGTCGCGGTCACGCTCTCCGCGTCCGTGCAATCCGCCGCGCCGATCCAGTCGTGCAACCTGTACGTGGATCTTGAAGACGTCGGCGCGATGACGGTTGCCGGTGGCGTTGCCAGCCGCTCCTACATCTTCCCGTACGGCGGATCGCGCATCGCTTTCGTATTTTGCCGCGACACGGGCGGCGGCATCGCGGCGGGCCCGAACACCGCCATCTGGGTGACCGGACCGCTTCAGAACCAACCTCCGCTGAGTCAACCGACCCCGGAACCCGAACCGGAGCCCGCTCCCGAGCCGGTGCCGGCCGTGCGTCGCCTGATCAAGCTCGCGTGCGCGGAGGGGGCGGCCGTCGATGATCCGTGCCGGGCCGTCTATTACGTCGGTCGTGACGGCAAGCGCCATGCGTTTCCGAATAGCCGTGTCTTCTTCACGTGGTATGAAAATTTTGACGCCGTTCAAGAGGTGACCCTGACCGAGCTTGCCTCGTACATGCTCGGCGGCAACGTCACGTATCGACCCGGATCGCGCATGGTGAAATTCACGACACTCAACAAAGTATATGCGATCGAACGCGACGGAACGCTGCGTTGGGTGAAGACGGAAGACGTCGCGCGCGCCTTGTACGGGGATGACTGGAACACGAAGATCGACGATATCGCCGACGTGTTCTACACGGACTACACATTCGGTCCGGATATCGACCTTGCCAGCGAGTACAATGTCACGAACCAGCTTGATTCGAATCTCACGATTGACTAATACAATCCAACCGCAAGCATCCGCCAAAACCCGCTCCTTGCGGGCGCGTGCGGATGCTTGCGGTTTTTTTTGCTCTTTTCTTCTTACGCCAGCATGAGGACGAGAGCGAGACCGATGACGAGCATCGCATGCGAGACGGAGGCGGCGTGACGGGCGCGGTAACGGACGGCCAACATGATCAGGAGCAGCGCGGTCAGAAAGGCGGCGGCGTACAGCATGAGATCCCGGACGATCGGGTCAATACGCTCTTGGGAAAACGTTTCGGCGAGGACGCGTCCCGTGCCGTATTCCGCAGGCTCGGTCGTCGCGATGACGGCGCTTGCGTCAAGATCCGAGGAGGTCTGGGGGGCTTCGATGTTTCCGAATAGCTGCACGACAAATGTCGTCTCGCGTCCTTCGAAACGACCGATGGCGACGCCCGTACCCGTATCCTCATAGCGGTCGTCAAGGAGAATGGACCGATGCGACGGGCTGTCCAACCACCCGCGTTGCATCTCATAGATATTGGTGAAGTGGATGGCGAGGTTCTCCGCGGCGTATCGCGCGGGATAACCGGACCGCCTGATGCGGTCGAGCGCCGTCGTGCCGTCCGGCGACGTATGCGCGAAATAGCCGAGCGTCGCCATGTCTTCGGCCTTGGCTTGTGCCGCGCGCATCAACCGTTCATCCGTCATCAATGGCGCGAGATCGGCGTCCTGCCTCGTGCGATTGCCTGACTCGATAATCGCGGCCGGCGTGATCGGCGCGACCCGATCGTCCGCGCGTGTCGACACGGCGATCGCCAGAGGGAGCAGGACGGACGCGCTTTTGAAGGCGATCAACAAGACGCTCACGCCGACAAGTCCCCGGTGGCGCAGGAGGCGCGGATGGTGGTCGTTTCCCGCATGGGGAACGAAATGATCTTTGGCGGCGTGCAACCAACGTCGCTTCATGCATTCATTGTCCATCCTTTCGACGAGGCTGTCCATGCGCGTTGCCGCGTCCGGATCCGAGTCCGCGCGCCGCGACGTGCAGGGTCAGCGAGGTCGTAAGCGCGTAGGCCGCGGCCGCGAGCGGGGAGAGCGCGCCCATCGCGGCCAGAGCGAGCCCCGCGCTTCCGGCGATGATCCAGATTCCCACCTGCACGCGGACGACGCCGTGAAAGGCGCGCCCGAGACGGACCAGACGCGGAAGCGTCCCGAGTGCGTCCGCGTGCAGCGTCACGCAGGCGTCTTCCCCTCCGCGTCCGCCGGTCCGCGACAGCGCGACGGCGGCATGCGCTCGGGCGACGGCCGCGGCGTCTTCGCCGTCGCCGATCAGCAGGATGCGCCTTTCTTTTGAAAGGCGCCCGAGTTCTCTCCAGCGTTCCTCGGGCGTCACGGAAGGTCGGTAGTCGGCCAGTCCGGCGGCTTCCGCCTGTTTCGCCGCGATGCGTACCGTGTCGGGCGTGAATAAGATGTCTCGCTCGAATCCGAGAAGCCGCAGTCCCTCGATAGCCGTGCGGATGTCCTGCCGCGGCCGCTCCTCGATCCGGAAGCGGGCTACGCAGGCGCCGTCGAGGGCGAGAAAACAGTCCGACACCCGGCCGTCCACCGGCGATGTCGAGCCCGCGAGCCACGCTCCTTCGAAGGAGGTTCCGCTGTCGCGGTGCAGTTCCGCCGTGCCGATGGCGATCAGGCGACCGCCGAGCGTTGCGATCACGCCGCGACCCGGCACGGCCCGGCAGGTGTCCGCCTCCCGGATGCGGCCGATGCGTCTCACCGCCTCACGGTACAGCGCCCGCCCGACGGGATGATCCGAACCCGCTTCCGCCATGGCCACGCACTCCCAGACGTAGGCGTCGCTTACGCCCGGATCATGGTCCACGCCCCCGACGCGGATCTCCGCAAAACTCACGGCCCGAGACTTGTCGAAGACGGCCACGTCGGCCGTGGCGAGGCGGTCGAGTGCCTCGCCGCCGGGGACGAGTGCGCCGAGGCGTCCCGCCGCGGCGACGGCCAGGGAGGCGGCCAGGGACGTCGCCGCGACCAGTGCGTCCGGTCGAAGGACGAGGAGCACGGCGGCGGCATGAAGCGGCTCGCGAACGAAGAACCAGGTCGCGGCCGCGGCCAGCCCGAGCAGCCAGTAGGAGAATGCCGACGCATGTCCGGCGAGGTGCTCGGTGGGGGAGGGGCGTGCGGCCGCGTGGCGGATCCGCGCATGCAGGCGCATGGCGAGCGCGTCCTCCGGTGCTTGCGTCGCACGCATGCCGATCGATCCCGCGCGCACGACCGATCCCGCGAAGACCGGATCGCCGGGCAGGCGCTCGGCGGGTTCGCTTTCGCCGCGGACCATACGCTCGTCCACGAACGCCGCTCCCTGCGTCACGACCCCGTCGCCGGGAATGCGTCCACCCGCCTGCACGAGAGCGGACGCTCCCGCGGGCAGGAGCGTCCCGAGTTCCCGCAGCGGCCGTTCCACGCGGGCCAAGGCGCGCGTTTCCAGAAGGTGCTCGGCCCAACGGAGTCCGCCGAGCAGGAGACTCACGGCCGCGGCCGACGTCCACTCGCCCGACCAGAGCAGCAGCCCGAGCGCCATGGACGGGAACGCCTCCGCCGCGACGCGACGATCCAGCGCGCCGCGTATCGTGGCGACGAAAAACGGCAGCCCGGCCGCGATGGTTGCCGCCGCAAGCGCGGGGCGAGTCCATGGCCAAATCAACGCGGCCGCGATCGCCGCACCGGGCAGGAGCGTCAGGACCGCGTCGATCCAGGCGTCGCGTCGCGGAAGCATCATCCGCAGGAGTGTAGCATTTAGGCAGCTCGTAGCTAGCCCGGCATGCACCAAGCCCGCCTTTGGCGGATAGCTAGTAGCTGATAGGATGACTGCATGAGAAAAACGAGCTTTATTCCGAATCTGCGGGCGATCTGGCTGTTCGTGAAGGATCCGAGTACGGATTGGAAGCCGAAGGCGCTGGTCGTGGCCGCCGTGTTGTATCTCGTCTGGCCGATTGATCTGCTGCCCGATTTCGCGCCGATAGTCGGTTGGCTTGATGATCTCGGGTTCATCGGGGCGGCGGCATGGTATCTCGCACATGCGACGAACAGGTATTTGGAACGAAAAAAATAACGTGTGGGGCACGAGATATCGTGCCCCGTACGTTATTTGAAATCCGTAACCGCCATCATCCAGCGCTGCACGGGATGTTCCGGACCGCCGTCCGTGTCGTGCCAGACCTGCTCGAACTTCTCGATCGGCATGATGCGGATGCCGGATTCCGTGTCCGGATCCATCATGAAAATCTTGTGTTTGCCGACCTCATACACCACTGAATAATGCGGTTCGTCCTTTGACCACCAGCCGACGATGACCGGTTTTTCCTCTTCGATGAGCGCGCGAATGTCATTGATCGTGGCGTTGTCCTTCGCGAATGCCTCCGCACCTAATGCCCGCGCCCCCGCCACGAGCTGTCCATGCGTCGTGCCGATGTCCGGCGTTGTTTCGCAAAGCTTGGCGAGCTGCGCTTCCGTATGCTCGCGGTCAAAGTACGACAACAGGATCTTCAGGCTCGCGGGCCCGCACATGTTCGGCGATTGTCGGAAGGGGATGAGGGGCTTCATACATTGGGCCTATCCGGCATGCCGAATTGTTCGACGGCTTCATCGAGATGTTCCTTGCGGTCAATCTCGGCAAACTCGAGGATGGATTTGCTGATGCGCGTCGGATGCGGGATTTCCTCGAAGACGAAGCGCGTCTTTTCGCCGGCGGTCTGGATTTCCACGTCGCCAAAATCGAGGAGCGTGTGGAAGAATCCGTTCACGATCGAGGTGACGTCCTGAATCCGGTACAGCCGCAGCTCCGAAACGGTACGGGCAAACAGGCCGGTTTGTTCGATGTTGAGCACGCGCTTCGTCGTCACGATCCAGATGTCGAGATAGTAGTCGATGAAATGCTGGAAAATAAACAGCCAGGCGAAAAGCCAGAAGGCGGATCCGCCCATGACGACGAGGGCGACGAACACCCGGTCATCGAGAAGTTCAGGCTGGAACGAGACGATCCCGAGCCAGACGGCAAACGGACCGACGATCAGGAGCAGGAGACCGACGCCGAGCGTAAACAGGGTGATCGGATGCCGGCGCAGGATGTGGATGACCTTTTCATCCGGCACCGGGTTCGGCAGGTGACGCAAGTCGATCATAGCTCGAGGATGCTTTGCGTGCCCGGCAGGAGATTGACGTCCTGCGTCCAGTCGACGGTGAACAGGTATCCGCCCGCGGCGAGGAGGACGAGACAGGACACGCCGACAAAGATGCCCGTCGTCACGTACGTGAACGAGCCGGAAAGGCCGTAGCGCAGGTTCATGAGGATCGTGATGAAGCTCATGAGTGCGAAGACCCCGATGAACACGAGCCAGGCGATCAGGAAATAGGCAAGCGGAACCATGAGGGTAGTTTACAGTTAACAGATGACAGTTGCCAGCCTGGGAAAGTTTCTAGTTTCCAGTTATCAGTTGCCAGTCTGAAAACTGGTCACTGGTTACTGGTCACTGGTTACTGCCCTGCCAAGATGTTTGTACGCGAGTTCGGTTGCGATGCGGCCGCGCGGAGTGCGGGCAAGGAGCCCGAGTTGGAGGAGGAACGGTTCGACCACGTCTTCGAGTGTCTCGACTTCCTCGGCCGTGGCGGCGGCGAGCGTGGTGAGTCCGACCGGCCCGCCGTTGAATTTTTCGATAAGCGCCTTAAGGACACGCCTATCGGCTTCGTCGAGACCAAGCGTATCGATCTCGAGCGCCGAAAGCGCGCGATCCACCACGTCTTCGCGCAACTCGCCGTCGGCCATGACCTGCGCGTAGTCGCGGACGCGCTTGAGCAGGCGATTGCCGATGCGCGGCGTCCGACGCGAACGGTTCGCGATCATGGACAGTGGCACATCGTCCACCGGAAGCTCGAGAAGGCGCGAGGACCTGCGCAGGATTTCGCGCATTTCGTCCGGGCCGTAAAAATCGAGATGGAATTGCGCGCCGAATCGGTCGCGCAGCGGCGCGGACAGCAGCGAGAGCCGCGTCGTTGCGCCGATCAGCGTAAAGCGCTTGAGATCGAGGCGGAGCGTGCGTGCGGTCGGCCCCTTGCCGATGACGATGTCGAGCGCGAAGTCTTCCATCGCGGGATATAAGACCTCCTCGATCGAACGGTTCATGCGGTGGATTTCGTCCACAAACAAGATGTCGCTGTCTTCCAGGTTGGTGAGAATGGCGGCAAGATCGCCGACGCGTTCGAGGGCCGGACCGCTTGTGACGCGGACGTTTGATCCCATCTCGTTGCCGATCACATGCGCGAGCGTCGTCTTTCCAAGTCCCGGCGGACCGTACAGCAGGACATGGTCGCACGGCTCGCCGCGCTTTTTGGCCGCTTCGATAAAGATACGGAGGTTTTCTTTGGCCGCAGGCTGGCCGATAAAATCCGCGAGCGTTTTTGGTCGTAGTGCGACATCAAAACCGCGATCCACGCTTTGTTCTTCGGGGGCGATGACGCGCGGCTCTTGTTCCATATCTGTTCGAGTAGATCCTAGCATGGGGCTAGAGAACAGTTAACAGACGACAGTTGACAGAGTGGTTGAATCTGTTAACTGTTAGCTGTCATCTGTAAACTCTTTTTTATGAAGCTAGGTATTTTGATTTCGAGCGAGCCGCGTGGGGAGACGGCGACGGGCTCGGCCGGGTTTGAGCGGGCGGCGGCCGAGCGCGGGATGGCGTGCGAGCGACTGTATGCGCCGTCGTTTTCGTTCCACGTCGAGGGAGACGCGCTCGCGGTCCGGTATGAGGGCAAGGCTTTCGGGGGATATGACGCGCTCGTGTACCGTCCCAACTTTGTCGAAGAACCGAGTCTCCATGCGTATGTGCCCGCGCTGCTCATACGAGCCGGGGTTCGCGTCGTGAACGGCCAGGCGGATGTCGCCGCGACCAAGAACAAGCTCGCGCAACACGTTTCATTTCTGGAACACGGGATTCCCGCGCCCCGCTTCGCGATCGTGAAACGCGTCGAAGACGCGCGTCGCGCGGCCGAGGAGATCGGGTATCCGGTCGTCGCGAAAACGCCGTTCGGCACGCATGGGATCGGCGTGTTCTATGCGCCGGACGTGGAAACGCTCGCCCCCGTCATCGACTATCTCGGCGTCTCCGACGGCAATCCCGTCATCCTCGAGCGGTTCGTCGCCGAGGCGCATCGCAAGGATCTGCGCGCGTTCGTGCTTGGCGGCCGCGTGGTCGCCTCCATGGAGCGCACGGCGCCGGAAGGGGATATTCGCGCGAATGCGTCGCAAGGCGGGACGGGCAGGGCGGTCGAGCTCACGGACGAGGAAACGGCGCTTGCCGTGCGCGTCGCGGAATTATTTCGCTGTGAGATCGCGGGCGTGGACCTCTTGCGGTCCAAGGAGGGTCCGCTCGTGATCGAGGCAAACGCGAATCCCGGATTTGCCGAGCTTGAGCGCGCGACGGGCAAAGACATCGCCGGGGCGATTATTGAATACGCCGTCGGTTTGACGGCTGACAAAAGAGAAAAACCATGATAGAAACATGCCGCGCGCTCGGGTGGCGGAATGGTATACGCACGACACTTAAAATGTCGGGCCCGTATGGGCATGTGGGTTCGAGTCCCACCCCGAGCACCATCACAAAAGACCGCCGTAAGGCGGTCTTTGCGTTGGAGTGAGTGATTTTTCCACTATTTCGATTTTTTCCGCTTCGCAAGGATGCTTTGTATCGAAGGACTGATGGCTTTATCCGTGCGGTGAATGCAGCCGATCCAGCAACACGGACGACGCTTGCCTTCTTTCAGCTGTTTGGGCACCCGTTCAACGTGTTCCCGTCGCGTTTCCGGTTTTTTGACGGCTTCAACCCAACAGATCCACTCGTTGCGCGCGAGCGGCGTGATGTCTTCCCATGCAGCCAGGGCGGTTTTGTCGGCCGTCAACACCTTCCGCAAGTCCGCGGGGATGTCGTGCACGACTCCGCCGGAAATCACTTTTTTTGCCATGCGCGCATGGTACCTCAAGCGTTTCTTAAAAAGAAAAAGACCCTTGAAGGTCCGGAGAGGGACTATCCTTCGACGCAGGTTCCCGCCATGCAGGCCCCTCCGTCCGGGCAGACATTTCTGCACGACCCGCAATGAAGGTTGTTCCGTTGCAAGTCGATGCAGTACGCCACGGGCGAGGTGTCACAGAAGGTCTGCCCGTCGGGGCATGCGCACGAGGCGCTTGCGGCATCCCGACACGCCAGGTAGCCGGTACAGTGCTCCGAGCAGGAGCTCCAAGCTGCGCGGATCGCGTCCGCATTCTGGCACCCGCGATTCGTGAGTTGAAGCTCCATCCGGTCGTAGCATTCGGCCCGAACCTCATGGCCGCAGCTCTCGGCGATCCGGCAGATGTGGCAGGTGCCGTTCATGCATCCCGGATCGTCGCATCCGGTGCCCGACCCGCATGCGTCGGGACCGGCATCCGGTCTTGCGGGCCCTCCGTCGGGCGTCACGCCTGCGTCGCGATCCTCCGTCAAAGGATCGCAGGCGACGACGAGGATGAACCCCGCCAACGCCAGGTACCGTGAATTCATGCCAACCTCTTTTCCGGCCCGTGCACCTGGGCCAACCCGATCGTAACGAATGATGATACAAAGTCAAGCGCCGCGCCATCTCTCGTCCGGCTCACCGCCAGAAACGACCCCCGCCGATGGCGGGGGTCGTTTTTTGTGCGACCCATCCGGATTACGGATTCACGATCGGCGCGTCGCCCGCATCGGCGTCGGCCGTGAAACTCGCCATGATGATTCCCTCGAGAACCGTGCTGCGTACCGGTGCATCCTTGGCGAGATCGAACCGACGATCCCCGTCATCGCGATGCAGCATGGCGAAATACGTTTCACCATCCACCGTCGCTTCCCGGAGTGAAACGCCGATCTGCGTGTGCTCGCCCGCCGCGATATACGTCTCGCCGATGACCGGGCCGGGCTTTCCGGCGACTTCCTTATGAATGACGACCCAGCCGTCCTCCGCGACGATGAGCGACGATACCGTGACGGACGAACCGGGACGCTGGTCGAGCGCGACGACGCCGTTCACTTCGGCCCACATCGGGGCGGACGTCACGGGACCGGGCTCGGCGGGTTCAGGCTGTGCAGCGGGCGGAGCGAACAGGCAGCCCTGGCCTGTCAGGGCAAGGACACTCACGATGGAAAGGAGTTTTTTCATACCTTCCGAGGATAGCACACGTAATCCGCGAGACCTACCTCGCTTTGAACTCGTCCTTGCCCAGTCGTTTTTCCGGCGGCGGCGTTTTCAGGCCGAGTATGCGGTAAATATCGTCTTCGGTCGGTACGGGAACAAGCTTGCCCTTCTTGAACAATCCGTACTCATTCAGTTTGTACCCTTGTTTGATCGCGCGCTCGCGCAGGAGAATATTGTGGCGTCGGTCGCCCGTAAAATATTGCAGCGTGGAACCGAAGACGCGATCCGGCACGACGCGCAAGTCGCAATCAATCCCGTATTTCAGTCGGACGGACGACCTGGTTTTGCCTACCTCGTGCACGGCCGCGACTTCGGGCATGGAGACGAACGCTTCCATCACCGTTTTCGGATCCGACGACGTGGCGATGAGATCGATATCGCCGACGTCTTTCTTTTTCCGGCGAAGCGAGCCCGCCATCGCGACCTGCTTCACGCCTGTTACCTTCCGCAGTCGTTTTACGATCGTTTCGGCAAGCGGCAACACGTCCTTCAACGGATGTCGACCCGTGGAACTGCGCAAAAGCGCGATGCCACGTGCGAGTTTCTCTTCCGATTTCGGCCCCCATCCTTTGAGCGCGCGGATTTTTTGCTTCTCGATTGCGAATTCCAAATCGTCTATATTCGCGATTCGCAATTCGCGCCAAAGCTGGCCGATGTGCTTCGGTCCCAGTCCCTCGATGCGTGACAGTCCCCAGATATCCACGGGAAATTTCCGCTTGAGCGCGTCGTATTCGCGCACGCGTCCCGTGCGGAAATACTCGTCGATTTTCTCCGCGATGGACTGACCGATACCGGGGAGATCGACGAGCGCCTTGACGCCGCCTTTTTTCCACGTGCGTTCCAGCTCTTTTCCCAGCGCGACGACGGACTCGGAAGCGAGTTCGTACGCTTGCGGCTTGAACGGCGTACCCTTGATCGCGTGCCAATACGAAAACTCGAAGAGCATCTTGGCGAGCCATTCCGAATCGCGCATCGGCTTCGGCATATCACTTTCGGTTCCCGTTGATCTCCTTCTTTGCTTTGATCTTGGTGAATCTCTTCAACGCGGTCTGCATTTCGGATTTCTTGAGCAGTCCGCGCTGCGGCCCGATGTCCTGCACGACGCTCCAGGCATTTGCGGTGCCGTAGCGCATGGCCTCGGACAGCTCCCTGCCGGAGAATAGCCCGTAGATGAGGCCGATCGTATAGCTGTCGCCCGCGCCGGTGCGCTCCTTGATCGGCCCCTTGAAGATCGGCAAAAACCATACGGTTTTGCCGTCCGTGGCGTACGAGCCTTCCGGACCGTCGGTGATCACCGAAATCTTCGCTCCCATCTGGTGGAAATGGAGCAGCATATTGTGGATGGGCCGCTCGCCGCCTTCGAGCAGGCGCGCCGCCTCGTCGCGGTTGACGATGAACAGATCCGAACGCGCGATTACCGGTTTCAAAGCCTTGAGGCCGCGATGGAGTTGATGCGTTCCGGGGTTGAAGGCGAGCTTGATGTGCGGATGCGTTTTGAGATGCGCGAGAAGTTGGCGTTCCTGGCGCTCGTGCTTTTGTCCGAGGGAGGTGTAGTAGATCCACTTGGCGGCCGCGAGTTTCGGAAGGCGGTACGTGCGACGTTCGTGATGGACGAGGATGGTGCGCTCGCCTTTGAAGTTGAGCACCGTCGAGTAATTGGTCTCGTGTTTGTCGTCCGTTGTAACGTAGGTCGTCGCGACGCCCTCGCGCTTCCAGCCCGACACGATCTCCCGACCGATGTCGTCGTTGCCCACGATGCTCACGATCGCGGTCTTCATGCCGAGCCGACGGCCGCCGACGGCCGCGTTCGAGGCATTACCAGCGCCCGGCACCTGGATCACCTCTTTGACGGGGATCTTGTCCGCGTAGTCGAAGCAGAGGAGACACTGTTTCTTGTTGAGTTGGCAACTCAACGTCGCGTCGTCGATTTCGAGGAAGACGTCGAGCGTGGAGTCGCCGATGGCGATGAGGTCAAGCATACGGCTACCATGGTAGCACGCTTGCGTGCTATACTCGTGTGCGTCTAATCCATTAGCCGTATGAATATGAAAAAGAAGTCAGGTGCCGGAGCCCTCGCTGCCGGCGTCGCCGCAGGCGCGATTCTCGGCCTCGCGTCCGGTCTCTTCCTCCAGTCCCGCAAGGGCAAAGAACTCACCAAGGACGCCCGCAAGAAGGCCCTCGCCCTGCAAAAGCAGGTGATGAAACGCATCGACAAGGCGGGCGAGATGAGCAAGGAAGTGTACGAAGATATTGTCGATGACGTCATGAAGTACTACACCAAATCCAAGGATTTGGCCGCCAAGGAGGTGCCGGAAGTGCGCGCCTTCCTCATGTCGAAGTGGAAGGAGATCGAGAAGGCGATGAAGTAAGATGAAGCTCCATCGATTTATCGGTCCATACGATCTCCGCGCCACGGAGATCGTTTTGGAAGACGACGCGGCGCGCCAGATGACGGCCGTGTTGAAATTGCGTACGGGAGAACGCGTCCTGTTATGCGACGGCCAAGGGCGCGAAGCGGAATACGAACTCCTGAATATCGCCAAAGGGGAAGTCGGGCTCGCGCGGATGGGCGAGGCGCGCCGGGTAGTAGCCGAGCCGTCACGGTTCGTCACGCTTTACGCCGCGATCCTGAAGCGTGAGAGCTTTGAGTGGGCCGTGCAAAAGGCGACGGAGTGCGGCGCGTCGGAAATCGTGCCCCTGGTGACGGATCGAACCATCAAGAAAGACGTAAGGCTCGAGCGCTTGTATGAGATCGCGCGCGAAGCGGCCGAACAAAGCGGTCGCGGCGTCGTGCCCGCGATCATGGAACCGATGAAATTCGAAGAGGCGATGCAGAGCGCGAAAGGGGAGCAGGTGTTTTTTGATGCCGAGGGATCGGAGCTGGATTCCCGCCTCCGCGGGAATGACAAAAGAGCAAGTCTTTTTGTCGGTCCGGAGGGCGGATGGACGCCGGAAGAATCCGAGATCGCAAAACGCGCGGGGGCGACGATCGCGTCGCTCGGCCCGCGCGTTCTCCGTGGCGAAACCGCCTGCGCGGTCGCCGTTTATTTGATGACGACTTGATCCTTCGAGGCATCCACCTTCACTTTGTCGCCTTCCTTGACGCGTCCGTCCACGATCTTGAGGGCGAGCTCGTCGAGGACGAGGTCCTGGATCGCTCGCTTCAAGGGCCGTGCGCCGAAACTCGGATCGTATCCCTTGTCGGCGATGAGCTTTTTCGCCTTGTCCGTGAACTCGATCTCGATTTTCTTTTCATGCAGGCGCTTGGCCACATCCGCGAGCTGCAGATCGACGATCTGCAGCAAGTCGTCCTTGGCGAGCGCCTGAAACATCACGATTTCGTCCACGCGGTTCAGGAATTCCGGGCGGAAGTGCTCGCGCAACATTTCCATCACGCGCGCTTTCACGGATTCCGGCGTCGCGGCTTCTTCCTCGTCGCCGTTTGAGAATCCGATCTCACCACGTTTTTTGCCGAAGTCGAGGATGAGATCCGAACCGATATTCGACGTCATGATGATCACCGTGTTCTTGAAGTTCACGACGCGACCCTTGCCGTCGGTGAGACGTCCGTCGTCGAGGACCTGCAGCAGCGTGTGGAAGACGTCCGGATGCGCTTTCTCGACCTCGTCGAGCAGGACGACCGCGTACGGTCGGCGGCGGATACGCTCGGTGAGCTGACCGCCCTCGTCGTGGCCGACGTATCCCGGCGGCGAGCCGATCATGCGCGAGATGGCGTGTTTCTCCTGGTATTCCGACATGTCGATGCGCACGAGCGCGTCTTCGTCGTCGAACATCGCTTCGGCCAGCGCCTTGGCGAGCTCGGTTTTCCCGACGCCGGTCGGACCGAGAAACAGGAACGAACCGATCGGCCGCTTCTCTTCGCTAATGCCCGCGCGCGAGCGTCGTAGCGCGTTCGAGACGGCCTTCACCGCCTCTTCCTGGCCGATGACGCGCTTGTGCAGCTCGTCTTCCAGTTTGGCGAGTTTCGTCGATTCGGATTCGAGCATGCGCGAGACCGGAATGCCGGTCCATCGTGCGACCACCGTCGCAATATCCTCGTCGGTCACGGCGTCTTTCAGAAGTCCGCGCTTTCCCTGGAGTTCTTTCAGCTTTTTCTCGGCGTCTTTGAGTCTCGTCTCCGCCTGCGGGAATTTGCCGTAGCGAATCTCCGAGGCTTTTTCGAGGTCGCCTTTGCGCTCGGCGATTTCGGCTTCGCTTTTGAGTTGTTCGGCTTCTTTTTTCGCCGCGTTCATCAGGGTGATGAGCTCCTTCTCCGCTTTCCACGAAAGCTCGAGGCCTTCGGATTTTTCCCGCGCCTCCGCGAGATTGCGTTCCACCTCCGCGAGGCGTTCTTTCGAATCCGTATCCTCCTCTTTGGAAAGCGCGCGCTTTTCGATTTCAAGCTTGATCTGCTCGCGCTTCAACTTGTCGAGTTCTTCCGGCAACGAATCGATCTGCATGCGCAAGGCCGCCGCCGCTTCGTCGATCAAATCCACGGCCTTGTCCGGAAGAAAGCGATCGGTGATATAGCGCGTTGAGAGCTTCACGGCCGAGACGATGGCGTTGTCCGTGATGCGCACGCCGTTGTGCAGCTCGTACTTATCCTTGATGCCGCGCAAGATCGCGATGGCGTCGTCCTCGCTCGGCTCCTCGACGAACACCGGCTGAAACCGGCGCGTGAGCGCGGCGTCCTTTTCGATGTATTTCTGGTATTCGCCGAGCGTGGTCGCGCCGATACACCGCAGCTGGCCGCGTGCGAGCGCGGGCTTGAGCATGTTCGAGGCGTCGAGCGAGCCGCCTTCGCCGGAGGCGCCCGCGCCGACCAGTGTGTGGAGCTCGTCGATGAAAAGAATCATCTTGCCCGCGGCCGTTTCCACTTCGCGCATGACCGCTTTGAGACGCTCCTCAAATTCGCCGCGAAATTTCGTGCCCGCGACAAGCGAGCCCACGTCCAACGCGAGCACCTCCTTGTTCTTGAGCGATTCGGGCACGTCACCCGCGACGATGCGTTGCGCCAATCCCTCCACGATCGCGGTTTTTCCCGTACCCGCCTCGCCGATCAGTACCGGATTGTTTTTGGTGCGTCGCAACAAAATCTGCATGACGCGGCGGATTTCCTCATCGCGTCCGACCACCGGATCAAGCTTTTCCTGTCGCGCGAGCTCGGTGAGATTCTTCGAATATTTTTCGAGTGCCTGGTACGACTGTTCCGGCTCGGGAGAATCCACCTTCACCGAACCACGCACGTCCTTGAGGGCGTTCAGGATCGCGTCCATATTGACGCCGTGCTTTTTCAGAATGCCGGCCAATTCGTGCTGGCTGTCGATCAGGGCCAGGAGCAGGTGTTCGGTCGAGATGTACTGGTCCTTGAATTGCGCGGCGGTGCGTTCGGCCGTTTGCAGAACCTTGGCCATGGCGGGGGAGAGATAGAGCTGTCCCGCGCCGCCCATGCCGACGGCGACTTTGGGCAATTCGAGCAATAGGTCGTCGGCGTCATCCTTGAGCGCGTCGACATCCACGGCGAGTTTTTTCAACACGGCCGGAACCACGCCGTCCTCCTGTTCGAGGAGCGCGGCAAACAGATGCACGGGCTCAAGCGCCTGTTGTCCGTTTGAGAGCGCAAGATGTTGGGCCAAGTTTAGTGCCGCCTGGCTTTTCGTGGTGAAATTTTGGGGAATCATAGGCACATCGATAATTAGCAGTCTATATAAGAGACTGCTAATCGTCAACCGAACCACCTCACCCTGCCCTCTCCTTCGTAAGGAGAGGGTTTTGAATTACACAGGCTTCTTCACGTCCACATTTCCGTTCACGTCTCGGTAGCGGATTTCGATCTGGCCGAAGGGGCCGTTGATGGTGAGATAGACGGGGAGGTCGGCGGAGACGCACAAGGTGAAGGTCTGCTCGGAACCGTTGTTGGATGTCTGACGGAAGGCGTAGCGCGTGCAGCCGACGTTCGGATCCGTTTCCTTCGAGAGCAGTGTGGCCGTGTCCGCGATCGTGCTTTGGTATTGGCTTTGATACCCGAACGCATTCTGGAAAATCGCGTTGAAGCTGCGTCCTTCGTCCGTATTGGAGAGGTCCGTCCATCCGTTTGCGCCGTCCTTGAACCAGATTTCATTTTTATTGGCATAGAGCTCGGCGGTTTGCGCGCCTTCCGTCGTCGGGATCGTGACCCTGCCGATCAGGCCGTTCGTGCGGTGGTAGTCGAGCGTCGTGTTGATGACGCCGCCGGCGGAGGGGACAAGCATGGCCACGCGGAAACTTTGAGCCTCGTTCAAATTGCGGAGGACTTGTCGCGCATAAATCACGTCGCGCGATACCCCTTGCATCGCCTCGGTTTGGCCGTTTGCGCCCGGGGTCGATTCGGTCGGCACGCCCGCATTCGGGACCGGTTGACCTTGGCGTTCCGGTTGCTTGCAGCCGATTCCGAGTACAGCAACGGCGATCAGGGGAAGGATGAAAACGCGTTTCTTCATATACCGGCATCATAGCCGAAATGTCCGACTTCTGCTAAAACGTTCGCATGTCCGGAACGCTGTCTATTGTCGCAACACCTATCGGCAACCTGGGGGACGTTACCGCGCGTGCCGTCCGCGCGCTTGGCGAGGCGAACGCGATCGCCTGCGAGGATACGCGCGTCACGTCCAAGTTGCTTGCGCATCTCGGCATCTCGAAGCCGCTGTTGAGCGTCCATGAACACACGAACCCGAAGGCCGTCGCCGCACTCGTCGATCGTCTCAAGAAGGGGGAGCGTATCGCGTATGTGTGCGATGCCGGAACGCCGGGCATGAACGATCCGGGCGGCAAACTCGTCGCGGCGGCGTATGAGGTGGGGGTACGTGTCGAACCGATTCCCGGACCATCCGCGCTCACCGCCGCCATCTCCGTCTGCGGATTCGCCATGGACGAGTTCACGTATATCGGATTTATTCCGCATAAAAAAGGACGCGAGACATTATTTAAAGAGATGGCGGAACGCGAAACGCCGACGATCTTTTTGGAATCCACGCATCGCATCATGAAAACGCTCGAGGCGCTCGCCAAGCACCTCGATCCGGAGCGAACGGTTTTTGTGGGTAGGGAATTGACCAAGATGCATGAGACGTTGTATCGAGGTATGATCACGGATATTGTTCAGCAATTAAAGGATACAAGTCTCAAAGGAGAGTTCATCGTCGTCATCGGACCATCCTAGTATGTCCAAGTACTACATCACGACACCGATCTATTACGTCAACGACAAACCGCATATCGGTCACGCGTACACGACCGTGGTCGCCGACGCGCTCGCGCGTTTTCATCGTTTGCGCGGCGATGCGACGCGTCTCGTGACCGGCACAGACGAGAACTCGCAAAAAAATATCCAGGCGATGGAGGCGGCGGGAGAGTCGGATTTGAAATCGTACCTCGATCGCATGGCGACGACGTGGTTTGGCACGTGGCGCGAACTCGACATTTCGTTCGACGATTTCATTCGCACGACCGAGCCGCGGCATCTCGCCGGCGTCGAGCGTTTTTGGAATGCGGTCAAAGAGAGCGGCGACATCTACGAAGGGACGTATGAGGGTTTGTATTGCACGGGATGCGAAGCGTTCAAAACGGAAACCGAACTGGTCGGCGACACGTGTCCGCTTCATCCGAAACTGAAACTTCAACGCGTGAAGGAAAAAAATTATTTTTTCAGACTTTCGTCGTACCGTGATGAACTGCTCAAGCTGTACGAACCGAGCGACGATTTCGTGATGCCGGAGTCGCGACGCCACGAAATCCATAATTACGTCGCCGATCATTTAACCGACGTCTCCATCAGCCGCGAGGCCAAATCAGCGCCGGCCGGTATCCCGGTTCCGGGGGACGAGGGCCAGCGCATTTACGTCTGGTTCGATGCGCTCCTGAACTACATGACGGCCGTCGGCTACGGCACGGACGAGGCTCTGTTTAGCAAATTCTGGCCGGCGGATCTCCACCTAGTGGGCAAGGACATTATCAAGTTTCACTGCGCGCTGTGGCCGGCCATGATCATGAGCGCGGCCAAGAAAGATCCGCTTCTCAAGAACGCGGACGGCTCGCCGAAATTGCCGAAACAGGTTCATGCGAACGGGTTCTTCACGATCGACGGGCAGAAGATTTCCAAGTCGCTCGGGAACGCGGTAGACCCGCGAGAATTCGTCCCACAATACGGGTTCGATGCCGTGCGTTATTTCCTCCTGCGCGAAATCCCGTTCGGCGAGGACGGCGATTTCTCGCGCGAGCGCCTCGCGATTCGCTACGCGACCGACCTCGGCAATACGCTCGGCAACTTAGTGAATCGTGCGATCGCGATGTCGAAAAAATATTTCGACGGTGCGGTGCCGTCTGCGGATACGGATACGGCGTCGATGCCATTCGACGCGAAAAGCGTCTGGGACGGCAAAGGGGGATTGGATGCGATCAAATCGCATATCGAATCCGCGTTCGAGCGCAATCGTTGCGACGAAGTTCTCGCCGCGATTTGGGACGGTGTCGGTGAAGAAAAAAAATCAGGTCTGTTTCAGGCGAACAAACTCGTCGAAGAGACGCAACCGTTCAAACTCGTGAAGGAAGATCCGGAGGCGGTCGCGAACATCTTGTACGCGCTGCTTGAATCGATTCGATGGTACGCGTGGATGCTGCAGCCGATCATGCCAAAGATCTCGAATCAAATCTTTGAACAATTAGGTCTTGATGCCGAGAAAGAATTGAGTAAAGGATGGGATCAAGGGCTGAAGTGGGGAGGGTTAAAGCCGGGGGCTGCACTAGGTGAGCCGAAGCCGTTGTTTCCAAGGCCCTTGGAGTAGCGTCGTTGCGAGGAACGTAGTGACGAAGCAATCTCACTCGAACGAAAGAGACCCAGATTGCTTCGCTTCGCTCGCAATGACACAATAGACCCATGATCGTCGAAATTGTCTTGATCTTGCTGATTCTCTCGCTTACGGCGCGAGGATGGCGTCAGGGTCTTATTGAAACGCTGGGCGAACTCGTCGGAGCCGTGATTGCGTTCATGGTGGCTCGCGCCTTTTCGCCGTGGTTTGCGGGAATCCTCGTCCCGTTCATGCCGGGGCGCGACGGCCTCGCTCGGTTCATCGCGTTCGTGATCATCGCGCTCATTGTTGCGCGTCTCGTTGGCTTTTTGTTTGGTCTTGCGGATAGTCTCCTCCGTATCATCACGCATTTGCCGCTCGTGAAACTTACGCAAAAAATCATCGGCGCGATTCTCGGTTTTCTCTCGGGCATCGTCCTCGTCGGTTCCGCAACCTATCTCGTTTTGTTCTATCGTCTTGATCCGACGCTGATCCGCTGGCTCGGCGGTTCCTCCGTCGCGAGCTGGTGCCAGGCTGCGTTTACCACGGCGTTGAGGTTTTTGTTGTGAATCCCTTCCTGATCGACACGCATTGTCACATCCACTTCCCGCCGTATGACGAAGATCGTGCGGAGGTATTGGCGCGGATGAAAGAACGGAATATTTGGGGGATTACGATCGGGACGGGATTAAAGAATAGTGAAGCTGGGTTGCGTTTTGCCGAGGCGACGGATGGCGTTTGGGCCACGGTCGGACTTCATCCGGAGCATGTCACGAGTGATTATCATGACGAAAACGAAGGGGAGAAACCGGAGAAATTCGTCACGCAGGAACAGCTGGTAGAGATCGCATCTACATCGCCGAAATGCGTGGCGATCGGAGAAACGGGACTGGATTGGTATCGCATCGATGCTGCGTTGGATGTTGAGCAGGCAAAAACGGAACAAGAAAAGGTATTGCACGAGCACCTGCGCGCTTCGTATGAGCTTGATCTTCCGCTCGTATTTCATTGCCGGGAGGCGCTGACGAGGCTCGCGGAGATCCTGCAGGAGGAGTGGAACGCGGGACGCAAACCGCGCGGCGTTGTGCACTCGTTTACGGGGACGTGGGACGAGGCGAAGCCGCTTCTCGATCTTGGGTTGCATATCGCCGTGAACGGCATCGCGACGTTCCCGCCAAAAATGGGGAGCGATCCGGACAAGGCGATCGACCGTACCATCGAACACATCCCTCTCGAGAGGCTTCTGCTCGAAACCGACGCGCCGTATCTTGCGCCTGCGCCGCACCGAGGAAAGCGCAACGAGCCGGCGTATGTTGAAGAGGTCGCAAAACACGTCGCGGACGTGCGTGGCATTTCGCTTAAGGATATCGCAGAGCAGACGACGCAAAACGCGATTACGTTGTTTGGTCTGATCGTGTAGGGGCGAGGCATGCCTCGCCCCTACCGAGGCAATCGAACGTAGCGTCCGGATATTCGGGCTAATCCGTCTTTCGACATGCGTTCGATCATGGCGCGCATCCAGTCGGCATCGCGTTTTGAATCATAGGCCGGATCGATACATGATCCGATCTTTGCGATGAGAATGCCGTTTTGTTTTCGCAGCTCCGCGAGGATACGTCCGCGATAGATGCGGTCCGGAAACGGCTTGTTTCGATGTTTCGTTTCGTTCGATTTTTTGATCGAACGTTTCGGAATACGGACGCGGCCGCCGAGAAATTTCGGTGCGGCTTTGCATTGCGATTTCATCGGACACGCGGCGCAGGCGGGGGACTTCGTACATACCGCCACGGCGAGATCGAACAACGCTTGCGGCAAATCGCAGGCGCGATCGTCGGTCGGCCACGTCTTGAGCGCCGCGCGTTCGATGCGCGCATCATCGGCAAGCGTTGGGAACGTCTTGCCGAGAAGCGATCTGCCGAGGACGCGGCGGATATTCGTGTCGATGGGGATCGTGTGTTCGCGAAAGGCGAAGCAGGCGAGGGCATTCGCCGTATACGGCCCTATGCCCTTCAACTTGATCCATTCCCGCGAAGTTCTTGGTTCTAAGTTCTTGGTTCTAAGTTCTGTGATTCTTTTCGCGATATCGCGCAGAACGAGCGCGCGCCGGTTGTAGCCGAGGCCGGCCCAGGCGTGAATCACATCCGTGTTCGACGCGCGGGCCAACGCGCGCCACGTCGGAAAGCGCTTCAACCATCGCCGGTAAAATTCCAACACGCGCGAGACCTGCGTTTGTTGAAGCATGATCTCGGAAACGAGGATGCGATACGGGTCGCGCGTACGGCGCCACGGGAGGTCGCGTTGTTCGCGCTCGTACCAGCGGAAGAGGGGAGCCCAGTTCATTCGTCGCGGAAAGTGAGCGTGGAGAGGGCATCGAGCATCGTCTTTTCGGTCACGCGAGGCGTGGGATACAGCGTGACGAGATGGCTGATATTCGCCGACGATTGCACGCGGAATATCCAGGCTTCCTCACTCTTGAATCCGAGCAGCAGCTTCCCGCTCACGACATACGCCGTTTCCAGTGCGATTGGTTCGTTCACATAGGGCTTGATCGAAATCCAAGTGGCTTCCAATCCTCTTTCATTATTCTTCACGTCGGTCACGTTCGTCGGGAGCTTCACCGTGAACCCGTGCGAGTAGTTCAGCCATTCCTTCCAGTACTGCGTCGCGCGCGCGGCGGTCAGGATTTCCGCCTTTGCGAACCACTCGCGCTCTTCCTCCAGCGCGCGGACGCGCGCCTGCGCCTTGGCCACTTCCTCCGACGCCTGCTCGAGCTTACGGTTTGCTTCCTCTGTCACGGTTTTGCCTGACGCCGTGACTTCCTCCGCCTTTCGTTGGGCTTCCTGCGCTTGCGCGATGAGGGCGCTTCGGTCGGCATTCGCTTGGTACAGGAAAAATCCGGCGCCGCCGCCGGCCGCGATGGCTCCGATGAGCAGGAACAGGATTGATTGCATCGCGCGATTCATGCCACGATCGTACCCTACGGAAGATCGGAAAGGAACGCTTCGAGCCGCGCCTTGGCTTCGGGATCGTATTCCATCGCGACGACCGCCAGCATGACGTCCGGCTGGCGCAAGTCGCCGTGCAAACATCGTTGTACGAGCTCATTCCACTTCGTCGGGACGAGTTCGATGCGTTCACCGTCTTCCTCGACGTTCGGCATGGGTTCGTGGATCAAACGCTTGGCAAGAAACAGGCCCTGCTCATATCGAATCAACCCCGTGTGCGTTTTCTCTTTCCAGATCATCATGTCCCTAGCGCGGTAACCCGTCTCTTCCTGCAGCTCGCGTATTGCGCCCTGTTCAAGCGTCTCGCCCGGATCGACGCGACCGCCCGGAAAATCCCAAAACGTCTGACGCGCAGGCTGGTCCTGTTTGGTGAGAAGAACCGTGTTCCGATCAAGAAAAGGGATGACGGTGGCGGTATCCGGACGGACATAGCATTCGAACACGCGTTCGGTGCCGTCAAACATCCTCTGGTTCCATCGGTACGCGGTCGCGAGAAATCCTTCGAAAACCTTTTTTGCGTCCTTTGGCGGGGGAACGGGCATAATGGATAGATGTCAGATGTGAGAAGTCAGATGCCAGATGTGAGTTTCACGTTTCAAGCTTCAAGTTTCAAGATAGTAGCCAACGGCTCGTTTTTCTGCTACCCTCCCGCGGATGGCCTTTTCTGCACCCGCCAGACGTCGAGTGACGACGCATTTGCTCGACGCGATCCGCGTGACGATCGCCCCGCATCCGGCGGGCGGATTCGAGCTCTCCGTACATGTCGATTACGGTCCGATCACGGTGCCGTTGCTTGGCGAAGACGTCGAGATCGAAAAGGGCGGACGCGTCCATGCACCGGAGCGCGACTATGACGTTGAGGAAGAGGCGCGGACATTTCTCTCGAATGCGTATCCGCTCATCCCGACCGACGATGCGCATCGGTATCGCGTATACGCCGAAGACGCGTACGATTTTGCGAAGGAGATCCTGCCGGAGATCGAGTACCGCTACACGGTCGAGGCGCCGGACGACGTGCGCAAGGCCCTTGAGGTGCGCTCGCTCACGATCGCGCCGGACATGCGCGTCACGGCCGGCCGCGGCGGTTGGTTTGACTTCTCTTTGAACTGGCATGCCGAACAGGCGAACGTGAAAACGGACGCGTTGATCGAGGCGGTGCAATCCGGCAAGCCGTATGTGAAGACGGAGGACGGCCAACTGGTCGAGATCGCGAACGCAAAAGAATTGGAGGAGATGGTCGATTTGCTGAACCGCGCGAAGCGGAATGAGGACGGGAGTTTTTCCGCGCAGCTGCTGTTCGCGCCGGAATTTGTCGCCATGCTCGAGCGGGCGAAGGCCGCGCGCATCGAAGCGATAGACAAGGGGTTCGAGATGTTCCTGCGCGAGGCGAAGTCGGGCAAACCGATCGAGCCGAACGCATTCCCGCCGGAACTCGACTCCGTGTTGCGCCCGTATCAAAAGGACGGCGTTGCGTGGATCCTCTTCCTGCGCAAATACGGTTTCGGAGGTATTCTCGCGGACGAGATGGGTCTCGGAAAAACGCTTGAGGTGCTCTCGTTCATCGCGGTCACTCGCCGTTCGGGAGATGCGCCGGATATCGTTGTCTGCCCGAAGACGCTTGCGCTTACGTGGCAGGAGGAGGCCGAACGCTATGTCCCATGGTTGAAGACGCTTGTCATTGACGGCCTGGCCGAGGAGCGCGAGGCGCAGATCAAAACCGCGGACGCCTACGATATCGTCATCACAACTTACCCGTCGCTCCAGCGCGACATCCGGCAATATGCGGCTCGGTCGCGTCCGTTTCGCGTCTGCGTGCTCGACGAGGCGCAGTACATCAAGAACCCGGCCACGGCCACGGCCAAGTCGTGCAAGCTCGTGCCGTCGGATTTCCGGCTCGCGCTCACCGGTACGCCGCTTGAAAACGGCGTCCACGAGTTGTGGTCGATCTTTGATTATCTTATGCCGGGCTTCCTCGGTTCCGCCAAGGAATTCCGGTTGCGCTTCGAGCGGCCGATCCGCGACCGCCAGGACATGCAGGCGCTCGAGCGGTTGCGCCTCAAGGTCCGACCGTTCATGCTGCGGCGCACCAAGGCGAACCTGCTTTCGGACCTGCCACCCAAGGTGGAGCAGACGAGTCATGCCGCGCTGACGGCCGAGCAGCTTGTGGTGTACGCGCGGACGCTCGAGGAAGTGCGCGCGGAAGTCGAGAAGGCGGTCGCGGAAAAGGGGTTCAAGCGTGCCCGCATCGAGATCCTGACCGCGCTCATGAAGCTGCGGCGCATCTGCGACCATCCATCGCTTGTCGATTCAAGATTGCCGCGCGTGGAAGAGCTTTCCGGCAAGATGGGGCTCGCGCTCGAGCTTGTGAAGCAGGCGCATGAAGGCGGCAAGAAGGTGTTGCTCTTCAGCCAATTCACGGGCATGCTCGACATTTTGCGCGAGGCGCTCGATCTGCACGGCATTGGGCATGTCACCATCGAGGGGAAGACGAAAGACCGGCAATCGCAGGTCAAGAAATTCGCGAGCGATCCCAAGATCGCGGTCTTCCTTCTGTCGTTGCGTGCCGGCGGTACGGGGCTGACGCTCACCGAGGCCGATACCGTCATCCTCTTCGATCCGTGGTGGAACCCGATGGTCGAGGCGCAGGCCATGGACCGTGCGCATCGCATCGGCCAGACGCAAACCGTGAACGTGTATAAGCTCGTCACCAAGGGCACCGTGGAAGAAAAGGTGATGGAGTTGCAGGAGCGCAAGAAAAAGCTCTTCGATGCGTTGGTTCAGGAAACCCCGGAAGCGCTAGAGGAGCTGACCTGGGAGGATGTGCAAGGATTGTTTGTTTAGGTTCGCTCGAAGTCCATGTCCAAACGCTTCGCGGACTTTACGAGAAAATCATCGTGTCGGTTTGATTTGGCACGCAAAGAAGCCAGCTCGACATCCATGGTGCGATGCAGGTTGACGAACCCGTCGATATGATCCATGAGACGCATCTCCACACCGTGTAATTTCGCATCGAAGCGCTCTTCCATATCCTCAAATCGCTGATCCATTGCTTCAAATCGCTGATCCATGGACTCAAAGCGTCGGCCCATGGATTCGAATCTTTGGTCTATTGCTTCGAATCTATGGTCTATTGCTTCGAATCTTTGGTCTATTGCTTCGAAGCGTCGATCAACCGTTTCGAACCGCTCATCCATGTGTGTGGCGAGGTCGTGGACGGCTTCGGAAACGTTATCAACTTTGCTCGTAAGCGTACTCGCTACGGCATGCAATTGATCGAGCACGTCTCGGATGGTCGGTTCGCGTTTCATGGGGAGAGGGTTTAAGAATAACATCTCCCTATACCACGTTCCATTTTTCGATCGATGGGTCAAGGGGTTGATGTGGACAAGGTCGTGAGGTAACGTGAAGCCCTGAACATACACGCATATGAAAGGCATCAACCTGTACCACGAAGTGCCCTGCGGCACTCCCGAGGAGTTCAATGTCATTGTCGATATTCCGAAAGGGAGCTCTAATAAGTACGAATATGACGAGGAAGGCGGCTATTTCAAACTAGACCGCGTCGTTCATCATCAGATGTTCTTCCCGTTCGACTACGGCTTTATCCCGCAGACGCATGCTGGCGATGGCGATGCGACAGACGTGTGTCTTTTGCTCACCTATCCGACGTTTCCCGGCTGCATCATCAAGGCGCGCGCGATCGGCATGATCAAGACGTCTGATCAGGACGGAGATGATGCAAAGATTGTTGCGGTCCCGGTTTCCAAGTTAGACCCAAGGTTCGAAGAATTAACCTCGATCAAGGATTTGCCGAAGCACTCTCAAGAAGAGCTCCTGATTTTCTTCAAAGAAATCAAGAAGCTTGAAAAAGCCAAATACGATAAAGTGATGATCAACGGATTCGGTTCGGTCGAGGAAGCCAAAGAGGAGATCGGGAAATCCATGGAGGCGTACAAATCGAAATAATTTTCGGTAGCGGCACGGCGCGCCGTGCCGCTACGGTTTTCAAACATATGTCCGAAAACCCCGTTCTGATATTGCGCCCCTTCCGCGTGACCGAGATTATTTGGGAAACCGCGGAGATTTTTACGCTGGAGCTTGAGCCGCAGGACCCTTCGGACATGATTTCGTTCAAGCCGGGACAATGGGTGTATCTGCACTTGCTTGAAAAAGACGGCACGCCATGGGCGCGCGCCGCATATTCGATCGCTTCGGCGCCGGAAGAGTCGGGTGAACGGATCAAGCTCGGCATCAAGGTCGAAGGCGATTTCACGAAGCGTGCATCCAAACTCATGCCGGACGACGAGGTGTTCCTGCAGGGGCCGTTTGGCGTGTTCGTGTTGCCGGAAGGGGATGGCCCGCTCGTGATGTTCGCGGCGGGAATCGGTATCACTCCGTTTCGGAGCATGATTCGTGAACTGGATCTCACAAGTCGTCAATCGCAAGTCGCAAAACGGCATGTCACGTTGGTTTATTCGAACAAGACCATTGAAGACGCGGCGTATTTCGAGGAGTTCGATTCGCTCGCGAAACGCGCGGAGTGGTTTACGCCGGTGTTCACGCTGACGCGCGGTGCGCCGGCGGATTGGCTTGGAGAGCGTGGCCGCATCGATGGCGCCATGCTCGACCGGCACGCCTCCATATCCGATGATGTGACGTTCATGATGTGCGGACCGAAGTCGTTCATGGACTCCGTGCGCGCTCTGTTGGAAGAGCGCGGCGTGGATACGAGAAAGCGGCTGAAGCAGGAATTGTTCGGATGACAACCTTTAATCTTTAACCTTTAACCTTTGAAACACTATGAACCGCTTCGTCATTCGTTCGTTGGCGGTTGTGGCGGGACTATCGCTTATGGGAGCGGGGTGCAATCCGTTTGCGCGCGTGGAGCAGCGCGTCGGCGAGCGCGTGGCGGAAGGGCTGATCGAGAGGGGATTGGGCGGAGACGCGAGCGTCGATCTCGGAGGCGGGCTTCCCGCGGATTTCCCGACGGACGTCCCGCGCTATCCCGACGCGGAATACGTCTCGGCCGTGTATTTGAAGGATCAGAATATCGCGATCGCGAACTTCAAAACCAAGGATGAACCGCAGGCGGTGACGGACTGGTTCGATCGCGAGTTGAGGTCGGCAGGCTTTATCATGGATGAAAACATCGCCAAGCTCGGATTGTTCCGGGTGTACAATAAGGGGACGGTCAAGATCACCTTACAGACCCAGCGTCCCGAAGACGGGGACCGGACCACGGTGAGCGTGCAGCGAGTCGATTCGACGCGGTAGAAGCAAAACACACTTCAAAAAAGAGCTGAAAACCGCTCTTTTTGTAACGAAAACCGGCCGGATAGGTACCTAGAGTTCATAACCAAACCCTCTATGAATGCACCACTTTCTTCCATGTCTCCGAGGGCCGAGGAGGTCTCGGAGAAGAAGCGCAACAAGGCGTTTCTGTTCCTGCTGGGCTTGCCCATTATCCCATTACTTGGATTGGCGGCCTGGCAGGGCGCGGGTCTTCCGACCGATCCGGCGGAGATCCAAGAACGCCTTTCTCTCGTGCAAGAAGCGCAGGCGGCCACCGTGCGCGTCGATGAAACCCTCAAGAAGATTAACGAATTACTGGGAGTCGATTCGTTTACCGATTTGAGCGTTCAGGAGCGCGCCGAACTCATGCAGAGCGTGAGCGCGGAAGATCAGGCGCGTCTCACGGAGTTGCTTGGCGAGCTTCAAATCGTCACGCAAACCGCGACGGCTCTCACCGAACAAGCATCGACCTCATCGGAAACGACGGAGTCGGGCACGACGGGAGAAGCCGCCACGGTGGCGTCGGAGCTTTCCGCGCTGCTTGCGTCCGCGGAGGAGACGTTGACGGCGATTCAGGAAGCGGCGCCGGAAGGATCCGAGCTTGCATCCGCGACGGACGAGACGCTCGCGATGACCGAAGAGGCACAGGCGGCGCTCGATGCGCTTCTCGAAGACCTTGCGCAGCAACTCGTCGATGCGGGGATGACGCAGGAAGAAGCGGCCGCGTTGGTCGGCGAGATCGGCGAGCAAATGACGAACGCGTGGCAGCATGCGAGTGAGGAAGGGCGCGAGGGGCTCTTGAACGCGATGGAGGCGCAAGCGCGGCAGGAGACCAACAAGCCCGCTCCGAGCGAGACGGCAAAACCCAGGGTGCCCGGTCGTCCGTGAGTATCAAAAAACATCCCCGCGGTGCGGGGATGTTTTTGTGGTGGGCGTGCCAGGACTCGAACCTGGGACCTTCACATTATCAGTGTGACGCTCTAACCACCTGAGCTACACGCCCTTGCAATATTTTGTTGTGACGCTCCCCGCCAACAGCTTTGCAGTTTGGCGGGCTCGCCTGCATGCGGAGCTTGCGGCGGGTCACCACCTGAGCTACACGCGCATTCTTCTCTTGTCTGAGCGGCGATACGATACCCAAATACGCTCGGAAACGCAAGGGCCGATTGTCGGTCATTGTACGCGGCTTTTTCTCTCCATTTGCCGGTCGATAAGAAGACTGCCGGTTACTGCGGAGGTCAGGAACAGCGCATAGGCGGCGATGTACGCGATATAGGGGACGTCGCGCCATTTGAGCCACGCGAGGACGAATGCCGAGAACCATGAGGCAAAGCTGATGCCGCCCGAAACGAACGCCTGCCGGCGTAGTCGTTTGAGCTCGTCGTGCTTCGGATGGGTTTTTTCGTGATAGGCGATTTTGTGCAGCTTCGGCGCGATGACGAAATGAAGAAACGTTCCGTTGACGAGCAGAGCCGCCACGATCGTCATTTTGGCGAGGAACCGGTCCGAGGCAAGATACCGTTCCGTGTTCATCGCAAAGAGCCAGACCCCGGATACGGTTAACAGCAGTATGCCGGTCCACATGATGCCGGAGAGGATGCGCATGAGGTCCGCTTCCTGCCGCGAAATACGAAAATCGCGGATGAATCGGAAAAAGAACAGGTCGGTGACGATCGCGCCGCCCAGACCCATCGCGAAACCGAGCAGGTGGAGAAAGAGGGGAATGCGCACGCCGTCGATGAACGGGAACTCCATGACCCGATTATACCGTATTCTTCGATTCGGGGCTTGCGCGGTCGAGATATTTTATTGACGAGACGAAGGCGCCGTCATCCGAGAAGTCGAGCTTCCACAGCGAGCCTTTGGGAAGATCGAGTAACGGGATCTCCTCCCAGCCTTTGTCTTGAAGTGACAGGATCGCAGCCGCCATCGGTTCGCGATGTGATACGACGATGCCACATCCGCCGGGCGGCACGCGCGCGACGAGATCGAGGGCCGAGGCGCGCACACGGGCCGCCATTTCGGGGAACGACTCGATCCCATCGGTATGCGGGACGAACGGACGGCGGTCGTATCCCGCGAATGTCCGGAAATCGGAGAGCGGTTTGCCGAACCAGTCTCCGACCTGCCATTCGACGAGGCGGTCGTCATATTCGACCTCCGGCCCGTCGAGTGCGGTCGAGATGATATGCGCGGTTTCGCGCGCTCGAAGATACGGCGACGCGACGATGCGCGCAGGCGCGCAACCCGCGCGCTTCAGATCTTCCGCCAAGCCGAATGCCTCGCGCGCGCCCGCGTCCGACAGCGGGACGTCTTCGTCATAGAAAATGTCGTTCGGGTTATCCACGTGGCCGTGACGCACGAGATAAATCGTTTTCATGTCGGGAGCTTAGCAGACGGCGGTCGGAAATAAAAAACCGGTAGTGGCAATTCATGAATTGCCACTACCGGGGCAGGCTACTTCCGGTAGAGCCCATAGAGGGCGCGCCCGCCGCTCTGCACGCGGTTGCCGTGCGTCACGGCGCCCCATCTCTGATACCGCTCGCGGAGGAACTCCTTGGTCAGGAAGTACGCGTCCGGACGTTCCTTCTTGATGGCGGCTGCGGGCGCGCCCTCTTCCATCCAGCCGAAGACGGCGTTCATGCCGAAGTTCTTGGTGCACGCCTGGACGCGCGAGAGCAGGTACTTCGCGTCATCGCGCGCGAAGCGATGGAGGACGAAGTGGACGATGATCGCGTCCCACTCGCCCGAGACGCACTCGACGAGGCCGCCCTCGCGGATCTTCACTCGCCCGCCGAGGTTCGCGTCCTGCGCGGTCCGCAGCAGGGTGTTGAGCGCGGACGGATCGGTATCGACGGCCGTGACGACGTATCCGTGACGCGCGAGATAGAGCGTGTTGCCGCTCCCGTCGCATCCGAGCACGAGCGCCGTCGTTCCTCGCTCCTTCGTGAGCGTGACGATGAGCGGTTCGACGGTTTCTTCCAATGCCGGTTCCATCCGTACCTCCGGGAAAGAGCAAATCGGTTCGTCCACCCTGGCACGGGACCTGTGACGCGTCAACCGATCGGGGACTTGTCATCCCGATGGGATATTGTTAACGTATCCGCCGCAAAAACATCGAGCCAGGCGGGTATCGTATAGCGGCTATTATGCCACCTTGCCAAGGTGGAGATGGGGGTTCGACTCCCCCTACCCGCTCCAGAGAAAAACACCCCTTTACGGGGCGTTTTTCGTTTGGCGGATTGCGTCGTTCAGGGTCTGGGTTTCGCGTTGGAGGTCACGTGTGAGGTCCTGCAATTCCCACACCGCGACGATGAGATCCTGCAGAATGGCATGGATATGCGCGTCGCTCGGACGCGTCATGGTTTTCATGTTCATACGCCGTCCGCCGCGCGGGCTTTTTCCACCAGCGCTTCAACCCGGGTCCGCTCGCGCAGACGCTTGAGTCGTTTGTATCCCTCCGACGCGGCCACCGTAATCCCGGCCGCGCCGAAGGGCATCCAGAGCGGCAGGCTCTTGGGCGGGTCCGTGGCCGGCGCGAGCGTCGCATGCGAGAGAATCTCCACGTCCTGCGCCGCGCGGATCACGATGGCGGGTTCCTCACCGCGTGGATCGACCAGCCCGGCCACGCGCACGGTATCGCCTTCCTTCAGTCGGGACGCGCGGTATCCGCTCGCGGCCTTGATCGTGACGCCGACGAGCGCATCGCCGAGATCGAGCAGGGCGCTCGTCGTTTTGGTTTCGCGGATCGTGCCTTGCACTTCGACAAGACTCCATCCGTCCTCGAGCGACGGCGCGAGGAAATCCACGACGCGCGGTTTCGGATCGGCGATCGGCGTGTTGAGCTGCTGCCACGCGTCTTTCGAACCCACGCCAAGTGAGAGGCCGTCGTCGTTTAGCGTGAGCGTCCCCGTGACGCGCACGACCGAACCCATGGGTGGCGTCGGCTGTTTACTCGACCCGCGAACATATAGCCCGTGTCCGTCGGGGGAGAGGAGGACGTAGTGATTCTTATTCAGGATGCCCGGCTTGGTCGCGACCGTGCCGCTGATCGCGATGCGGACATTCGGTTCGATTTTGGTCAGCATATCGTGGGTGATTTCATAGATGACGGTTTTCTTTGCCGTCGTGCCCGACTTCGTGTTCGTGCCTTTCTTTTGATCCTCCGCTCGGGGTTCTGTCGTCACGCCACCCGTCTCATCGTCACTCCTCGCGGCCACGGACATGATTTGGGCTGACTCATTCCAATCGATTTGCGTCTCGCTTGCTTCGCTGATCGGAAACTCGACCGGTTCGGGCGGCGGAAGCGTCACGATCTCTTCTTCGACGATCACGACTTCTTCGGTCCCTTCACGAACCCACGCCGTCCCTTCGGGATTCTTCATCCATGATTCACCGCTCGCGGTTTTGGGATAGGTCATGCGCTCGACGACGCTGCCGTCCGGACGACGCAGCTCCACCGCATCGCCTCCGTTGTTGAGCTTCGCGCTGGTCAGTTCGATGCGCACGACGTCGTCCATGACCGTGACGAGGGTCATGTCCGACGGAGGAAAGAGGGCGACGCGTCCGGTCGCGTCGTAGAGTGCATACCCATCGAGGCTCGCGAGCGTCGTGCCGGACGGGAGCGCGATCTCGATCCATTCGCGCAAGCCGCTCGGAGGCGCCGGGTACATGCGATGCAGGCGGAAAGGCGGATACGAGACCGCGCGTGTTGCGACGGTCGTGACGACGGTCGGTGTGGCTTCCGTGGTCGGCAATGTGATCGTTTCAGGCACCGTGGTTGTCGTTGTGATTGTTGTTGTCGTTGGAACCTCGGTCATAGGTTCGGTCGAAGCGGTTGGTTCGATGACATCCACGGTCGAACTCGTCGTCGATTCGATGATCGATTCCGTCGAAGACGCGGTCATCGGAAGCGCTTCGGTACTCGTCGTTTCCGCTGCGGCGAGATCCGCCTCGCTCCAACGGCAGCCGTCGCAGATGCCGGGCGTTCCAACATCCGCGACGCCGTCGTCCATGCGCTCGCTTGATTCGGACGTCTGCCATGATCCGTCCGGATGCCGCAGCATCGAGGCTTTCGTCGTCGAGGAATACCCGGCCGGCGGAGAAGCGCCGTCTCCCGCCGCGTCCACGAGCGCGCCGTCCGCATCGACGAGCTCGATCTTGAGCTTGTCGTTCGGAAGCGATACGGCGCTTGTGACGAGATGCGGGTCGATCGCCATCGCGCTTTTTTCGGCGTCGTAATTCGCGATCAGGAACGCGGATCGCGGCGCGATTTCGTGCCCGTCGAGCGAGAGGGAGTTCGCGCCGCTTGCGCCCGTCAGGCGATAGCCCGTGAGATCGATGGGTTCATCGCCCAGATTCCAAAGTTCGATCCATTCATCGGCGGTGGATTTGGACGAGCCGGCCCACGCGATCTCGCCGATCAACAGCGGACCGGGTGGAAGTTGCGCGTGCGCCAGCGTCGGAAAGAAGAAAAACGTCGTTGCGGAAAGGATTGGGACAGCCAAAAGCCGGCCCGCGAAACGCACGAGCATAGGGATGTGTTCGCGTCCGGTCCGCGGATCGATCTGCCCCATGCAGATCCGTGACCGCGTTCCCGTCGCTTACTACACCACGTTCCAAAAAACGGATCGCTTGTCAAGGGGCGTGGAAAAACAAAACACCCGGCGCATGCCGGGGTTTTGTTCTGGTGAGCTCGGAGCTCCGGACTCGGTAATCCTGATTCAGAGATTACACCTCGTATTTTAATTTGTCAACTTTTTTGGGTGCGGAGCCGACGAGGGGAATCAAACCCCTTCACCCTGGATTACCGAGTCCGGGTGAGCATCGAGCCGTCGGCCCGCCTAATACCACGTTCCCTTTTTCGAGCCTCGCGTCAAGCCAGGGCTGTTGACAGTTTGAATAAAATATGCCATTTTTTTGTCGTCCGTTCTTTTTCTTCGAAACATGAGGTGGTTATGCCGAGGAGAACGCTGGAAGAGGTCCAGGGAGGCGCGGGCTTCGTCGTGGGGCTCGCCAACGCCTTCATCGTAGAAGCGCGTGAGCGGCAGGTGCCTTTCGCCGCTATCGATCGGCTCTCGCGGCCGGAAGGACGGGAAACCGTCGGAAAGATCCTCGAGCTCGCGAGACGGGATTGGGAAGGCGTCCCGCAGAACCAGGCGCACGCGCCGACTCCTCCGCGACCGTGTCCGGTGGATGGCGAGCGCTACGGGGTCTTCGTCGATCCCGGCAAGTTCGATCCCCAGAAGATCGCCTTCATGGATCGTGAGAAGAAACTCGACCACGACGACATGTGTCGTGAGGCCGCGAGCCAGGTCGGTGAGCGGGTCTTCATCCTCAGGAGCTTCGGCCGGGTCATGAGCCGAAGCGGGGTAAGGCGCTGGGCCAGAGAGAACGGTTGTCGCGTCGCAACCCTTGCGGAAGCGGACGCGCTGATCGGCGCGTATCCCGAACTGCTCCGCGATGATGCGTCCATCGGCATCCTCGGCACCTACCAGCGGTTGCAAGGAAGGTATTTCTTCCATCTTCGAAGGCTGCATGGGTTGTCGCCCAGAACGGAGTTCTATCTCGCTTCCGGTCTGTACAAGGCTCGGACGAGATATGTGTTCGTCCTGGACTAGTCCCGCGATTGCGGGATTTTATTGTGGATAACAATTGCGAAATCCAGTAGAATCAGGCGTTTGACTTTTGTTCTACTCGTGTTCTATTCTTGTTCTGTATGGCTCCTCCCTTAACACCCAAACAAAAAGAAGTGCTCGATTATATCGTGAACTTCATCAACGAGCGCGGATTTCCGCCCTCGTATCGCGAAATCGCGGGCGGGCTTGAGCTCGCGTCGCCGTCCACGGTCCACGCGCACGTGCAGGCGTTGCGCGGACGCGGGTTCCTGCGCGAGGGAGACGGGGGAGGCGGCCGCGAGCTTGAGCCGACCGACAAGGCCGTGCGCTGGGGGCGGAGCGTCGTGCTGCCGCTGAAGGGTCTTATCACTGCCGGACAGCCGATCGAGGCCGTGGAAGAGCGCGAGACGTTTGCCGTTCCCGTCGATCTCGTGCCGGACTCGGCCAACTCGTACGTGCTGCGCGTCAAGGGCGATTCCATGATCGATGAAGGCATCCACGACGGCGATTATGTCATCGTCGAGCACAACCCCTCGCCGAACAACGGCGACGTCGTGGTCGCACTGCTCGACAACGCCTACGCGACGCTCAAAAAGTTTTTCCGTGAAAAAGACCGCATCCGGTTGCAGCCCGCCAACAAGACCATGAAGCCGATTTATTGCTATGACCCGCTCATCCAAGGCGTCGTCAAGGCCGTGATCCGCGCGTACCGCTAATCCTATGTCCTACGAATCCGTACGCGAGTCCGTTGAGGTGCTCGTGGCCTTTAAGAACGAGCGGCCCGAACCCATGATGTTCAAATGGGGCGCGCGATACTATCAGATCCGTAAGATCAATCTTGTGCATGCCGAGCGCGTCGGGCGTGAAAAGGTTTACTTTTTCTCCGTCAGCGACGATGCGCACGCCTATCGTCTCGCGTTTCACACCGAGTCGCTCAACTGGCGACTTGAAGAGATGTGCGTATTATGAGAATGCAGAACGTAAAATGTAAAACGTAAAACTTATTCCTGTCCGGTGGCGGTGAGGGGTTCGAAGTTCGTGGAATCCACGTTGGCGACGGCGAGCACTTCGTCCACGCTAGTCAGTCCGTCGAGTGCTTTCAGCAGGCCGTCCTGTGCCATGGTGATCATGCCGTTCTTTATCGCGACTTCCTGGATTTTGTACTCGGACACGTCGGCGTTGGACAGGATGAGATCCTCGATCTCCGGCGTCATGGTAAAGATCTCGTAAATGCCGACGCGACCCTTGTATCCGTCATCCGCAGGCGTCACTTTTTTCGGATCCGGTTCATAGAACGTGAGCTTGTTTAGGTCCACCTTTTCGCCGGACGCCTTGGAGATCGAGCCGAGGATCTCCTTCACCTGCTTCAACTTCGCCGTCGATAATTTCGCAGGAACGGCCATTTCCTTCTTCAGCCGGCGGACCAGGCGCTGGCCGATGACGGCGTTTAGCGCAGGCGCGAGCAAGAACGGTTTGACGCCCATCGAGAGGAAGCGTGGGATGGCGCCGGCCGCGCTGTTGGTGTGGATCGTCGAAACCACCAAGTGGCCGGTAAGCGCGGCCTGGATCGCGATCTCGGCCGTCTCCACGTCGCGGATTTCACCGACCATCACGATGTCCGGGTCCTGACGCAGGATGGAGCGTAATCCTTTTGCGAAGTCGTACCCCTTCGAGTGGTCGACCTGGCTCTGGTTGATACCTTGCAGCTTGTATTCGATCGGATCCTCGAGCGTGATGATTTTTTCCGTCGGTGAGTTGAGTTTTTTCAGGATGGCGTAGAGCGTCGTCGTCTTGCCGGAACCCGTCGGACCCGTCGTGATAATCATCCCGTTGGGCTTCTCGATTTCCTCCTCGAGACGTTTCAAGGCCGCGCCGCGGATGCCGAGATTGTCGAATTCGAGAGCGATTGCCTTCGGACGTAAAATACGCATCACGACCGATTCGCCGAACGCCGTCGGCAAAAAGCTCACGCGGATGTCGATTTTCTCGTTCGTGAGATAGATCGTGATGCGGCCGTCCTGCGGGACGTCCTCGACGTTGATCTTTACGCCGGCGAGGAGTTTCAGGCGACCGATGATCTGCTTCCATGCGGCTTTCGGCAACGTGGCCGCGTCACGCAGGCGTCCGTCGATGCGAAACCGCACCTTCACGTCCTCCTCTTCCGCTTCGACGTGCACGTCCGACGTGCCGATTTTCAACGCGGCACCGAACATGAGCGTGATGATGTCGGTGGTGCTGACCTCGGTGATCTTTTTCTGCAAGTCCTCGAAATTGGAGATCTCCTTCTCATATTTGGCGAGATCTTCCTCCTCGATGCGATAGCCGTAGATAATCTCTTTGGGCGTCGGCAGCTTTTCGTAAAGTTTGAGCGCGTGCTGGAGACTGTCTTCCGAAATAAGGTAGATCGACACGTTCGCGTGCCGCTCCTTGGCGATGCGCTCGGCGATGCGGTCCACCTCCTTGCCGGGCGTCGTCGTGCCGATGCGGATTTCGTCGCCGACGAGAAAAAAGACGACCGCGTGGAGCGTTTCGGCCACATCGCGCGTGAGGAGCGAAAGCGCTTCCGGCGCGATCGGGAACCCGCGCAGTTGGATGTAGGGAAGGCCTTGTGCCGCCGCTTTTTCCGCCGTCTCCCGCTCCTTTTCCTGCAGACGCACGGCCCCCATCGTCTCCTCGAGCTTGGCTTGCGCCGTTGCCTTGGCGGGTGCGGCGGCCTTGCCCAGTTTCGGAGCCGCCTGCTTGGTCGGCTCCTCCGGTTTTTGCTGCGCCGCGGCCTTGGCGGCGCGGGCTTTTTTGAGGAGGTCCTCGATGGAAGTCGTCTGGTTGGCCATACGACGTCACGTCATGCCCGGATACCGAGCCAGCCGCGCAGTACGCGATGCATCTTTGCGACCGCGCCACCCTCGCCGAGGCGCACGAACAGGAGGTTCCACGCGCGGTATTGGAACGAGAGATTAAATGCGCCGGCCGAGAGCATCACGAGGAAGAAGAGCAGCGAGCCGAGAAAATTCGCAAAGACGAAGAGTGTCTCGAAGTTCATGAGCGCGGCGCCGAGTTGGAGCAGGAAGAGCGGCAACCACATTGCGACGAAGAGCGCGAGGCCGAGGCCGAACGTGAGCATGCCGACGCCGAAAAGGATGAGCGCGATTTCGATCACGGTGACCCAGGACGCGCGTAGCATGAGCGCGGCGCGTTCCAGGGCCGGCGTGACATGCGCGCCTTGCAAGACGATCGCATTCAGCGAGAAGAAGTGGATGGCGGTGAGCGAGAGGACGGCGAGGATGTAGAGGACGGCCATCCCGACGGACGCAAGCGCGAGCGCGGACGAGGGTTCTTCGCTGAAGACCGCGAGCGGGACGAGGAGCAGGAATCGCGCGAGCCAGGTGAGGCCGAGCGTCACGACGTTGAGCGCGAAGACGCGTCCGAGATTGATCGCGCCGACGTGCAGGCTTTCACGGAATCCCGGCAACTTGCCGTGTACCGATCCGCCGATACCATACACGAGCGCGCCTTGGCAGATGAACGACAGGAGCAGCGTGGCGATCACGATCGTCACGGCCACGACGAGATTCTGCGCCTGGAGGATCGCCTCGAGAACGTCCTGCGCGCCGACGATGCGGCCCCAGATCGTATTCAGCGAGTCCGCCCACGAGGCGTCGAACAGCGTCACGGATTCGAGACGGATGCGCTTGAGCGAGAGCAACACGGCATCCACGATGCCGCCCGTCTGCACGAGGCCGGCGACGAGCGCGATCGGCCACAGCCAGCGATGACGCCACGCGCCCTTGATCGCGGCGGGCACGATCTCGCGATACAACGGACGATGTTGCTTTTTATTTTTGCGGATCATACGCCGTAAGAATAGCATATTTGGACAAAAAAGACGCCTTGATAGGCGTCAGAGCTTGCCTCGCTTTCGCATGAGGAGAAAGTAGGAGTTGATGAGGTCATCGGCGGCATTCCTGCATTTCCGGCATGTCTCGCAGTGACGGACCTCCTTCTCGCATACGGGCGGATCCATGAGCTCGGGTTGGTTTAGCGTGAGGCAGCAGATGACTTCTCTCGCCGTCACGATCGCCTCATGGGAGAGGCCGGGCCGGGTCCGCACGAGGCGGTTGAAGAGTCTGTGATCGAATGCGCGGTCTAACTCCTCGAGGAGACCTTGCATCGTTTCCTCAAGATACATACTCACCCCTCCTTGTTACATATTCCGCCAACGCAAAACCCGTCCGGAATTGGACGGGCGTACGCTCGTCCATCTCTCCCCGCGGTTACGGGGCCGAAGGGGGCACCCAGCTGAATGGGTTGCCGGTCAGGTCGCAGGGTCGGTTCCCTCGCTGACGCTCTGGATGGGTCTTTGGTTGTTGATCCAACTTTAGGTCCCTTTGTTTTTCTCGTCAAGTTTTTTCTCCTCCGGTTCTTTCTCTTTCTTGATCGCGTTCTTCGGGTTCGCGGGCGGCATTCCCACGATCTCGGCGAATTGCTCGCGTTCGATCGTTTCGTGCGTGGTGAGATACGTCGCGATGCGGTCCATCGCGTCGCGGTGTCCGGAGATGATCTTTGTCGCGGTTTCGAGGCCGTCCTTGATGAGCGCGTCAATCTCTTTGTCGATGAGTTCGGCCTTCGCTTCGGAGTAGTCGCGCTCCTCGTGGATCTCTCGGCCGAGGAAGATCATGTCTTCGCGCTGGCCGTATGTGCGGGGTCCGAGCGTGTCCGACATGCCCCATTGCGTCACCATGTTGCGCGCGAGCTTGGTGGCTTGCTGCATGTCGTTTGAGGCGCCCGTCGTGATGTCGCCGAAGATGACTTTTTCCGCCGCATAGCCGCCCATGGTCATGGCGATATCCTCGACGTATTCCTGGCGCGTCTTCATCGTGCGGTCCTCGATCGGCAGCTTGATCGTGTACCCGGCCGCGCGTCCGCGCGAGATGATCGAGACCTTTTGAACGGGGTCGGTGTGGGGGAGCAGATGCGTGACGAGCGCATGTCCCGCCTCGTGATACGCCGTGACCTTCCGTTCTTCCTCCTTCATGAGATGACTCTTGCGTTCCGGACCGAGCATCACCTTTTCGATCGATTCGAGCAGCTCGTCCATGCCGATCTCGTTTCGATCGCGGCGCGCGGCCAAAATCGCCGCCTCGTTCATGAGGTTCATGAGGTCCGCGCCGGAAAACCCGGGCGTGCGCTCCGCGAGTTTCTTGAGCTTCACGTCCTTGGCGAGCGGTTTGTTGTTGGCATGGATTTTGAGGATTTCCTCGCGGTCCCGGATGTCCGGCGGGTCGAGGACGACGCGGCGGTCAAAGCGACCGGGGCGAAGCAGCGCGGGGTCGAGGACGTCGGGGCGGTTCGTCGCGGCGATCACGATCACGCCGAGGTTCGGCTCGAACCCGTCCATCTCGACGAGAATCTGGTTCAGCGTCTGCTCGCGTTCGTCGTGCGATCCGCCGAGGCCCGAGCCGCGTTGGCGGCCGACCGCGTCGATCTCGTCGATGAACACGATGCATGGCGCGGTTTTCTTGGCTTTTGCGAAGAGATCACGCACGCGCGAGGCGCCGACGCCGACGAACATCTCCACAAACTCCGAACCGCTGATGTGCAGAAACGGGACGTCCGCTTCGCCCGCGACCGCACGCGCGAGGAGCGTCTTGCCCGTGCCGGGGCTTCCCATAAGCAGGACGCCTTTCGGGATCTTCGCGCCGAGTTTGGAAAATTTGTCCGGATGCTTCAGGAATTCCACGACCTCCATCAATTCCTGCTTCGCCTCGCGCACGCCCGCGACATCCTTGAACGTCACTTTTTCCTGTCCCTTGGGCGTCTCGCGAGCCGTGCTCTGACCAAAGCTCATGGCGCGGTTGTTTTGCCCCTGCACCTGCCGGAGAAAAAAGATCATGAGCCCGAAGATGAGTAGAAGCGGAAGGAGTGTCTGGAGCGCGATCGTCGTCCAAAACGCGGCGCCGGAGGGCTCTTTCACTGTCGTCTTGATCGCGCGCGCCTGTTCCTCGCTGATGCCGTACGTGGTGAGGAGCTCGGGGACGGAGATATTCGATTCTTTGTCCACGAACACCATCGAGCCGTCGGCCATCGTGACCTCCATGCGGTTACCGCGCACGACGATTTCTTGCACCCGGTCTTCGCGGACTGCGGTGGCGAAACCGGCCAGATCCAGCTGGTTTTTTGGTTCCAAATTGACCATGGCAAGGCCCGCGGCCACGAGGATCACGGCGCCGATGATCAGCAAAATGTTGCGGAAAGTCGTATTCATACGATTGGCCGAGCGTAACGGAATTATCCACCCTTGACAAGGCGATCGATCTCTGGAACGTGGTGTAGTATATGAACATGAAAACCTCGCCGAATGACGTTTCCAATCAGGAGATCCTGGCGGCATTGCATGCTTTCGCGAGCTCGGTTGATGAACGCTTCAACGCCGTCGACGGACGCTTCAACGCCGTCGACGGACGATTCGATGGATTAGAAGGTCGTATTGATGGGCTGGAGGATCGGTTCGAAGGATTGGAAGGTCGTTTCGACGGATTGGAAGGTCGCTTTAATGGATTCGAGGGCCGTTTTGATGGGCTTGAGTGCCGGTTTGACGGATTCGAGGGTCGTTTTGATCGCCTTGAGCAAAGACATGTGGAACTCGCGGAATCCGTTCAAGATCTTGCGACGCACATGGACGAGCGTTTTGACGAGGTGGACCGTCGCGTCACTCGCGTGGAGGCACTGATGGTGACCAAGGATTATCTGGATCGGAAGCTCGCGAATCAATACTCCGATGTCATGCAGCATACGCGGCGGGAAATCGAAAAAGCCGTAGGTTAGCAAAATGAGTGTTTTTTTGCGTAAATCTGCCACAGAAAATGTGGCTAATATTAGAAAATAATTTAATTGACAAAAAACAGAAAACGTGCTAATATGTAACGTTAGTCGAACCTTACATTACATTCATGTCTTACGGACAACGAAAATGGTCCTAGGTAGCCGGCAGCAAGCGCGGATGGTTCGCGAGTGTTGCAGGTAATTCCAAAGGAACATGCCCCGTCATCCGACGGGGCGAGGAGGATAATCGAATGGGAAAGAACGCGACCCTGAAGCAGATCGCCGAGCTCGTCAGCATGATCGCGGCGGGAGACTACGACCGCGACTTCGTCCAGGCGATGATCGGGAAGCGAGTGATCATCAGGCCGGACGCGACGCCCTACCGCGGCGGTCCGTCGAGCGAGAAGCAGGACCTCATCACGGTCCCGCGCCTCTCCGCCGCCGAGCTCGTCGCCCGGGCGAAGGAGAAGCTCAACCTCACCTACCTCAACCCGGACCTCGCCAGGCGGGGGTTCGTCACGGATGAGGCCGGCAAGACCTACGAGGTCTTGGTCTGGGCTCCGGG
>RHKK01000024.1 GCA_008363075.1 Candidatus Uhrbacteria bacterium
CCACTTGATTCGCGAGCGTGCGCATGGCCTCGTTCAGGATCTCGTCGGTCAGGGTCTTTTTTGCACGGTCGAGATCTTCGTACGAGACGGGCCGGGCGTTGGGCGATACGGGCCGTGTCGGCGAGGGAGTCGGCGTCACCGACGCCGTGGCGGGCGTCCCGAGCGGCACCGCCTCGAACGGGCCGACGGTCTCGGCGTAAATGTACGTCTGAAGATCGATAAAGAGGCCGGGAATCGTGAACTTCGTGGGTGCGGTGAGCACGAAGGCACGCCCCGGCTGATCCGCATACGCCGCGACGGTGACCGAACCGCCGGCGGGGACGCGGATCGTCTCGTCGATGCGGTAGAGCTTGCCGTCGGGCGTGAGAAGACGCGGCGTGCGCACGAGCGGCTGCTCGCGGGAGTAGTTGTTGACGATCCTGACCGTGCCGCGGGCGCGAACGTCGTCGGAGGGCGTCGGTTCGGGTGCGGGGGCTTTGGTCGGATCCGACGGCTGACCGGATTCGCCGGCGACGGTATATTCGCGCGTCTTGGTGAATGTCCCCTGCACGACTCGGCCGGGGATCTGCCCCGCGCGAGGCTCTTTCGCGACCTCGACGACGCCGTCGAGACGCACCGCATCTCGCTTCAGACGCACGACGACATCGGCACGCACGGACGTGAGCCAGAGGACGCCAAGGATGACCACGACCGTGAGTCCGATAAACGTATATGCAATACGTCGATACACCGACGGCCGGACGCCGACGGGAAACGAGGGGGCGCTGATGTGCACGGAGCCTGGGCGGCGATGTCGTACCGGTTGCATAAGACGGAATGAACGCCTGCAGTGTAACACGGGTTCGCGAATCTTGCATCGCGCATCCCACATCGTCAGACGATGTGCGATATGCGATACGCGAACTAGGCGGCTAGGCTCGTCCGCAGGGCTTTCACCTCTTCTAAGTCTTCCTCCGCTGCTTTCAACCGTTCCTGCAGCCGTTTTTGCTCGTGCTCGTGACGCTCCTTCACCCTTCCTTCCGCGCCTTCCGCCGCATCGAGGCGCGTTTGCAACTCGTTGATGCGTTCCTTCAGATATTCGATCCGAACGGCGTACTCGACATGATTTTCCAGATCTTTCCGCTCACCCTGTTCCTGTTCGAACGTCTTTTCCATCATCTCCCAGACAAAGTCGTGTACTTCCGCGTCCATGTCTTCCGGCATGTCTCCTGCCTGTAGCCGCTTGCGCCAGGCTTCAAGCTTTGCGCGGCCCTCTTTTCCGAAGATCGCCTTGTCGGAGAACGCCAGCAGCTGCTTGAGATGCTCCTCCTCGCGACGCAGATCCTCTTCCGATGCCTGTCCGGCTTTCAAGACCTCGATCCCGTGCATCTTTTCCAGCATCGCGTTCAGCCGGTTGGACGCCTTGCGGAATTCCATGACCTTGTCCGCGACTTTGACGAGATGTTCCGCGCGCGTGTTGCGCACCCATGCCGCATGTTCCGGGAGGCCGGTCACGATCCCCTCGGGAGGCCGTTCGGTAAGTCCGTATTTCCCGTCTTCCGCTTCGGCCGCGGTGCCATTTTCAAAGAAATGCGTTCCGACGCCCAAGTTGATGTTCGTCGCGTAATACCCGGGCTTCGAGCCGGCTTGGGCGGGAATGCGTCCGCTCGTTTGCATTTTACGTTGCAACCGCGCTTCGATTTCGCGCAGGCGTTTGCGGAAGTCCTCCACGGGCACCGATGACTCGCCGACAACCGTCATGCCGAATTCATCGCCACCCAGCCGATGTACGCTCATTTCGATGCCGTCTTTCGACAGTTCGTCGCGGACCTGTTGGAACAGCTCGGCGGCCTTGAGAATCGCAAGGTCGCCGGTTTCGCGTCCGCCGACCTGATCGAAGTATTTGAGAAAGCCCATGTCGATGGAGACCATAGCCACGCGCTTTGACGGATCTTCCATCGCCGACTCCATGCGTTTGAACATCGGTCCCCGTAATTCGAGGCCCGTTGCCTGGTCGCGCTTCGCGCGCTCACGGTCAAGCTTCTTTTCGGCGATCCGTGCGGCTTGCTCGAGCCGTGCGATCTCGTCGTTCGGCGCGCCTTGCGCCCGCGCCTTTTCCAGATTGTCTCTTGCAAGCCCCGCCTCCGTCCGCAACCGCGCGAATGCGCGGAGCCCCTCGGTCGCCTCGTCCCGGTTCGGCGGCTCGAACCCCTCACGCGGCCGGTCCGCAGGAAGCTCGGCGCCGGGAGGCACCGACGAGATCCGTTCCGCGACCGTCAGTCCGCGTTCGCGCTGCACTTTTTCGGCGACGAATGCCTGCAGTTTTTTCGCGTATTGCCGGTCGCTCTCGTAGCGGAGACGCAAATCACCGAGCACTTTCCCGTAGGCCGTCTCCCACAACTGTGCGTTCGCATGCGCAGGGTCTTGGTCCAGCGACGCGAGATACGCCTTGAATTGTTCGAACGTCTCGACCGACGTCTGGATCGCCTCGGGTCCGGTTTCCATCACGAATACGCCGGCCAGGGACTTCTTCAGAAACTTATCATACAGGTCGCGCGCCTTGGTTTCGTCTTTGGCGATCGCATCACGCATGCGGTCCACGCGACTCACGATTTTCCTCGCGTCCTGCATCGTGAAGAGCACGTCCTTCAGCGCGCCGACCGCGTACGTCTCCGCCTTGCCGGACGTACGCAACGAAGGAGGCAGGCCCGCGAGCGTCTCCTCGACCGAAACCATGTCCGCGATCACGGGCGGCGCCTCGACTCCCTTCTTCTCAAAAACGTCATCGCCGTCGCCCCAGCGTTCTCCCGCGGGCGCAGACAAACTCTCTTGCAAGGAATGAGCGAGTTCGGCCGGGATTTTTTCCGTGAACCGAATCATGAAGCTGTTATTGTCGGCACGATAGAGTTTGTAAAAGGACTCCGGCTTGCCCTGTGCGTCCTCGCCGAGTCCTTCTTCCACCTTGCGCGAGATCACGTCGGCGAGCCGAGTCAGCGCCTCGTTGCCGAAATCCGGACTCACCTTGTTCAGACGATCAAGCTCCCCCATGTTCACGAGCAACACAGGCGTGATCATCTCGGGCGCCCCCACGGCTGGCGCGGGTTCCGCCTCCGCCGACATGCGCTCGGCGAGCTGCGCGGCCAGATCCGCACCGACGCGCTCGCGCTTGAGCGCGCCCGTCGGGTCATGCGTAAGATCGAACGTCTCGAGGTCGAGGTTCGCCTCCTCGAAATCCATCGACGACTGAACGCGTTCGGGATCATCTTCCGGACGATCCTTCCGTTCTACGAATCTCGCACGAGCGGTTTCGGCGCGGAGCTTCAATACCGACTCCTTTGCGAGGGACGGACGCAACCGTCGCCCTTCCGATTTGTACACGGCCGGGATTTCGGATTCGTGCGGTGACATACGAGGGCAGTTTACCGTTAACAGATGACAGTTAACAGGGAGGACGGATCAAGAAAAACAAAAAAGAGCCCTTGTCCGGTCGGATGACTGGACGTGGGGCGTCAGCTCGCCTTGCGCACGAGCTCCTCGGCGCGACGGCGGTCTTCGTCGGGGTCGCGGTCGTAGGACGTGTGCGACAGGCGCGCGAGCGCGGCGCGGAGGGCGGGCTCGGAGAGCTTCGAAACATCGTCGAGCGTCTCGATGCGGTCCGGCACTCCGGCCTTGATGAAGGCGTTGTTGAGTCGGTCGATGAGGAGCGAGCCGGACGTGCCGCGCCACAGCACCTCGTTGATCCGGTGATCCAGGTCGGCGTGGGTCATAGCACCTCCTCTCGTGACCGTGCAGGAAAATAATATTTTTGTCAAGGTTTGCGTACGACGCCCTTGTTGCGTGCGCCTTCGTCGGTTTGCAAATCGGAACTCAGCGGCGGCAATGCGCGCACAACCTGCTCGTTGACGACGGGGTCCTTGGCGATGAATCGCGTCTCGCCAAGCAGTTGCGCGAAGCGGCCGACGTCGAACTCGGTGGGCGTGAGTTGTACGTCGAACCAGACCTCGAGCTCGTTCACGCCCTCCGGCATACGGTTCAGCGTCCAGGTCACCGTCCGCGACGCCTCATCATAAGAGAAGGCGCCCGCCTCGACGGATGTGACGGCGCCGAACGCGACGGAAGCCGGCAGCGCGGCGGAAACACGCAGCTCCTCGAGCGGATGGAGCGATTTCGCGACGCGCCAGAACACGCGATACGTGGTAGTCTTGCCCGCTTGCGGCGGCAGCGGTCCCGCGCCGATCGGCGCGCCTTCCTCGGTGAAGTAGCGCGCCTCGGCGTCGAGCGCAGCATCGGTGCGGTACCGGAACGCAAGCGGCGCGGTGCGGATCACGCGTGTCGATCGATCGTCGCCCACACGGTCCATCGACCCTTCGAGCATGAGGCGCACGAAGGCGTCCTTGCCGTTCTCCGGAATCGCGCGCGTCGGAATCGAGAGATCAAACGTCCCCTCCTCCTGCGGCTCGAGCCGCGCGAGCGCCGGCATCGCGTCCTTGTCGTACACGATGGTCTGGACGCGCGTGCGCGTGGTCGTTGTGCCGCCTCCTTCGTCATCCAGCTCGCTCCAATCGAGCAGACTCGTGCCGGTGGCGGACGCGCCGTCCACGATCGACTCGAATCCGAGACGCAATCGCACGCCGGACAACGGCTCGGGACTCAGGTTCTTGTATTGGATGGTGATGCGCAACGGATCGCCCGGCGTGACCGTCGCGTCCTTATCCGTCCCGTTCGCGACAAGCCGAAGACCGAGATCTCCGGCGAGCACCGTGACCGATCCGTTCGTCGCGAGTAGCGGAAGAAAGGATCCGTCCGGCCTGGACACGCCGACCGCAGCCTCGAGCGCCACGTCGCCGGAACTGCCGGCCGCAAAGACGCCCGTCACGCTCACGGTGTTGGTCGTGCCGGCTGCGAGATCCCCGAGCGGCCATTCCGTTACGCGCCCGTCCGCGGTCGTGTCGAGCCCCGTACCGGTCGCCGCGACCGTGAAGCCCTCCGGAAGGGAAAGGCGCGCACGCAACCCGCGCAGGCCCTGCTCGCCGCGGTTCGAAACCGCGTACCGGATCGTCACTTCGTCGCCCGCGACGACCTTGGCCGGCCTGTCGAACGTCCCGACGAGTACGGTCTCGCCATACGCGATCGCGTGGGTCACCAGCGCCTCACGCGCCCGGTCGTTGTCATCACGAGAGGTCGCGACGGCCTGGATGGCGGTTTGCGTGCCGAGCGTGCCGAGAAACACGCCCTTCAAACGGATTTCGCCTTTCGCGCCCGGCGACACAAGACCGAGCTTCCATGTGATCTGTTGCGGGTCATCCGGTAGCGGACTGACCGAGGAAACGAGCATTTCCGAAGGGACCGACACACGCAGCTCGACGTCGCGTTCCGGTTGGATGGAGGTATTCGACCACGCGATCACGAACGACTCCTCCCGACCAAGACCGATCGTGGCCGGTCCTTCGATCGAGATCCGGATGCCGGATGCTTCACGCGAAGAGCCGGCGCCGACATACCACAGTCCGGCCCAAGCGAGACCGCTCGCGACGGCACAAAACCCGACAATCCACCCGAAGAGCCGAAGCGCGCGGTTACGCTTCGCGGGAGCAAGCGTTTTCAGATCGTCTTTTGCCCCATCGGTGAGATAAATCGCTTCCAACCCCTTCGTCACTTCACGCTCGCGCTCGGCCGCCGAGGCCTCCCGTTCCTTTGAAAACGAAAACGCGACCCGCCGCCACGGACGCGGCGGCGGCTTCGGGACGGGCGCCGGTTTGGATCGTTTCCGTTCCGTCATGCGCCTATTGTACCAGAGCGTCGAACATCCCGGCGGCGACGAGATCGCGATCCCAGGTCGCCTCGAAGGCGAGACCGGACGCGTGCGTCCACACGGGCTCCCATTCGGACGGATAACGCACGCGCGCCTTGAGCTCGCGCTCCGGCTTGCCGCTTTGGCTCGTATAGAGCGCCGTGTACGCGGGACGGATCGCGTCCGGCTTGGGCGCGCCGCCGGGTCGCAGGCGGCGGGCGAGATCTTGCGCCGTGAACGGGAGGCGGTATCGGAATTCGGTCACGCGCGTCTCGCCCGGTTCGAGTTGTACCCAACCGCCGAACGCCGTACGGCCGAACTCGTCGGTCGCCTTCACGCCGCCCGGCAACACCCTCGGCTTGGATTCGACGGCCTCAAGATCCGCGTCGACGTCGTCCGTGTCGAGGGGGTGCTTAAACAGGTCCGCGGGCGGCGGCGAGAACCCTTCGGCGGATAACAGCTCGGAGCCTTCCGGCACATACACGCGCAAATACGTGACGTTGTTCACGCCGCTGAAAAGATCCCCCTTCGTGCCGGTGTGTGTGCGCGTGATGCGAACCGTATCCATGATGGAACCATCGGGCTGGATTTCGGCAAGATGTTCCACGGTTTCACGGATCATGCGATCGGACTTCTGCCCGGCGATGTTTGCGCCGATCACCGCGAGCGAATCGCCCGGCGTCTCCTTGAAGGAGCCGTTCCATCCGAACCGCTCGACCATCGCCTCCTCCTCGTCGCGCACGAGCCAGATTTGCATGTCTTTTGATTCGAGCGACTCGGTCCCGAGCGCGATCAGCTTCATCCAATCGTCCCGGCCGGCGGTCTTCAGGCGGCCGAGCAACTCCGCCATGAGGTCGCCGACGATTTTCTTGGGCTTGTTTTCCTCGCGATCATACTCGAGCTCGACCGCCTTTTGCATCTCGATCCACACGTTCTCGGCCGTGATCGTCTTTCCGTAGGCCGGCAGCTCCACCGAGCCGGTGACCTCGAGTAAACGCTCGAGGAGGCGCAGGTTCACGGCGACCACACCGTCGATACTCGGTTGGCCGCTCTTGCTCCAGAACCAGCGAATCTTCTCGGCCGCTGTCGGGAAGTCCGGGAACCAGTTCGCGTCCTGGAACTCCCAGCGCGACGCGACGAGACGGAGCGGGTCGGGCGGACGTACACGCTCTTTCAATTCGCCTTTCAGATCGTAAGGCCCGCCGCCCGGGACTTCCAGCGATTTGATTTCGCCGCGATCCAGCGTGAGCAGCGCGATCGAGCCCATGAAGCCGCCGGTCGGTCGCAGCTCCGTCGGATTTTGGAAGATGAGAAGATAGCTGCGACGATGCTCGTCGCCGGCCGCAGCCATGAGCAGGTCGGTGATGGCGCGCAGCTCGCGGACGGCCTCGCGGACCGTGCCGAGCAGCCGCGCCGCCTCGGCGGCCTTGGCGCGTTCGGCTTCGGGCAGGGCGTCGGGACGAACCCCTGCCAGCGCCTCGTTCGCCTCGTCAAGCAGCGGGACGGCGGCGTCGAGATACGTCTTGAACACGCGGCCGCGGTCCACGGGATAACGCGCGGGCTCAGCGAACGCGCGGTCCAGGCCCTGCGCGAGGAGCTCCGCGGCCTGCGCCGACGCGTCGCCTGCGGCTAGGAGGCGTCGTGCGCTCGCGTAGGCGTCGCGCGTGTCGGGAAGCGCCTGCGTCACGGCGACGGCGAGCGCGTTTACGCGGTTCAGGGCGCGATCGGTCTCGTTGAGGCTCTTCGACACGCGTCCCCACGCCGCAGAGTCGGTCGCCGCACCCGCGAGCGCGGCGACGGTCGCATCGGCGGCCGATCGGCCGTGACGGCCCACCTCCGCCCACGAGGCGCCCACCGATCGCGAGAGCGACACCGCGCCGGCCGGCAGCGAAACGAGCAGGAGCAGCGCGAAAAATCCGACCATCACGCGCGCGGGTGCGATCTTGGGGACGAGCACGGGCACGCCCCATTCTTCCTCGATTTCGGCGATGAGCGCGTCTTCACGGTCCTTGGCCTTGGCAAATGCCTCGATGACGCGCCGGCGAAGACGCGAGCCGACGGATTCCGGCGACGCATCCAGGTGCACGGCGTCGGGCATGACGCGTTTTGGTTCCGCTATCGCCTCTTCCCTCCCGCCTCCCGACTCTCCCACCGCCGGTTCCCAACGGACGAGAGGCGCGCGTAGACGCGACCACCAGCCGAAGCGTTCCCCGTACGCGACCTCGGCATCGCCTGGCGTGAATTGCTCGAGCCAAAGCGCCGGCTCCACGCGGTGGAGATACAGGGCCGACGCAAGCGCGGCCATGTCCTCGATCGACGGCGGCTCTTCGTACGGCGCATTCCATTCCTCAACCGTTTCCAGAATCGGCTCACGCGACTCGACACGGATTTTACGCGCAAGACCCGAAACCGGCACCACATACGGACTCGTCGTATGCTCGCCGACGCGCACCGACAAACGGCGGCGCCCCGAACCGGCTTTGGCGACGACGTGCTCCACCAGGCGAGTATCGAGATGCCGGGTGGAAGACAGGATTTGCGCCTTGTCGTTGCGAGGAGTCACCGACGACGAAGCAATCTCATTCGAATCTTTCGAGCGCCCGGATTGCTTCGCTTCGCTCGCAACGATACCTGGTCCTAGATCAACCACTTTCGAAAGTTGCGCCTCGAGCCGAGCAGCCAAATTCATCCGCTTCCATTCCGGCAGCGCGGGTTTGTCGGAACTCTTTTGCCGACGGGTTTTTTGCGCGGGCTTTTTTGACGAGGCGCGGGGCATGAATGATCAACGGACGTGTGCAACGGAAGCGAGGGCGTCCAGCGTCCGCACGGCGACGTCGTTCCAGCCATGCCTTCGCCGCGCTTCTTCCCTTCCCCGACGCGCGGCCGCCGCCGCCTTGTCGCGATTTCCGAGCACCGTCTCGATGGTCCGTATCATATCATCCGCGTCGCCGTTCTTAAAGAAGAAAACGCCCTCCGATGGCAGGACTTCCTTCATGAGCGGAATGTCCGCGACCACGGTCGGGCAGCCGAGCGACAACGCTTCGAGCGACGGCAGTGCGAATCCCTCGAACGAGGACGGGTGCACGTGCATCGCGGCGCGCGAGAGATAGGCCGCAAGTTCCTCGTCGGAGAGGCGTCCGGGGAAATGCACACGCGGAAGGCTCAATCGCGCGGCCTCGTCCATCACGCGGTGCATGAACACATCTTGTTCGCCGCCGATCACGAGTGAAAGACCGGGGTGCGCGACGGCAAGCTTGGACCACGCCGCCAGCAGTAGATCGAGACGTTTATGCGGATACGCGGAGCCGAAATAGAATAAATAGTTCTCAGTTGACAGTTGAGTGCTGACAGTGCTCGCTTCTGTTAACTGCTCACTGTCATCTGTCAACTTACTTATCCCTTCTCCCGTCACGACGAGCTTCGATGCGGCGGACGGGAAGCGATCGGTGACGTCGCGGCGGACGGTTTCCGTCGGGACGAGGATGACGGTCGCGCGGCGGATCGCGTTCCGCAGGACAACGCGATGACCGAGACGTTTCATCCACGCGACGACCGGGCCGCGTGTGGACGCCTTCGCGCTCGCGGGCTGATGTAATAATAAAAGATCATGAATGGTGATCGCGAGCGGCGCCCCGCGATACAGGAGCGGCACGTTCCAATGCGGCACCCAGACGACATCCGCCCGCGCGTCGGCGAACACGCGCGGCATCTTGAGTTGCTCCGCGAGCGTGTACCAGCGGATGGGCGGCTCGAGCAGGACGTACTCGTGTTCCGGCGCCGCGGCGCGCATGGCCTTGACCGTTTCGTGGATATACCGGCCGATGCCGCGGGTGTTCCCGGCCCCCATCATGCGGGCGTCAATCGCGATACGCATGGCGTCACCTTATACCTATTGACAAAAAGCGGAAACGCTGGTGAGCTTGGGGCGGTCCGCGCACCTTCCTCCCAACCTCCTTCATGCGCGGCTCCTATGCCGCCGGTCCGTGGGTAACCCTCCCAACTTCCCCACTCCCACGGACCGGCGGCGTTCCTATTTTCCAAAATCTTCGATAGCATCCAGACGTCACGGGCTGTGGCGCAGTCGGCTAGCGC
>RHKK01000007.1 GCA_008363075.1 Candidatus Uhrbacteria bacterium
CCCGGAGCCCAGACCAAGACCTCGTAGGTCTTGCCGGCCTCATCCGTGACGAACCCCCGCCTGGCGAGGTCCGGGTTGAGGTAGGTGAGGTTGAGCTTCGACTGCGCCTGCTCCACGAGCTTGTCGGCGGAAAGGACGGGGACGGTGATGCGGTCGCGCGCCTGCACGCGCAGCCGGCCGACCAGGAAGTCGGCGACGTGGCCGCGCAGCACACCGTCGGTGACGATGCGCCGCAGATCCTCGTCGGACCCGCCGCGGGAGCGCACGTCGTCCGAGAGCGCCTTCACGATCTCGAACCCGACGCCCATCCCGCTCACGAACTCGCTCTTGTTGCTCTTCTTGGCCATCACGGCCTCCTCTCAACTTGGCCTACCCCACAGCCCGATCATCATGACCGGACCTCAAGGTATGCCGCCTATACGCTTTAAGCTATTTCGAAGGAACGCTTTACCATAGCAAATTATGCCTCTATCGTCAATAGTATGAAACGCATCCACATCCGGGCCGTCGGACGTCTCCCCGAAGCCTGGCAACGCGAGGCTCAAACCACCCTGCTTGCGCGCCTTCAGCCCTATGCGAAAACCGAAGTCGTCGAGGTTTCCGAGGGTCATCGAGGCTCAAACAAGCCGGATCCGACACGCGCAAAACGAACCGAAGCCGAAGGCCTACTCAAAGGATACGGATCGGATGCATTCGTGATCGCTCTGGACGAGACCGGCGTTCAATACGACTCCCCCACCTTTGCGCGCCAAATGGAAACCTGGTCGGAAGGTGGCCGTCCGATTGTTTTCCTGATCGGCGGATCGTGGGGGCTGGATGAGTCGCTCGTCAAAGACGCGGACGCCGTTCTTTCTCTCGGCAAGATGACGTGGCCGCATGCCGTTGCGAGATTCCTTTTACTCGAACAACTCTTCCGCGCCGAGACGATCTCGAGGGGAAAAGAGTATCATAAATGATATGGCGCGATTGACGACGGAACGGATCCAGGCCGCATGGGCTCGTTTTCGAAAACGGATACGCGACATTCGTCGTCGCGCGCTCGGCATGGCGAGACATGTGGAAGCGGCGTCCGAAGAAAAGGAGCTCGAGCAGTTACGCGCGAGCATCAAACGAACCTGATATGACTGACAACCCTTTTATCGATCCGAGCGAATCCGAGCGCGCCGAACGCCGCGTGGAAACGCGCGAAACGCCGAAGACGCCGGAGCAACTCGCCAACGACTACCTGATCGAGGGCGGGCGCATGACCGACGAGTTGAAAACGGAGCTCGAGGCGCTTCGAGCCCGCCCAGATCTTGGTGCCGCGGACCGGAAAACCGTGCAGGAGCTGGAACGCGAGACAGAAGAGGCGCATCAGGAACTGCGCGCGGAGCTCGCGGGCGAACGCCTGACCGCGGAAGAAGCCGCGGATCTCGCGTCGCAGATGGCGGTGGATCCGGAAGCGGTCGCTCGGCTCGATGCCGTCGCGAACGCGACACGCGAGCACGAGGCGGCGCGCAAGGACATCGAGGATCGCCTCGCATCCGAAGTCGGTCCCGTCTACGCGAAACGCCTATTGGACGATACGGCGTTTCGCGCATCAGTACTCAAACTCCACGGCGAACTGTATGCACCGCTTTCGGAACGCGGACCGTTCATCATGCGCGAGGCAATTCTCCGAAACGCGCTCGCCGTCCACGAAATCATGGGACCCGACGCGGCGGCAGCCGTCCGCGCAAACGATCTCATGCGCTATGCCGAAGGACTCGCTCCCGGAATCGAAGCCGAGGACCAAGTCCTACGGCTCGACCGGCTGGAATTCGACAACGAAACCGGCGAACTTTCGCTCGGCGAGCTGAACCTTGATCTCGTCTATAAAACCGATGAAGGAAAAGGCGCGCGCGTGAATCGCAAATTTCATGCACAACGCATCGAGGAAGGTGACGAATCACGAACGCAAAAAACCGTCCACCACGAAATCTTCGAGCTGCCTCCCAACCTTCGTGGGGAAGCCGTCGCGGCCAAACTCCTCCAAGCAAGCCTTGGCGAATACGATAAGATGGGAATCGAAAAAATTACCCTGACCGCCAATATCAACGTGGGTGCCTACGCCTGGGCTTCATATGGATTCGATTGGGATCGGGAAAAAATGGATAACGAAAGCATCAAAGACCTCGCGAAGGCCGGTCGGGATACGCTGGAAATCGTGACACAGCAACTCGGCATTCTGGACTTTGAGTACAATGGTGAAACGGGCGAAGAAAAGGCCGTATTCAAAACGGGCAATCGGACGACGGACCAAGAGCTCGAACGGGCATTTCGAGCCTTCAACGAGGCCGAGTCACCTCAAGATCTCGCGCTTATCGGTAAAGACGGCCCGTTCTTTTGCCGTTCAAGCGAAGGCGATTGGTTCTTACTTCCCACCATGGAGGAGGCAAAAGAAAAATATGCGGAATTACGTGCCAACGGACAAGAAGACGAGGATTATCCGGGCATCATGCATCCGGGAAAACTCGGGCTGATGCGACAAAACTGGTACGCCGGCCTCGAACTACGCAAAGACGGTTCCGATCAAGGGAAACATCGAGCATTATTTGAACAAGCGCTCAAGCGTCGTCTCAATAAATAACTATGGAACACCCTCCAAAAAACACTCCGCCCGAATCCAAGCCGATGGAAGGCCGCTATATCGACTCCGAGGGCAAAGATCATGGCGACAAGGCGTTCCACGAAACGCACATGAACACGGATATGAATACGGAACGCGAAGATCTCGAAGCGTTGGCGACGAAAATAAAAAAAGCCTCCCGTTAGAGCGAGAGATCTATCGTTCGAGAAGGCGCGGCAGGATGTCTCCCGCGCGTCCTTGGAGACGGATATCGCATGGAACATGCGACGGTTCGAGATTCACCTCGATCACGACGAGCGGTGACGGCGTTCCGAAAGGATTCGAGATCGCGCGCGCCGCCTTTGCGCAGTCGATGAGGCGCTCCGCCGTCGGTACGAGGCCACTCGTGCCGATCACGAGAATCACGTCGGCCATCACGGCCGCGGCGCGCGCTTGATCGGCCTCCTCCTTGGGGAGCATCTCCCCGAACCAGACGATGGCCGGCCGTTCGACATAACCGTGGCATGGCGAACGAGGCAGGCCGTCCTTGGCGTCGAACGCGAGAGAGTCATCCTCGCGCTCGCGCATGCACGCGAGACACGCGTTGCGCCACAACGACCCGTGGAGGTTGAACGGCTGGACGAACCCGGCCCGTTCGTGGAGACCGTCCACGTTTTGCGTGGCCAGCTCGACGCCGCGCCGGGACTTGGCCCAATCGGCGATCGCGAGATGAGCCGCATTCGGCTCGCACGCCGCGACCAGGGAGCGTCGGTAGAGATACCACTCCCAGATCAGGCGCGGATCTTGCTCGAAGGCCCGCAACGACGCGAGCTCCGAGAAGTGCCTGTTACGCCAGCGCTCTCCCGACCCCCGAAAGGTCGGCACGCCGCTTTCCGCTGAAATACCGGCGCCCGTGATGATAAGAACGTCCTTGGCATCACGCAGGAGGCGTCGCGCCTCCGTGAACTGTGTCGGCATCGGCATCCTCCTTTCAAAGAGCGAACGATGAACCCTGGCACAAAATGTCGCGTTCGTCAATCCCCATGGCCGTATGATATACTTTTTCCATTCAATCATTTCTCGATATCACAAAGTCCTTTCGTATGAAGTCCGCTCCCAAGACGCCGAAGCAGAAAAAGATCCAGATGAGCAAAGACGGGTACGGCGCACATTGGCATGCCGTCGGCTGGATGGCCGCACTCGCCGTCGTCCTCTCCGCGTCCACGATGACGCTCTCCGCCTCCGCGCAAACCACGACCGTCACGCCGACGACGCTCCTGCGCGCCATCAACGAACTGCGCACGCAGATGAACCGCGTCGAGGGCAAGATCGACCGGCTTGACGCCAAAGTGAACACGCTGGCCGCTCCCCCGAGCCAAACGTCGACCCAAGCGCCGGCTTCCCCGACTGAACCGACCGAATCGCAGGAAGAGCGCGACGCCGTCGCCGAAGAACCGAAGGAGCAGTTGAGCGACGTGACCAAATGCCGCCTCGCCTGCGAGGACGAGTTCAACGCCTGCGCCAAGCAAACGAACGAAAAGATCACGTACGAGGTATGTAAGCAGGAGTACGAGTCCTGCTACTACGCCTGCGGGCAGTAGGACCGCGCGCAAAAACATCCGGTATGTGCCGGATGTTTTTGGATGGTGGGCAAGGTGGGAGTTGAACCCACAATCCCTTTCGGGAACCAGGTCCTAAGCCTGGCGCGTATGCCAGTTCCGCCACTTGCCCCTGATAGGCGTCGGGCAAATCAACCTAGATGAAACATCACGTTTGGTCAATTCCCGAATTGAGCGCGGGCAAAGACGACATGGAACGGCTTACAGTAGACATCCACCTCGTCGATGGACTCAAGCTCGATGCCAGCCGGGATCTCATACGTCTGCGCGCCTTTCGTCGAGGCGAGCGGCGCGATCTCACGCCCCGAAACGCGCACGACGAGACGCGGCCCGGGCGTCACGGTAAAGTCCTCGGAAAATACGACGCGTAGCGTCTCCCCCTCCCGCACGACACGTACGCTTCCCGTCACCTGATGGAAGAGCGTCGCCCGGAAGTCCGCCAATCGCTCGGCCGTGCCGTCGCGCATGGCCTCGATCGCCTCCATCCGCGCTTTCTTGGCTTCGTTTGCGTTGAATTCGGGCGCGGGCTCCCGTTCGAGCATGGCCTGCATCGCCGCTTCCTTTTCTTCCGGACTCATCCGCGCAAGTTGTGCCTCCGTGGGCACGTCCCCGGCCCGAAACGGCAGCACGCAGCCCTGGCCGGCCAGTACCAAGACGGAAATCAGGGCCAATCCTCGTAGAAATTTCTCCATACGACGGGTATCCTAACAAACGCGTCACGCTCTTGACAGTTCGATCGTTCTCCGGATTGACATTTCAATAATTTTCTGCTAAGAAAAGCCTATCGCTTAGCGATTTTCACCATCTATGAACAAGACTCTCCTTACGTTCGTCCTGGCCGCGCTCGTGGCCGCCCCGTTTTCGGCGTTCACCGCAAACGCCGCGCAAGCCGGCGCCCCGCTTCAGGCCAACACCGCCGTCCGCGGCCAGTCGTCCATCACGGTCTATTGGTATGCGAACGACGGCAAACGCTACGTCTTTCCGAACGCCGCGACCTATTACACCTGGTTCCCGTCGTTCGACACGGTCCGCACGATCACCGATGCCGACCTCATCTCGATCCCGCTCGGCGGAAACGTGACGTATCGCCCTGGCGCCAAGCTCGTGAAGATCAACACCGATCCGCGCACCTACGCCGTCGCCAAGGGCGGAGTGTTGCGCCATGTCACGAGCGAGTCGCTCGCCGCGCAGCTCTACGGTTCGGACTGGCGTTCGGACGTCCATGACATCCCGGACGTGTATTTCACCAACTACGTCGTCGGCACGCCGATCTATAACGCGTCCGATTTCAACGTGAGCAACGAATACCACGGCGTCACCACGCCGAGCGATTCGCTGCGCTCGACCTCGAACGGCGCCTCCAATCTCGGATACTTCAACGCGACGGTCAGCCGCACCTCGGTGAACGCCGGAGAAAACGTGACGCTCACCGCCACGCTGCGCAGCGGCTACACGCTCCCCTCGAGCTACCGTATCGAAATCCAGGACCCGCGCACGGCGCAGTCGATCAAGACCTGCTGGAACGTGACGACCTGCTCGACGTCCCTCGCGATGAACGTCGTGGGTGGCGTATACAACGTCATCTTCCACGCCCGCTTGATCGATGCGAACGGCGCGGTGATCGCGGACGAATGGTTCCCGAAGATCTCCATCACCAATGGCACGACCGGTACGCTTTCGATCTGGACCGACAAGACCTCGATCAACTCCGGCGACGCGATCACGGTTTCCGCGTGGTCCTCGCAGACCTTCAACGCGAGCCGCATCGAGGTGTATGACGAGCGCGATAACAACCTCGTCTTCACCTGCTACAACGTCCAGAACTGCTCACAGTCGCGCACGTTCTTCCGCCGCAACACGTCGGAAAGCACGTTCCGCCTCTACGCCCAGCTCAAGGACTGGAACGGCGCGGTACTCCGCACGGCCTATACGCCGACGATGACGTTCAACGGGACGAATCAGACGGGAACGCTCTCTCTTTCCGCTGATCGTACGTCGATTACGAACGGACAGGCGGTCGTTCTGACGGGTACGTATTCCAATGCGGTTTCTCGCTTGGAAATTCGTCGCGTGGACGGCGACATTCTTGAGCGCTCCTGTGCGAATGTATCCACGTGCTCCGTGACGGTTTACCCGGTCCGACCCGAAGGACGCCTGTCCGTGCAATACTACGCCTCTGCATTTGACGCGAACGGAACCCGCCTCGCGATCAAGCATGGACCCGTTGTCTATTTCGATGGCCATTCCAGTTCCGTCCTCCTCACGATCCGCCCGGATCGAATGTGGATCGCCAGTGGCGAACAGGTGACGCTTTCCACCTTCGTGGGTGGATACGAGTACCAATCCGGACATGTCGTGGACATCTACGACGCTCGTACCAACACCCTGGTCGCCAGCTGTGACACGACCCCGTCCTGCGTAAGAACGGTTCGCGTAAACCGTAACGGAGGCGAAACGTCGATGCGCTTTGAAGCCGTCCTTCGACGCAACGACGGTACTCGTGTGGTAAATGCCTACTCGGACGATATCTACATCAACGGCTCGACGGGTTCTTCAAACGACGGCGTGAACTACGTGAACGGCCTCGTGCTGAATGCGGATCGCACGAACATCAACGCCGGCGAACTTGTGCGCCTCACGGCCAACGCCTTTAACAGCGGCACGTGGAGCTACACGGGTAATCGCATCGACATCGTCGATGCGCATCGCGGCACGATCGTAAAAACCTGCTACGACGTTTCGACCTGTGTCGCCGACGTCTATCCGCAGGCCCAATCCTCGACGAACCTCACGGCGCAGTATCAGGCGCGTATCTATGACCGAAACGGCGTGCTCGCAATGACGCAGCACTCCCCGGTGATCTACCTCTCGAGCTACGCCGGAGGCACGAACTCCGCTCTCGGTACGGGTTTGATCACCTACGCGCCGACCGACGCGCTCAAACCGAACCGCAACGTGTACCTCACGGCCACGTTCTCCGGATCGAACATTCCGCAATACGATGCCCAAGTCCGGATCTACACCGAACAATCTTCGTCGCCGATCGCGGTGTGCAACGGCTCGTATAACTGTTCGGTCTCGTATCCGACCGGCAGCTCGCCGATGACGACGCGCATCTACGCACAGCTCTCCAACCGCTACAGCGTCGGAACCTACGCCGAGACCCCGCGCGTGACGCTGACAACCACTTGGTAAGGATTAGGCCTAAGGCCTAGAGAAAAAAGGGGCGGACTTGATCCGCTCCTTTTTTATTTTCCCTAATTCCTTATCCCTAATTCCTCATTCTATTTCGCCCGCTCCACGTACTCCCCGGTTTCCGTATTCACGATGATTTCCTCGCCCTGCTTGATGAACAGCGGCGCTCTTACCTTGATCCCGCCTTCGAGCGTGATCTCCTTCGTAAGGTTCCCGCCGGACACGGTGTTGCCTCCGGTGGCCTCCATCGCTTCCGTGACTTTGAACGTCATCTTGCGCGGCAATTCGACGGAAAGCGGACGACCTTCGTACGTCGTGATATTCACTTCCATGCCGTCACGCAGATACTTGCCCTGCTCGCCGACTTCATCATCCGGCATGCTGACTTGCTCAAACGTTTGTTGATCCATGAAGTTGTAACCGGACGCGTCATGATACAGATATTGCATCTTGCGATGTTCGACTTCGACAAGCTCGATCGTTTCCGACGTCTTGTAGGTCGCCTCCAGCGTCTTGCCGGATTGCAGGTTCTTGATGCGTGTGCGGACGAACGCCGCGCCCTTGCCCGGATTGATGTGCTGGAACTCGACGACGAGCCAGAGACCCGCCGCGTCCTTGATCACCACGCCCTTCTTGATGTCGTTAGGGGAAGCCATATCGAAAGTAAACAGTTTACAGATGACAGTTAACAGCTTGGAACGCGGCAAGGGTGCCAAATGGCTTGTCTTCCGTCAATGCGCAACCGTCTGATACCATGCCACGTATGCGACCGGAACATCTTCCGAAACCGGCGCGTCCGGCCGAAGACGCGCAACAAGAAATCAGCGGCGTGCGGCCGATCCCCAACGGGGAGCGGGATCCGTTTCACGATCCGGAACGAAAACATCGGCTGATCATCGGCGCGACGAAACGAATTCTGAAGCTGCTCGAGCAGGAACGGAAGTTGCTGACGGATATTCTCGTCGCGGAAGAAGAAAGCGCGCTGGCAAAAAAGGAGTGGGAGCGTGATCCGTCCCCATCCAAGGCGAAAAAGAGAGACGCCACGTTCGACAAACTGGAACGTTTCGAACGCACATACCAAGAAGAGTTTCTCCCACACGAAGCGACATCATCGGGCATGCGCACGCTCTCATGGGAAAAACGGCTGTCACGCACTCAAAACAACATCGAGAAGCAGCGATCCATCCTACAAAGCGCGACACGCGCCCTGGAAAAGATCCGGTCGTCTAAAACCGCTCCCGCACGGGAATCGGCATGAGGTCGCTGATGGAATCGGTACCGGCAATCAACATCGCAAGGCGGTCCACGCCAAAAGCCATCCCGGCGGCCTCGCCCATGCGCGGAAGCGCCTCCATAAACCGTTCATCGATCGGCCAGGTCTCTTTTCCGAGCGAGGCTCGAAGCGCCTGCTCTTCTTCGAAGCGTTTGCGCTGCTCGATCGGATCCGACAATTCGACGAACCCGTTGCACAGCTCAAGATCGCCGATGTAAAGCTCGGTCCGAAGCGCGTAACGCGGTTCGTCGGGATCGCGCTTCGCAAGTGCCGCCATCGAGGCGGGATAGCGATACAAAAACGTCGGCGTCTCGCCGAGCTTCGGCTCGACCTCCGAAAGGAATATCTTGAAAAAAAGATCGTCCCAGGCGTCTTTGTCGTCAACGGTTTGATGATGCGCGCGACAAACCTCCGCCATCGCCTCCCGATCGCCAAGCAGCGGTTCGATATCGACATCCGCGTATCGCTTCATCGCTTCCGCCACGGTCATCCTTTTAAAAGGCTTCACTCCCCAGGTGAACTCATGCATGGGTGACGCGGCGAGCGATTTCTCGTCCCGCCCTTGGCGGGATCGAAAATCGTGAGCCGCGGCAGGACCCGTGCATGCGCGCACCACATATCTCACCATCTCCTCCGTCCGATCCATCAGCTCGTCCAACCCGATCCCCCTTTCGTACCATTCGATCATCAAAAACTCCGGATCATGCGTGCCGTCCCACGGTTCGCCGTTGCGAAAACACGGACCAAGGTCATAGATCTTGTCGAATCCCGCCGCGAGCAGACGCTTCATCGCGTATTCGGGAGAGGTGATCAACGCGGCGCGGTGCGTCGTGCCGTCAGCTTGCGTCACCTCGGACCACATCGGTTCGAGATACGGCTCCTGTCCGGGCAATCCGACCAATCGCGGCGTTTGCACTTCCAAAAATCCGCGCTCGTCAAAAAAACGTCGCAAGGCTTTCACGACGTTCGATCGAACGCGAATCATTTCAACCGACATGAAGAGATGAGATTATTCGGACTTCTTCCGACGACGGAGCATGCGTTGAAAAAACGTTTCTTTTTTCGTAATCGCCGTCGGCTCGGCCGCGATCGCCCGACGTTCCGCGCGCTCGGACACCTCCTGCGACGCCTCTTCGAATTGCCGCTCCAGCTCGTCGAGTTTCGCCGCGCGCTCCGCCGCCTCCTTCAACTCGAGATCCTCGACCTCCTCCGCAAGTTCGCTTGCCCGTTCCGTGCGCTGCTCGCGCTGCGCCTCCTTGAAAGACTCGATGCGTTCATGGGCATCGTTCCACTCGCTCATCACCTGCACGCGCAGCCGGTCTGGCACCCAGGAGAAATCCGGCTCCTTCCCCGTTTCCAGCGCCCGCGCCAGTGCGGCGGTGTTATCCATGACGTTCTCGACATCGGCTTCCGCCAAAAGCAGGTTCTGCAGCTTGTCTTCCAAACCCTTGGCGATCATGGACTCCTGCCGGACCATGCGGACGCGTTCCGGCTGGAGCTCTCCTTGCGGTTGTTCCTGCATATGCCACAGTCTTACCAATTCCGTATAAAATAGCAACAAAATCCCCACACGAGGCGGGGATAATGTTATTTGACCAAGTACGGCAGCAAGGCCATGAACCGGGCACGCTTGATCGCGTTCGCGAGCTTGCGCTGGTGCCAGGCGCAGACGCCGGAGCGCTTGCGCGGCACGATCTTTCCGAAGGAAGAAAGGTAGCGCTGAAGCGTCTTGGTGTCCTTGTAGTTGATGGCTTGTACGTTCGTCTGGCAGAAGTAGCACGTCTTGGGTTTGCGTGACTGTTTGGATTTCATCATAGATGAGGGCGCGTCGGGAACGGATCATCCGAAAACGCGCGGGGTGAATGTTTTAGAATGCTCTCTAGAACGGGATGTCTTCCAACTTGATTTCCTGATCTGAAACGCCCTGATCGATCGCCGCAGCTTGAGCGGACGAGGAGGCGTCGCCGGCCGGAGCGGAACTCCCCATCGGGCGAGGCGCGGCCCCCGGATCCTTGCGGTCGAGCATGATCATGTTATCGGCCACGATCTCCGTACGGTTTCGCTTTTGACCGTCCGGCGCCTCCCACTCGCGCGTCTGGAGACGCCCTTCGATGTAGGTTTTGCGTCCCTTGCCGAGATATTGCCCGCAGATTTCCGCGAGCTTGCCCCAAGCCACGATGTTGTGGAACTCGGCGCGTTGTTGCTTTTGCCCCTGCGCGTCGGTCCACTGTTGGTTGGTGGCGACGCCGAACGAGCAGACGGTCTGTCCCGTGGGCGTGGTCCGGACCTCCGGGTCCCGCGTGACGTTTCCGATGATCATGGCGCGATTCAGATCCATATATTTTGATATTACACCGTTTCCTCGCTCTTGGCTTCTTCCTCTTTTTTGGCATCCGCCGAAGCTTCGGCGGAGGCGGGCTTTTCCTCGTCCTTTTCCTCACTCGACTTGTCCTTAGAGAGGCGGCGGCGCGGACGCGTATCCTTGTCCTCGACATTCACTTCGACGAACTGTACAAGCTCGTACTTGGCTTCCGATCCGGCTTCTTCGGCCGAGAGGATGAGATGGCGCAGGACTTCCGGCGTGATGCGCAACTGGGCATCCATCTTGGCGACGACGGACGGTTCAGCGGCCAGCATCGCCATGACGTAATAGCCGTGGCGCTGGTTCTTGATGGGATAGGCAAGGCGGTACTTGCCGAGACGCGTCGTGGATTCCACGGTCGCGCCGACTTTGGCTGCGAGGCCCGATACCCGCGATTCGATCTCACCGGCTTCCTCGTCGGTGAAGGTCGTCGGGATGATGTAGAGCAACTCGTAGCGACGAGCGGTCTGTTCCGACATATGAGGTGACATGTCCCCTATTTGGGGCTCCGAGTGAACGAGGGAGTAGTGAGTGGAAAGTAGCCAAGCTACTCACTACTCACTCCTTCTCTACTCACTTTCGGAAAGGCCAGTCACGGTCAAAAATTAGTAGCCGAACCTTAACGAAAACCCATTATTTTGGCAAGGGTTCAAACAAAAACGCCCCGGAGAAGGGGCGAGATGATGACTACGTCATCGAGGGAGCGGGCGGCGGATCGGTCCGGCGCCGCATGCGCTCATCGAGCCATTCGGGGGCGCGGCGCCCGACCGCGGTCATGAGCTTGCGCAGCGGAACTTCTCCGATGCGGGGCGCCGAGATGGCGCAGTGGGCGATCAGGTACGCCCAGTCCGCCGCTTCCTGCTCCTTCTCGCAGACGATCGTCCAGGCTTCGCGCGGAAGCATCGAGAAATCGTCGAGGAGCTTGTAAACGGCGCGGTTCACCGCGCTCAGCGGACTCTTGGGCGGCGCGGGCAGCTGGCTGTCGCGCTCGGCCCGGATCGCCTCCGGACTCGCCTCGGCCGCGAGCGTACGCGGACGGCGCGGCGTCCCGAAGGCGGGCGTGCCAGACTTGCCGGGAAGCGGCAACTCCTCGGTGATCTCCTCCGGCCACGAGCCGTTGGACGGCGTGGGCGGGAGCTTGCCGGGGTCGATCCCTGCCTCGCGCAGCCTCTGCGCCAGGTCGGCGATGACCGCGTCGCGCTGCAAGATCGCCTGCGCGTGCGCGGACGGGTCGCCTGCGAAGGCGTCCACGAGACGCTTGTGCTCGTCGCGCGACTCGCGCAGTTCCGCGAGCTCGCGCTCCGCGGCGCGCAGCGACTCCTCGGCATCGTGCTTGGCCGATGCGTAGAGCCAGTGGCGGCCCTCGAGCGCACCTTCCTTGGAAGCGAACTCGGCATCGAGCGCGCGACGCTTCCCCGTGAGCTCCGCGACACGCGCGAGTTCGCGCTCTTCGAGGAGCGAGATCAGCGTCTCGTAGTTCTTACGCGTCGCGGCAGAGCGGCGCAGCTCCTCGCACCGAAGGTCCTCCCAGTGCGCGAGACGCTCGTCGGCGGAGCGCGTGTCGAACGCGACGCCGCACTGGAGTTGCACATCGCGTGCGAGCAGGGCCGTGAGGCCCGCGATCTGCGCGCGCAGCTCGCTCGGGTCCCCGAGGGACGCGAGATTCTCGCGATAGATCGCGAGCGCCTGATCGTATTGCGTGATCGCGTCCATGTCCTCGCGCTCGAACGCGAGCTCACGATCGGTCTCCGTCTGACGGATGAGCGTCTCGAGATGCAGGAAGGGCTCTTCCTCCTCGCGCAGCTGCATGAGCTTCGCATGGTTCTCGGCGATGCGCTCCTTCCGGTTCTGGTACTCGATGAGCATGGTCGCGGCGCGCTCTTCGTCCTCCTTGAGGGCGCGGTGCGCTTCCGCCGAGGCGCGACTCTCTTCGAAGAGTCGCTTCCCCATGCGGATGGCGCGGGTTCCGGCCGCGCGAAGCGACGCGATGCGACGTCGCGCCTTGGCGAGAGCCTCATCCGCCTCCTTGGCTTCGACGTTCTTCGCCATGAACTCGCCTTCGGCCTTCGTCTTCGCCTCCTCCAACTCGTCGATTCGATCGACGAGCGGTCGCTTCTCATGCGGCAGGACGACGAGGCCGAAGATCAGGAACGCGCCGCCGAGCAGCGCGAGCGCGAGGATGGCGAACCATCCCCACACCGGCACGCCGTGCAGGCGCGACGCGAACGTGATCGTTTCACGCCCCGCCACCTCCGGCAGACCGGGCACCGACACGACGTTCGGCGCGGTCGGACGTGCGGCGAACGCCGCTCGAGCCTCGTCGCGTTCGCGGATGGCCGCATCACGTGCAACTTCACGTTCGCGGATGACCCTGTCACGCTCGGCCATCACGGCGGCAAGCCGCGACTCGAGTTCGGCGATACGTCGTTGGGACGCTTCATCCGATGCCGGGGACGTCGCGCGTCGCACCCGTCTCTCGACGGGCGGCAGCACGACGCCATGCTCGCGCGGAACACGATACGCCACGCCCCGCAGCACGCCCTCGCGCCGGATCCCGTCTTCGGGACACCTCCCGCCGTACGCGGGATCGGGCCCGAAGTACACGAGTCTTCCGCCGGCGCGGCAGGCGTACCGCCGCGCATGCGGCAGGTTCGCGATCACGTCGTCCGCCGTGAGCGCGGAGTTGCCCGTGATGCGCCGCGCGAGCCTCACGACCTCGTCGATCGAAGCCGGACCGTCCACGCCGATGCGGACTTCGTCCGCGCCGGCCGGACGTACCTCGTGAACGTGTTGCGCCGACGCGAACGTCGGCAGCAGCGTGAACAGAAACGCCACGAACGCGGCGATGAACATCGAACGGATCAGCGTGGCCATGGCAGGCCTCCCTTCTGTTGGTATGAATTGCCAAACGAGCAAAATTTTTCCCCTTAGCTGCCAGCGGCTCGCTGCCAGCTACTCCGAAACTTGGCCATAATGTATTGAAACGGTCAAGCATTCGTGCACGAAAAAGCCCATCCGCGTTCCGACGAACCGGAACGGGGATGGGCAGATGGGAAGACGTACGTCCGTGCTATTCGCCCTCGGACGAACCGTCGGGCGGAATGACGGGAACCGCGATCGGCTCGGGCACCGGCGGGGGCTCGGCGGCGGCGAACCCGATGCCACGATGCGTGTCGCGGCGCGGACGGCCGTTGCCATCGACGTGGACCACCTTCGTGGTCTCGTCGTCGCGCGAGGCGCCGTTGCCGCCGGCGAAGTCCGGATGCTCCGCGAACGGATTCGTGTTCTCCGCCGGGAGCTCGGACTTCGCCCGCTCGGCCTCGAGGAGCGGGTTCTTCACGAACCGCGTCTTCTCGTCGACGATCGGCGTCGCCTCGGCCGTCTCGCCGAGGTCGTCCATCGCCCCGTCTCCGAAGAGACCGGGATACGACGTCTCCTCGGCGGAGGGCGGCGGCGGGACCGACGGCAGCGCCGGCCGCGGCGGGGTGTAGATGCGTCCCGGCTCGCGCACGACCTCCTCGGTCTCGTGCGGCGCGAGCAGCACGTCGAGCTCCTTGCGCGCACCGGCCACGCCGATGAGAACGCGCTGCAGGAAGTCGAGGATCGGAGCGACCTTCTGACGCTTCACGAGCCGGAGCTCGGCCCGCATCTCCTCGATACCCACGGATTCGCCGTCCGCGATCTTGCCGAACTCGGCAAGCGTCTCGTCGAGCTTCGCGCCGACGCGCTCGTTCACGAGCGCAAGCGTCCGGCGCCTCTCGGCATCGGGATCGCCCACGGCGGGAGGCGGGATCTCGATCAGGGCCTTGATCTCGCGATGCGCCTCGATGAGCTGCCGCTCGAAGCCGTCGCGCTGGGCGACGAGCTCGCGACGCTTCTCGGCCTCGTCGAGCCGCACGGCCTCGATCTCGCGCTCGACGCGGCCGTCGAGGTAGGCGGCGAGGCCGCCGTCCGGAGCCGTCGGGCTCAGCGCGAACGCGGGCTCCATCCCGCTCCAGGCCTTCGTCAGCGCATCGAGACGCCACCAGGCGGCGAGCGTCTTCGCGACGTTCCTGACGTTCAGGATGAACGCGGGATCGACGCCGGGCGTCGTCTGCCACTCCTCGCGCATCTGGCGGAAGAGCTTGGCCTGCTCGCGCTCCTCCCGGAGCTGCGCGGGCGTGAGATCCTTGAGCGATCCGTTCCAGACCACGACGTTGTCGTGCGCGTGCTGGATGAACTCGCCGATCTCGTTGGGCTTGGGGTCGCTCTTGCCGGTGGCCTTTTCGAAGACCTCCTTGATCGCCAACCACCAGGCACGGAGGCTGTCCGCGGACTGCTCCGCGACCGTGGCTCGTTCGAGCGCCTCGTCGAGCTCCCGCCTGGGCACCATGGGCTCGTTCGGAGCCTCCTCGTCCTCGACACGAATCCGCGGAGCGGACCAGCGACCGATGAAGAACATCGCGAACATGCCGATCAGGCACGCGACGAAGGTAATCCACCAGTGCCAGCGGCCTTCGATGGCCGCACGGGCCGTCGCGAGCTCCCGCTCGAGCGAGATGACGCGCGTCCGGGCGTCCGCGTGCGCGGCGTCGGTCGCGGCTTCGGCGTCGGGGACGCCGAAGTCCATATCGACGCGAGGCGTCTCGGCTGGCGTTCCGCCGCCCACTCGCGTGAGCGCGTCGCCCATGGCCATGATGACGCCGCGCACCTGCGCGGTCGTCGGGGGCTGAGAGCTCTCCATGAGGCCCGCGAGCTCGGTGAGCTGCGCACCCATGGCGGCGGGAGCCGGGACCGTTTCCGTCGACTCGTCGCCGCTGATCTCGCGCGCCATCTCTTCGGCGCGCTCGCCCGGCGTCAGGATCCGGACGGACGGGACGTGGTACACGCGGTTGGCATAGGGCCAGCGCGCGCAGACGCGGCTCTCGCCGCAGAACGATTCGAACGTCACGCGTTCGGTCGTCCCATTGCGGGAGCACGTGCCGTTGGCGCCGAACACGCGCGCATCACCCGTGCCGCGCACGTACATGATGCCGCACTCGTTGGCGGCATCGAGCTGCTCCATGGTGACGTGCCCGGCCTCGGGGCGACCGCGGTTCACGATCTCGAGCATGCGCTCGAACGAGCGCACGACGCCGCCGGGTCGGTAGGCGCCGACCATGAAACACGCGGAGCCCTCGCTACAGCGCGGATCGTCCGCGCGCAGCTGGAGCATCTCGCCGGGATTCGGCATCGGCAGCTGGGCCGACGCGAAGGCCGGCACGAACCAGGCCGCGAGCGCGGCGAACACCATCGTCATCCACTTGTTCTTCATGGCGCCCTCCTTTGGGCAAAACTCGTTGCGATTTCGTACGTCTTTGGTTGGGAAAGGGCGCGGTGTTGTCACCGTCGCCGGAAGCTCAAACGAGTCGCTTGGCGACGGTCAACATCATCATACATTATAAGATATGTCAAGGTTGCACCCGAACGGAATGTAAGCTAATATTTCGCTTACATGAAGCATTTTTTGCTGACCGGAAGCCACCCGGATTTGTCTCTCGCCGAAGCAGAGGCCGTCTTGGAGCAGCGCATTGAACACCGATCGGGTCCGATGCTCTTCGTGGACACGGCCGACTTCGACGGCATCATCCTCCAAAATCGTCTGGCGGGCACCGTAAAATTGGGGGACGTACTATTTGAGAGTGACGCCTCGAAAGACGTGTCCGCGCTCGCGCAAAAAATCGCCGACCAAATCGACGTTCGCCCTCGCGCCGAACGTGTCTTGTTCGGACTCACGATTTTCGGAAGCTCGAAAGAAAAAAACGCTCTCAAAAAATTACCCATTGAATTGAAACGCGCCCTGCAGGATCGGGATCGCTCGGTTCGATGGGTCACGGGTGACAAGGGAGAAATCTCACCGGCCGCCGTCGCGAAACTCAAGCTCACGACGGAGGGATACGATTTCGTGATCGGCGTCGAAAAACGTCGCCTGATCGTCGGACTCACGACGCATGTCCAAAACGCCGACGCGTGGAGCTTGCGCGACTACGGCCGTCCGTTCCGAGACGCAAAAACGGGCATGTTACCGCCCAAACTCGCCAGAATGATGGTGAATCTCTCCGGTGCGGGCGTAATGCATTGCACCCCTACATCAATTCTCGACCCTTTCTGTGGCGGCGGGACGGTGCTCATGGAAGCCGCGCTCATGTTTCCGGATGCGACACTTGTCGGTTCCGATATCGATGCAAAACAAATCGCCGGAACCAAACGCAATCTCGAATGGTTGGCGGAGCAAGACATGCTGCCACGATCGCGCGTCGAAGAAACCAAATTGATCGTCTCTCCCGCGCAGGAACTCGCGAGCCATCTTCGCGAACCGTTTGACGCGATCGTCACCGAGGGCTATCTCGGCGAGCCGTTGCGCGGGAACGAGCCAAAAGGATTTTTATTGAAGAACAAGGAAGCCGTTGAGCGCGTCTGGGAAGAGTCCTTGCCCGTGCTTTCACGCCTGATGAAACCCGGCGCGAGGCTCGTCTGCGTCTGGCCGGAGTACCGTTCCGCGCACGGAAACGTGCCGACGGATGCGCGCTCGGCCGCCGGGGCTTCCGGGCTCGAAATCGTGCGGGATGATTTGCGCTATGCGAGACCGGACCAACACCTGATCCGTCGGATCGTCATCCTGGCCAAAAAGACTTGACGGACGTTACGGGAAGACATTGAAACTTGTAATTTATTGACATCCGACCCGTTTTTCGCTATGGTCGGATGTTCTCGCAATCCCGCGGGACAATCGGACTTTCCCCCGCAGAAATGCGGGGTACAAACTCGGAGAATAGTCATGGCCAACACGCCCCCGGCTCCCAAGAAGCCGTCCAACGTGATCTCCCTGCCCAGACCTCGAAGGGACGAAACGGTCTCCTTCGAGACGGAGAAGCGTCCGGACAGCCGCACGGAGATCGTCGTGGGCGGGCCGACGGTTCGCGACGACGACACCGAGCGCACGACGCTCGTCGACCCGCCGACGGATCGACACGACCCTGCCCCGGTTCGGCGTGGACCGCCGCCGCTCCCCGCGTCGCGCGAGCCGGAGCTCCGGCTCCCGACAAGGACGTACGCAAGAGGAGCCGTGATCGCGAACTTCTACGACTGCGTCGGCGAGGCGCTCCTCATCAAGCGAGGACGTCTCATACTCGAGGTACTGGACCTCCGCACCGAGGAGAGAGAGTGCACCGAGGAGCGAGAGCAGGAACCGGTACCGCTGAAGGACTTCCGTATCGAGATCGGTCCGAGACAGATCCTCTTCGAGGAGCTGCTCTCGAGTCAAGGCGACGGCGGCATCGTCTCCGACTTCCGCGCCATCGCAAAGGAAGAGACGGAGGCCTACGTACTCACGCTGGACGATCTCGTCGATCCGGACGTGGCTCATGTCACGCTTCGAGCGAGGCTCTACGCCGTGCTCGACGCCTCATCGAACGCCACCGGCCGCAGTCGCAAGCAAGAACTCCTCCATTGGGAGGAAGAGAATGCCTGGCTCAAGGCACTCGACGAGACCAAGCAGCGAGCGTACGAGCTCGAAGTCGAGAACGGCGAACTCAAGCGACAGGTCCACACGCTCGACGAGCTCAACCGTCGTCTCGTGACCTCCGCCGTCCAGAAGGCGGTGCGCGAGCGACTCATCCAGCTCGAGCGCGAAATCCGCGAGCTCAAGGAGCAGAATCGCAGCCAAGCGAAGACGATCCACGAGCTCGAAGCGACCTCCAAGTCGCAGATGGCCTTCGTCGAGCACGTCACCGAAGAGGTGCTCGAGTACGAGCGTCTGCGCGACCTGCTCGCGCTCGAGACCGACGATCCGGCACGCCTCATCGAGGAGCTGCGACGGATCTTCCTCCAGCTCTACCAGTGTCAGAGTCCGAGGCTACAGACGCTGGGCGTGCTCGGCCTCGGTGAACTCGGGACGCTCGGCGTGCCGAACGAAGCCCTTCCCGATCTCTCTGACGAAGAGGTCGAGCAGGGCATCTCCGAGCTGCCGCCTCCGAGCCATCCCCCTGATCGAGCTTAGCTCGACCGACCGAGCTTAGCTCGGTTCTTTATTTATGGATAAATCTGATTCCCGTCTTCGTCGTACACGATGATCGCCTGTACGGGACATGCCTGTGCGGCAAGCAAAATCGTCTCGTCGTCCGCGCCTTTCGCGTCGATCACGACGGCCTTGTTCTCCTCGTCGAGCTGAAACACGCCCGGTGCAACCGTCACGCATGGCGCGGCGCCGATACACAAATCGCGATCCACCACGACTTTGGAAATTTTCAGAGGTTTCGACATAGCGATCACATCATCCCGAGCGCAGCCGAGGGATCGCTTCGAAGAGATCCCTCCGCTCGTCGTACCTCCTCGGTCGGGATGATTTCGGCATCCACAAACTCGATGTTCGTAATCTGCGGCGCTTTCTCCGCGAGGATTTCCTGAATCCCTTCGATGTATGAGGCGGTACAGGCGCAATCGCCGCAAAAGCCCGCAAGCTCGATCTTGCAGCTCGTGCCATCCGATTCAAGCACGCGAATCGCGCGACCGGCCGCGTCGAGCATCGGTTTCAGGTCGGTCAGCGTCTGTTCCAAGGCTTCCGCCGCATTCATAGTTTCATGTTTCAAGCTTCAAGTACTATGCGCCAAAATACTTCTCTTTGTAAAACCGGAGGAGCTGTTCGACCTCCGGAATGCAGGACGGGTCACCGGTGCCGACTTTGGTTTTTTGTTGCAACTTTTCGAGCGTATCCGCGCCCTCAAGCACGGCTTCCTCAATGTCGTGATCGGTAATTTTTAACACCTTGTCGATGATGCGTCCCGCTTCGACCCTGATCTTCTCGTGTTGTCCGGTCTTGCGGAAGTAATCGTTGACCGCGCTGCGCAACGCTTTGTCGCCGAGCACGGAACAATGCACTTTGCGCGCGGGCAATCCGCCTAAACGGGCCATGATGTCCTGCGGGCGGAGCGTCAGCGCCTCATCTACGGACATCCCGCCGTTTTCCGTGACCATCACGGACAGCATCGACGTCGAGGCAATGGCCGACGCGCAACCGAACGTCTTCCATTTGAAGTCCTTGATCTTCCCATCCTCGATTTTCAGCCAGACTTTCATCGCATCGCCGCAGGCCGGCGATCCGACCATGCCAAGATAGGCGTCCTCGTATCCGGTTTCCTCGTCGAGAAAATTTTTCGGATGAAAAAAGTGGTCTTTCACCGTGTCGGTGTAAAACCAGCCTTTTTCTTTTGTCGGCGCGACGACGTCGCCCTTGCGGGCTTCGTTCGTGGCTTTTGTGATGGGTTCGGACATATCGCTATTCGTTAGTCGCTATTCGTTAGTCGATCAAAATACTTCATATCAAGATTCACCGGACTCATCATGCGCAGACGCTCGACGATGCCGGGCACGATCTTGAGCACGTGGTCGACGTCTTTCTTTGTCGTGGCATGGCCGAGCGTGAAACGGATGGATCCGTGCGCGGCCTCGTAGGACAAGCCGGTCGCGAGGATCACGTGCGACGGATCGAGCGACGTGGACGCGCACGCGGAACCGGTGGAGGCCATGACGCCCTCCGCGTCGAGATACAACACGGCCGCCTCGCCTTCGATGTCGATAAACGAAACGTTCACGCTGTTCGGCAACCGCTCCGTCGGGTGACCGTTCAGGATCGTTTTCGGGATCGCGAGCAATCCCGCGGCGAGGCGGTCGCGCAATTCCGTGAGGCGCGCGGATTCGCGTTCGCGATCGCTTTGCGCGAGCTCCAACGCTTTGGCGAGACCAACGATGGCGGGGACGTTTTCCGTACCCGATCGCAAATTCTTTTCCTGCCCCCCGCCGATCATAAGAGGCTGGAATTTCACGCCACGGCGAACATACAACGCCCCCACGCCCTTGGGGCCGTAAATCTTTGAACCGTTCAGCGTGAGCAAGTCGACATGCAATTTTTCGACGTCGATTTCCAAAAATCCCGTCGCCTGGCAGGCGTCGGTGTGAAAATACGGAAGCGCCGTACCTTTCTCTTTTCGATGCTTGAGCAATGCGCGTCCGATCTCCGCGATCGGCTCGATCGTACCGATTTCGTTGTTCGCCATCATGATACTGATGAGCACCGTCGTCGGCTTGATGGCCGCCGCGATCTCTTTCGGATCCACCATGCCGTACCGATCCACGCCAACAACGGTCAGCTCGATTTCTTTGCGACGCTGTTGCCAAATCAGCGGCTCCAGCACGGCATGGTGTTCGATCGCGCTCGTAATGACATGCGGCACGGCCTCCGGTCCATGCGTCTTTTTGATCTCGGCGACAAAATAACGCGGCACACCGAGCACGGCCATGTTGTCCGACTCGGTTCCGCCGGACGTAAACAGAATTTCGTCCTCATGCGCGTTCAACAATTTTGCGATCTTGATACGCGCTTCGGTCACCGCCTCTTTCGCGCGCATGCCGAGCGTGTGAAACGAAGACGGATTGCCGAACACGTCAGAAAAATACGGCTGCATCGCTTTCAGCACCGCCTTGTCCGTCGGCGTGGTGGCCGCGTGATCAAGATAGATGATGTTCGTTCGCTTTCTCATACTTATGTCATCTCGAGCGAAGTCGAGAGATCTCCGATCGAAGTCGTATCAAGAGTTTCCAACACATTCTTTTGCAAAAATCCCCACAACTTTTTGCTGCCGCATTTCCCTTCCACCGGACATCCGCCGTCCATGCAAGCCACGAGCGCGACCGGGCCTTCGAGCGCTTCGACAACGTCCTTTGCGGAAATCTCATTCGCCGCTTTTGCGAGTCGGTATCCACCCCCGGGTCCCTGACGGCCTTCGATCAAACCTTGCGCTTTCAACGCCCCGGCCACCTCTTCCAGATACCCCTGCGACATTCCCATGTCCGAGGCCGCTTCTTTTACGCTCAAATACGACCCTTCGCACAACGCGGCGAGTTGCGTCATGAAGATGAGGCCGAAATGGTTGCGCTCGGACACGCGAAAGAGTGAATTCATGCTTGTCTGTCTATAACAGAAATTCCCAGCTTGTGACTGGGAATTTAACTCTGCTGGTTTGAGGCGTCAACTGGCACTACCCCTGTCCCCTCCTCTCAGAGAAGGGTTGGCCACGACCGTGGCCGGGGTGGTGCGCCACAACATCACCATCAGCACCGTGATCACGAGATGCGCAACGAGAGACAAAAGCGGAATCGTGATGAATCCTCCCCACTCGATATAGCGCGTCGTACACGACACGCCGGCTTGGCACGGCCCGGTCCAGTCGGGCCGAATCCCCCAATTCACGGCGTAATACAGGACGTTATGATAGACCGAGATGGCCAGGCCGATCACGGACAACGGCAAAATATACGCCCACACGTTTTCGTCTTTGCGATACAAGGCGACAAAGGCGAGTGCGACGATCGGGTACATCGTGATGCGCTGATACCAGCACAAGACGCACGGCACGAGATGCCAGACCTCGCTAAAGTACAACGAGCCCGCCATGGCGATCACCGCCTGTAAAAAAGCGAGCGGAAGGAGGTACGGTTTCAATTTGAACATGGATTACATCCTGCGCAAACTTCGTGAGATACGCAAGCTGTTCGCGAGCACGCTTACGCTTGAAAACGCCATGGCAAAGCCGGCGAGGATGGGGTTCACGACACCGGCCATGGCAAGCGGAATCAAAACGATGTTGTACGCAAACGCCCAGAACAGGTTCTGCTTGATCGCGGAGAACGTGCGGCGCGCCAGCACGAGCGCGTCCACGGCTTTGGTCGGCGAGCCGCCCATGAGTACGATCTGGCCGGTCGCGATGGCGACGTCCGTCCCCGTGCCGACGGCGATCCCGAGATCGGATTGCGCAAGCGCGGGCGCATCGTTCAACCCATCACCGACAAACGCGACGTTCTTGCCCTCCGCCTGCAGGCGCTTCACTTCGTCGGCTTTTCCCGTCGGCGAAATACCTGCCAAGACGCGATCAATCCCGAGTTCTTTCGCCACGGCATCGGCTGTTGCCCGATGATCACCCGTCAGCAACAACACTTCGACGCCGCGCTTTTTGAGTTGATGGACGGCCCTCGGCGCGTCTTGCTTGATGCGATCTTTCGCCGCGATCGCTCCGAGATACGACCCTCCCTTGGCGAGCAGCATCACGGTTTTTGCTTCGGTGCGCAGATTCGCGATGCGTTGCATCTCCGCCTCCGGAATCCCGATCCCTTCCTCGCGTAAAAATACCTCGGTCCCAAGCAAGACGCGCTCTCCTTTATATCGCCCCTGCAACCCCTTGCCCGGCACGGCTTCATATCCCTCGATGTTCGCGGTTTGGACGTTTTGTTCGGCTGCGGCCGCAAGAATCGCGCCGGCAAGCGGATGCTCGGACGTCGCCTCCAGTCCGGCCGCGATCGATAACAATTCGTTTTCTCCGTCCGACGATACTCGATATTCGCTACTCGGCTCGATATCCGTCACCGACGGCTTCCCTTCCGTGAGGGTGCCCGTCTTGTCAAAGATGACAAGGTCGATCGAGCGCGCGGCCTCAAGCGCCGAGCCGTCTTTCACGAGGATGCCGCGTTTCGCGCCGGCGCCGGTCCCGACCATGATCGCGGCCGGTGTCGCAAGTCCCATCGCGCAAGGACACGCGACGATGAGCACCGCCACCGCATGGCGGATCGCTTCACCGAGGCGTGAAACTTGAAACGTGAAACTTGAAACGTCGAAGGTCCAACCGACCAGGGTCACGAGGGACAGCCCGATGACGATCGGCACGAACACCGACGAGATGCGGTCCACGAATTTTTCGACCGGTGATTTCGTGGCCAGCGCGTGACTCACCGTCTCCACAATCGCGTCCAACGTGGAGTGTCCCGGCTCGACCGTGACACGCATCGTAAAGCTGCCGGTCTTGTTGATCGTCGCGCCGAAAACGTTGTCGCCGACGCTCTTTTCGACCGGGATCGGCTCGCCGGTGAGCATGGATTCGTCCACCGACGAACCACCCTCGATGATTTCGCCGTCCATCGGAATGCGCTCCCCGCTTTTCACGAGACACAGGTCTCCGGGACGGAGTGCTTGCGGGTCCACGTCTTCCATCGAGCCGCCTTTCGTGAAACGGTGCGCGACCTTGGCATGTAGCGTGAGCAGCGCCTCGATCGCTTCCCCGGCCTTGGCGCGCTGACGCGCTTCGAGCCACTTCCCGAACAGCAGGAAAAAGATGATCACGCCCGCGACTTCAAAATACACGTCCCCGCCGGCGACAAGCGCGTACGTGCTCCACAACAGCGCCGAACCGGTGCCGACCGTGACCAGCATGTCCATGCCTGCCCGACCGCGCCGCGCCTCGTTCCACGTGCCGACATGGAATTTCCATCCAAGCTTCACGACGAGATACCATGTGATGAACGCAAGAAACACGGTCCATGCCGGTCGTCCGAATGCCGTCCCGATATCGGGCATCACGACCATGGAAAACAAAAGCGGCAAAACGAGAATGCCGGCCAAAATCAATCCGCGCGTCGTGATATACCCGTCGTGGGAAAGATGGCTTTCGCTGTGTGATCCGTGATCTTTTTGGCTAGATCCTTGATCCTCGATCCCTGATCCCTGATCAACCCTGGGATCAAGGCTCTGGGTTCTGGGATCGTGCGCCACGTCATACCCCGTCTCGCGCACGGCTTTGGCGAGATCTTCATGCGAAACATGTTCGTCATGCTCGACGGTCGCGCGCTCGGTCGCAAAATTCACGTTTGCGTCGGTGACGCCGGGGAGCTTCTTCAAGGCCTTTTCCGTCGTGACAGCGCAGGACGCGCAGTGCATCCCGACAATCTTAAGCTGAGTTTTCATAGCGATCCTTGATCCATGATCCTAGATCCCTGAGGGGATTTGAGTAAATTTTGATCTTGTACCTGCCCTTGCAAGCGCTTCACAGCAACAACGAGCATAGCCGTTATTTGATTTAGCTCATCGGCGAGTTTGTTCGCAACCGTCGGCTCTAAATATCCGGTTCTCGTCATCACCCTTAACCAATAATCACATTCTCGTGAACTTTTTAGAGCGATCTCATGAAACCGTTTGAAGTCCGCCTTGGTTCCCGACCCCTTCGCTTCTGCTGTATTCGCGCCAATCGAAGTCGCTGCACGCAAAAATTGGTTTATAACAATCCGTGAGGCCATGTCCTTCCGAACTTTTTTCATAGCTTCAATGACGGCTACGCTAAACTCAAATGCTCTTTCACGTACATTATTGGTTTTTCCCATACTCATGTCTGGGTTCAAGGCTCTGGGTTCAAAGATCAATCTATTACCTGGAAGGATCCGCGAATCATCCCCATGCCGCAGGAAAACGGAATGGTTCCCGAACGATTTGGGGTAAATTGGATCAGATTGAGGCCGGGTTGGAGCCGTCGCGTTATGCCGATCGATGGCGCGACAATCGTGTCCGCGCAGCCGCCGACATCCACGCCGTCGATTTCCCAGCGTACCGGTACGTTTTTTTTCAGCGTAAACCGGCTCGGAGAATAGGTTCCGTATTGCACGGTCATCTGCACGACCTGTTCCTGCGCCTGCGCGGCCGGAATCGACGTAACCTGCGTCGCGCCGGCGACAAGCCGTTGTCCGAATCCCGCCAGGGTGAAGGTCGAGCCGAACACGGTAAGCGCGCCGTCGATCTGCCCCGAGGCGAAGATCGTGAGTACGGCGCCGGCGGCAAGACGAAATGTGCGACCCTTGAGCAGCTTGCTGCCGCCAAAAGCAGTAATACCGACGAGCGCAGGCAGCGTCCCGAGCGCGAAGGCGCCCGTCATGAGCGCGCCTTGCACCGCCGAACCGGACGCAAGGGCGAGCGCCTGCGCGGTTTGCGTGAAGCCGCACGGTAGGACGAACGTCACGGCTCCGGCGAGAAACGGCGCGACGCCATGTTCGCTCTTCCTGACATGGTCCTGCAGCCGGTTCAGCGAACCCGGCAGGCGAATGCCGAACGAGGCAAGCGACGGCGCGAGATCAAGCAAATGGAGACCGACCATGAGGAAACCGATACCGAGGACGAGCGCGATCGTGCCGTACAGGCGGACGTCGGTCGGCAGGGTACCGCCGATCCCGCCAAGCAGCGCTCCCCCGACGACGAATGCGGACAAGCGCCCGACATGCACAAGGACGAGTTTTTTCTTGGAACGACTCTCGGCCGAATACGCGAGGAGAAACGCGCCCGTGGACGCGAGACAGGTGGACAGCGACGCCACGATGCCGAACCCGAACAGCGCGGCGAGCGACGTGCCCGCCTGCAGGGCCGGGACCGCGCGCAGGAACGGACCGAGCACGACCCATCCGACGAGCGACACGGCGAGCAACGCGAGACCCGCCTGAGCGAGCCGATGGACGAACGCGAGGCGCGGCGCGGGCAGGTCGCACGCGACGGCCGACGCGACGCGATATCCGTATGGCGTGAGCACGCGGTTCACGTCGTCCTCCGTCGGAATCGCCGCATACTCGGCAAGATGCACGGCCGCTTGCTTGGAAGAAAGATCGGCCCGCGCATCCGTAACGCCGGGCAAGGTCTTGAGTTCGTTCGCGATGACGCGCTCGCAGGACGCGCAATGCATCCCCTCGATGTTCCACGCGCAGGATTTGGACATATGGAAAGCATATACCACCCCCTAGGGATGACAAGACAACGAAAAAATCCCGCGAAGCGGGATTCGTTCATGGCGGAGAGGGAGGGATTCGAACCCTCGATACCCGTGAAGGTATACCGGATTTCGAGTCCGGCGCGTTCGACCACTCTGCCACCTCTCCAATGCGCGCAAATCCTAGCCTTGTTCGAGTCCTTGGTCAAGATACAAATTTCCAAATCGAAGCCTCGGTTTCATCCGGAGACATGGTGCCATCGATCGCAAACATGTTTGGGAATGAGCCCTCATTTTTCTTATAAGAAGCTTCCAGTAACTCAAGCCATGTGCGGTTCATTGCCACATCATCGACGGCTTGATGCTCTCCGCCCGCCTCATGGCGTTGTAATGCGATATCGATCGGTACCCGGAAGTACAGGGTCTTCTCTACCAATCTCGTAAAAGGCCTAAAGCACGCCTTGAGACCTTCTGCCTGATCAGGAGTAAAGTCACCCAAACCCACGTGCACGTCAGCCCAGACGCTCACATCTACAAAACCACGATCGATTAACAGATAATCGATGTGGTCCAACGATTCATAATAAAATTCAATCGCCTGTGAAAAAAACACTAGCGTATAGGCCATACCCTCAGACACCGGCGTGCGTATGTTCTCCGCCCGGATACGATCCGTTAACACGGCAACGCGCCAGCCATCTTTTTTTAATCGGACCTGTAAACGATTGATCTGGGTCGTTTTTCCGGCACGCGGCATTCCCAAAAATTCAATGACTTTCATAGCCGTCATGATGTCGGATCATAATCCAACCGACCGGCGCTCAAAAACAACAACATCCAAAACATCACGGCCAAGTCATTCTTGAAATAAGGCACGTCCACAAGGCCGTGAATGACGATCGTTCCAACCACCGCGACCGAAGCGTACCAATACTCTCCTCCCGCCGACCGACCTTCCCGTAACCAAACAAGGAGGATCCACGCGAACGCGATCAATCCGAGCAACCCCGTCTCGCTCCAAACATTAAACGCAATGGTGTGCGGATACTCGAAGATCTCAATGAAGTCCTTTTGGTGATACGGCGCGATCACGGTTTGATAACCTCCGAAACCAGCGCCCGTCAGCGGACGATCCTTAAGCATCGTCCACGTTTCTTCCCACATCCACACGCGCACGCGACCTGACCAGGACTGAAATGAAAGCTCCCGCCAGATTTCGGCACGGATCGCCGGGAACACGGCGAGCGTAATGAGGCTTGCGGTCGTAATCGCCAGCGCGACTTTGCGGAACGGCTTGGCAAGATAGAGCAGGAGCAGACCCGTCGTAAGCAAGGCGATCAACGCCCCGTCGCTGCGCGCGACCAAGGCGCATAAAAGCGCCGCGCCATACGTGAGGAGTGACAATACGCTGCCCGGACTGCGCACGAATCTCGCAAACGCGTACGCGCCGATGGGAGCGGTCAAAAGCGCGAGTGCGTTCGGGAACGGGAACGGACCGGTCGCGCGCCTCCCCTCCCCGATCCCGACATTCCACGGCGACGGGATGCCGATCCCCGTCATGTACTCGAACGCGCCCCATGCCGCCATCGCCCACACGAGCGCATACGCCGACAAACGCAAAAATCCGCGACGATGCGGTTCTTGAAACTCATGCGCGAGCACGAGAAGCAGCAACATCGGTTCGAGGATGTAGGCACGCCACAACCCCAAACCGTGATACGCGTCCGGCGACCAAAACACCGCAAGGAAACTCGCGACGCTCCAGAACAAGATCAGGAGACGGAATGCCCCGAGCCGTTGCCAACCCGTCATCCAGCCTTTCAAGCCATACGCGATCGTGAAAAAAAGAAAGATCGCGCCAAGCAGGACTTCCAGGGCGGTCGTCGGCAACGGTCCGATTCGGAACCGGACTTCGTATATCGGCAGCAGGATCGGCAAAAACGCCACAACCCACCAGAGATGAAGTCGCAACACTTCACGCGACCGCTTGTGCCATTCCGTTCGACCTTCCATAATCCTTACAACCCTACAGGTTTCAGCTTTCAGGTTCCAGCTTTTCAGTTCACCTCCTCCTCCTGACACCTGAAACCTAAAACCTGCCCCTATGGTTACCAAAGAAGACCTGCGCGCCATGTGTTTCGCCCCGAACGGCTCCGTTCGCCCAAAGGCGGAGGTTCGTGCGGAAATGATTAATCGACTCATTCTTGATGAAATGATGGACATCGACGAAGCCGAAGATTTCATCGATAAATCCCTTCGGGAATTCAATCTCTGGGGCGAGCCACGGTTGGAAGACCTGATCAAGGAATGGGAAGAGGACGAAAAACAAAACCCCTCGGCCTAACCGAGGGGTTTTGTTTTCACCGGCAAGCATGGAGCCGGCGAAAGCTTGTCCCGTCGCTTGCCCGGTCGGATGACTGGGAATGACGGGAGACGTCTCCTCCGCTCGCTCGCGTGACAAACGCGTTACCGAGTTTCTCACGCGAGCCAGAGGACGAATCAATCTGACGCATCAAGTCTTACCATGTCGTCGAAATAGGTCAAATGCTCCCCGTGGATAACTGCAGAGAGGGTGAGTCGTCACCCTCTCTGCGCTCTCCCGCTCGCGCCCGCTTACGGTTCTCGCGCGGCAAACCATCTCGCTCGGCCTGGATGCCTGAACTTGCTCGCTCAATTAGTTATTTTTTAGATTCGCTCGCTTCAACAGCAGGCATCCGTTTCGGCCTCGCTCATGGGCCGCGCTTGCGATCCTCAGAGGCGCGGTTTGGGCATTGACCAAGGGAAAGAAAGGTGAAACGAAGTTTACAAAAAGCAAAACGCCCGACGGAGAGTGACTCCGGCGGGCGCCGTGATCGGTTTTACGTCGTGATCTGGACGTGAATGTGCGCTAGCGCGCCGCGTGACCGGGGCAGAGCGGCTGCCCCGTAGCGTGGAGCGTGCTGCAAGGCGACGGGTTCGGCGGATGCGTGCCGGCGACCACCGTCTGACCGAAGCCAGACGGCGGCGGCGAGGCGCGCAGGGTGGGAGGCGACGACTCGGTATCCGGATTCGGCGGGGTGATGACCTGCCGAGGAACCGTCACGTCGTACCGCTCCGCACACGTGAGAACCGTGCCGGCGCCCAGCAACGCGAACGAGGTCTGCGAACGGATCAATGCCGCTCCGCCACCGAGCACTCCGAAGATGAGCGCGACGACGAAGAGAATGATCGCCCGCTTCCCCTCCATGCGACTCGAGAGCCATCCCGTGAGGACCGCGATCGCGATCATCCCGGTGATGAACAGCTTCGAGAGCAGGATGGGGAGGACGAGCGCGACGCCGCCGAGGCAGACGATCGCCTGCCACGAGAACGTCCACCCGAACACCCAGGCGACGAACAGGATGATGCCCAGGATGAAGTGGGCGATGACGATCCCGTTGAAAATCCTCTGATTGCGGATCCCCGTCATGTTTACGATGAACAGGTATCCCGTCAGCCAGAAGAATCCGTCGGCCAGGATGTAGCCGGCCGCCGCCAGCGTGTGCTGCGTGAAGAGCAGCATGATCACGCCGGCCAGGACGCCCATCGGGAAGACGTGCGCCCGAGCGATCCGCTCGTTCCACGCTTCGAGCGGAAGACCGAGATCATCGGGAATGATCTCGCGGATCTGGCGCTCGTCCCGCGTCGGGTCAAGGATCTCGGCGACCGGCTGCAGCACGAGCCTCGCGGCCCAGCGCATGAAGCCGATCCCGTACTTGACGCCCGCTCTCACAAGCGCGTTCGCGAAGATGTACCACACGAACGCGACGCCGAGCAGACACCCGCCAATGCCGATGAACACGCTCGTCACGCGCTCGTCGTGCCCGGCCGCCACGATGACCCTCACATACCACGTCTTGAGGATGATCGCGACAGCGATGTACCACAGCCCCGCGACCAGCCACTGGCCGATCAGCGTGACCGCGATGTGAGGCGCATAGCCCGGCCGGCCGAAGTTCGACAGAATCGCGGCCTCGAGCCGCGGCCGGACTAGCTCGCGCACGCCATCGATCGGCTGGATCACGTTGAGGACCGCCTGACGCAAGTTCAGGAATCCCTGCTGCCGCAACTGCAGCGACTGCAAGAGCCCCTGATTGTTCTGCGCCCCGCGGATCTCCGTTGCCGTATCGGCCAGCACCTGGCGGATCCGGGCATCCATCGCGCGAAGCTCCGTCTCGACGTCGGACATCGCCCCTTGGAGCGTTGCGCGCTCCGCGTGGCGCAGCCGGTCGTCGAGCGCGGTCAGTTCGGACTGCGTGGCGAGCCACGCCTGCCGCATCGCCGGAGGCAGCGCGGCCTGCAAGACCGTCGCCACCTGCTGGGTCGCGAGATTGATCTCGCCTCGCAGGATGGTCAGCGGTCCCGGCTGGGCGGCCGTACCATGCAGCGCGTCCGCGAGCGGACCGCGCGCGAGCCGGTTCTGGATCGCGCGGATGCGGGGATCCCGCAATCCGACGACACCCCAGACCAGGCCGATCAGCACGACCGGTCCGACCATCGCGGCGAGCGCGACGACCATGAGCCAGAGGCCCGCCTCCTCCGTGAAAACACGACCCGCGACATCGAGCTTCGCGATGAAGTAGACGCCGAGACCGTACGCGACGGCGACTCCGACCGTGCTCCAGATGAGCAGCGGCCGCAGGAGGTACGCCACCATGTGGCGGTCCAGGAGCTGCCGCGCGAGCCGACCGCCGCGCGTCCCGACGGACTCGGCGAGCTTGGCCGCGTTGGCCACCATGGGCCGCACGCGGCGGTCCATCAGGACGAAGACGCCGGCGAAGACGCTCGCGAGCGCCTTGCCCCACTCGGACAGGCTCTCCTGCACCGAGCGGCGGGTGTTGCTATCTGCCATGACTGACTCCTTGGCCCTTTGGGCCGGAAATTTTGCCTCTCGAACCCTTGACCGCGTCGGATCTTGCGACCCTTGTCGGACGCGCGGTCGTCGCCCGGGGAGATCAGCGGATGCCGGAGATGTCGTCGTCTTCCCGCTCCCGCCGCTCCACGTACTCGCGCAGCTCGGTCGCGGCGTTGCCGGCGGTTCCGCCGGCGGGCATCGCGCCCTCGACCATGCCGAGCGCGCGATCCCAGAGGCGACCGAAGCCGCCCACCACGCCACCGGCCGACGTCGCCTGTCGAAGCGCGTTGAGAAGGAGATCCTCCTGCAGCACCTCGGGCGACGCGTTGATGATCGCCAGGAGCTCGGCCTTCGAGAGGCTCACGCGGCTGATGAGTCGCGTGATCTCGTCGCCGGCCTGACTCACGTGCGGCTGGTTGATCTGACCGTTGTTCAGCCGCTGCTGAAGCCTGGTCACGATCGCCCAGAACGCGCTCTGCTGCGCGGCCTCGAGTTCGCCGACGACCTGCAGCGCGGTCATGTCGGCAGGCTTGGCGGACTTCTCCGCCTTCTTGTCTTTGTCTCCCATGCCGTGCTCCTCGAACTTGCCCGTGATGATGTTCCGAGCGATCTCCTTGTTCTCCTCGTCGTCATCGCCGAAGACATCCTGCACCTTGACCATCTCCTCGATGATCTCGGTGATGATCAGCGCGAGGGTGTCGCGCTTCGCCTTGTCGGGGATCAAGAACGTGAGCAGATCGGCGACGAACGCCTGGCCATCGTTGCCCTTCAGCGCATCAGTGCCAAAGAGAACGACAATGGTTGCAAGCGTCGTGCGTACGACCGGCTTGAGAACCGATTCCGGGATCGGCTTGATGCCGTACTTCGGTCCTTCTCTGATGAGCTTACGGCCCATCAGCCCAGCGAATGCGTTACCCGCATGCTGGACCTTCGAGAGCTTCTTCGCCATCTTTTTCCTCCTCTCCCTTTCGGGATCGGTGAAGCCCCGCATGTCTGCGGGACGGTTTCCAACTCAAGTTGTCGAACGAGCTGTTAGGCCGTCCACAACCAAACCTCGTTCAAACCCCGCACACAATATGTACGCGAGACGAACAATAAATAGTAGCATAAATAAGCAATTTTGTCAATAAATAATGACAAAGTGAGTAGAAAGTAGTGAGTAGTGGAGTAGCCTGAGTATAAATAAAAACTTTTTTGCCTTATCTTAGCTACTTTCTACTCACTAATCACTACTCACTTTCCTTGACTTTTCTCACGAATTATGCTATATTACTTCGTTAGCCTAGGACTGCGGATAGCGGCACCTGCTAGCAAAAGTCACGATCCGGCATCCGCCGGATCCAACAGTTACGGAGGCTCAAGTGACCAAGTTCTTCAACAACACGATCGTCATCATCAGCGTCTTCGTTCTCGCGCTCGTCTCGGGCTGCGCGAGCTGGTCCGGCCCCCGCGGCCGCGGCCATTCGGGTCCGTTCGAGTGGAGCGCCGAGGCCGACACGGCCATGAGCCAGTGCCAGGCCTCGCGACAGCGACAGCGGCGCGAACTGCTGTGCGACGCCGGCATCCTCTCGGGGAGCCGGTGCGAAGGCGCCGAGGTCACGGTCTCGTACCGTGACAGTGTGCGCCTGATCTGCGACCAGTCCGACGCGAGCGAGGCGGACGGCGGAAGCCGCGCCATCTCGCGCGAGGACTGCGAGCGTCTGCTCGCCGCCGACGGCATCCCCGCCGACGCGACGGGCACGGTGCGCTCCACCCCGCCCACGACGGCGGATCCGATGATGCAGCGCATCATCGCGATGAACCCGGCGCTGTGGCAGGATGACCACGCGTTCTGCGTGGCCATCACTACGAGCTACGGCACGCCCACTGCGGGCGGGGCCGTTCCGCTCGGTATCGGGAGCGTCGGTGTGGCACCGATCGGCGGCGGAGTTCCCGGCCTCTCGGTCGGGCTCCTCGGCTCGACGGTCGGGATGCCGGGAACCGTCGGCGGCACGGGCGCAGTCCACCCGAACGCCGTCTCGTTCTACTACCCGGTGCGATCGTACCTCCCGCGTAACATGTACGCGCAGGTACAGATCGCGCACGCGTCGACCGGCTCCGTGCTCGCCACCGTGGCCGTCGGCAACGTCGCTCCGGGCATCGTCCCGGGCGCGATGATCACCCCGGCGATCGAGGTCCCGCTCACGGTGCCGCGCGGCACGCCCGTACGCATCAGCTGGGTGTGCACGGACGCGACCGGCGCGAACGCGCAGGAGACGCGGTCCATCACCGGACCGGCGGACCTGGGTTTCAACCTCACGCCGGACAAGTGCGGCCTTCCGGCCTACGCCTACTGAGCTCTCCCCGACATACGTCGGGACTGGTGCTCCCCCCACATCTATTGTCGTGAGACAAAAGGTGTGGGGGTTATTCGTTTACAAAAACAAACTCCCCGGCATCGGCCGAGGAGCTTATCTTCGCTGCGCAGCGAAATTACGTACCGGTCGTGACGCGCGCGAGCTGCGTCAGGACGAAGTTCGAGAGCGCGTAGGACGCCATGACGATGACGAGACCGATCACCGCGTTGCGGATCATGGTCTGCGCCTCCTTCACGCCTTCCTCGCTGCCACCCGACGTCATCCACTTGAACCCGCCGTACAGGAAGTAGAACAGGAGGACGATGCCGAGAAAGCCGAGCACGATGTTGATGATGCGGCCGACGATCACGTTGATGTTTTGTTCACCTTCCGCGATCTTCGCCGCTCCGCCAACTTGCTCTACCGCCTTTTTGCCGCTCTCAAACGGGTTCGTGAACTGGGCGCTGGCAACAAGCGGCATAGCCGCCAACCCGACCGTCATTCCTGTAACAAGGGCTTGTTTGAATAAGTGTTTCATACAACCGTAAAAATGAATCGAATGCGTTATGACCCCCCGCCGCCTTCCGCCGGGGCTTCGGCGGGCCCCGCTTCTTCGGCCGGACTCGTGACGCGCGTCAAGCTGTCGAGAACGAATCCCGTGAGCGCGTACGCGGCCCCGATGATGAAGTAGCCGATGATCGCGTTCGTGATGAGTTGTCTGGCCGTTTTCACCTTTGCTTCGTCCCCGCCCGCCGTCATCCAGAGGAATCCGGCGTACAGGAAGAGCGCAAGGAGCACGATGCCGAGAAACCCGAGCACGATGTTGATCGCGCGGCCGATCACCTCCGGCAGACAGTCGGCGCTGGCGCAACCGCCTTCCAGCCCCGACCCTGCGGCCGCGGCTTTAAGACCGGTCTTCGCCGGCGTCAGTTGCGCCGACACCGCCATCGGAACGGCAAGCGCGAGACTTGCCGTGAGGCACAGCGTCGCGAATCGGAATCGGAGAGAAGTCATATCAACGTTTCACGAATGGCCAAAATTGGATGGGATGCGAAGTGCTGGAGCACGGAATCGACGTAGACGCATGAGACATACGTCGAGGAGATTCCGCGTGAAGCACGAGCAGACCGCCTATTTTGGCCATTCGGTTTACGAGGGTTCCTGCGTGGCAGTGAGAAGAGAGCTAATCACGAAGGTGGTAATGGCCCACGCGGAGAGAATAATCGCGAGACCGATGATGCCGGCCACGATCATGTTCTTGGCTTCGGATGTCTTTTCCTCGTTGCCGCCCGAGACCATGTACTTGAATCCACCGATCAGCACGATCACCACGGCGATGATGCCGAGGAATCCGAGGGCCACGTTGATGATACGGGCCGCCGTCTGACGGACGTCTCCGCCGCCGAGTTTCACGCTGCCTTCAATGGCTTCGAGACCGAGATCCTTCCCGGTGAGCTCACCTTGAGCGAAGGTCGCCGTCGGCAAAACGGTCGCGGCCGCGAGCGCGGCGGTGGCCGCCATGCCGGCGAGCTTTTTCATGCGTACGTTCATGCGCATGTCACCTCCTTTCTCATGTTGGGATGGATCGCCCGCATAGGCGGGACGACATGGGGAAGTATAGCACAAGGAGATGGCCTAAGGAATTAGGCCTAAAGGATTAGGGAGTTCAACCCTGATTCCTAATCCTTAATCCCTAATCCTCATTGCTTACCCTCTGCCGATCCTCCCCGCCGTTTCGAAAATCACGCTGATGATGGCGTAGGACAAGGCGATAATGGCCATGCCGATCACGGCGTTGATGAGCGCCTTGCGGCCGCTTTCGACTTTTTTTGCGTCGCCTCCCGCGAGCATCCACGTAGCGCCGCCGTACACGAACATCGCGAGGAAGATCGCGCCTACGAATCCAAGCACGGTACGGATGACGCGATTCAACACGACATTCAGGTTCACGGTCCCGAGCGGGTTCACGTACCCGAACTCCCCGGGCGTGCGCGGCGCCGGCGGGGCGGCTTCCGGTTCCGCGGGCGCGCTCGGAGCTTCGCGGCAATTCCGAAGCTCTTGGTTCGAATCGACCACGTCTCCCCCTCCGGCGATCAGCTGATCCACGATGCGAACACGCAGCTCCTGACAAGAGCCTCCGTCGATCGCCGCTTCCGAATCCCCGGTCATGGTTTGCGGATCGTAGGTGAACGGGGGCTGTCCGCGCAGTTGCGTCGTAATCACGCATTCGCACTGCACGGCCGCCAAAACGGGCGTAGGCGCCAGGAGATAGACGGTAGACAATAAAAGGATTGCCGCCAACACTGACACCTGAAACCTGAAACCTGAAACCTGGTAAGACATATCACGTAAACAGATCGAAGAAAATCCCGATCAGACTGTATGAGAAAAAGATGAGCAGGAGCCCGATCACGGAATTCTTGATGATATTTTTCGCATCGTCCACGCGCTTCGAGTCACCGGCCGTCATCCACACAACGCCTCCGTACACGAACATGAGCAACGCGATCGCGCCGATCACGCCGAGCACGCCGCGAATACCTCGACCGATAAAGGCGGGGATGTCCGTCTCGGCCCCGAGCGGGTTGAAGAGGCGGATCGGGCCCGTCGTGGTCACGGCCGTCTCCGACGCAACGTCCGCAGGACAATCCTGCACGCGTCCCGAGTAGCCGACACGCGTCGGCGGGGTCCCCTCCGCGCCCTCGCGATTCAACGTGCAACACTCTGCGAGAGTCGTGACATTCTGCTGCATCGCCCGATCACGAATAATGCATGTATTTGCCGCCGACACCACGGACGGAGCCGCCGCGCGCGTGCAGCTCCCTCCTTCAACGCAACCGGTACAAATCGTTGTGGGGCTGTACGTCATGTCGGCCTGAGCGTTTCGCCCCAATCCAAGGCAATAGCTCCGGCATTGCTCCGTCGTCATCGTCTCTCCGACCGACCCTCCGGGAATCACCTGGTTCGCTCGATGGTTCGTGCAGATCCAGGCCTGATCACGACACCAACAATACGTCCCGTCGGCAAGCGCCGCTTGCACAGCCGCAAACTGTAAACCGCAAACCGCAAAAACAATAACCGCGAGACGGACACGTTTGCGTCCTGCAACGTGCGATCTGCAATTTACGAAAAACAATTTCATATTACGGTGTTACACCCGCCTCGGGGCAGCAACGGCGCGTGTCATCGCCCGCGCACAGGTCCGCGACGCAACCGCGGCGTTCCATCTCCGCCTGCATAGCCGCCGAATCCGACGGATTTGCCTCGAGATACTGACAGCTGAACCCGGGCTTGCGCGTCGTGCAGACATCCACACCCCCGGCGGTGTCGGAACGAAAGGTGTCATACACCGTAGATACCAGCAATCCCGCGCCGAACACGAGAATCATGCCGATGAGCGCGTTCTTGATCATGTCCTTAGCCTTGCTGACGTTGCCCGATGACCCGGCCGTGAGATACAACACGCCGCCGTACACAAACGTCGCGAGCAACACCGCGCCGGAAATGCCGAAGAGCAGGTTCGCGAACGCGACGCCGGTACGGACAATGTCGTCCAGCCCGCATCTGCCCGTGCGCACGCAAGCCGGAAGTTGCAGTTGCAAAAATCCACCCGGTGTACCGGGCGCCGGGGACGCATCGCCCCCCGTACCGGCGGAGCCTTCTCTCCCGCCCGTTCCGGGCGCGCAGCATTCGGTCCCGCTCGCACACAGACCCGTTACGCAGCGTTGAGAACGTTGGGCCGGAGTCAAGCTGCTGACATTTTGGCATGAAAAACCTGAAAATGCACTCCCGGAAGAGCGGGCGATGTTTTCCGCATTCGTTTTTTGAGCGCCGGAGAGCGATGTCAAGTCTCCGCATGTCGGCTGCGCAAATACGGGCACCGCGAGCGAGAGGAGAAACAGGCTCGATCCGATGGCAAGGACGCGGCGCATCAGGGGATGCATACGGGAGTTATGATAACACTAATACGTCTGCGCCACCTGGTTCGCCGCGAAGATGACGGCGCGCTGGACGTCGCGCGTGCCGAGACGCACGTCCTCGATGAGCTGCTGCAACGCGGCTTCCATGGCCTCCGGGTCTTGGCCCCGGTACCAGCTCACGGCCGTCAGGACTTGGGAAGCGAACACGCCAACCTGCTCGTCCTCGAGCTGCGCGCTCAAGAGCGATTTACGCGCGGCCGGGCGGCGCGAGGCCGTGAGTATGCCCTGCGCGACGTCGGCATTGGTCAGCGAGTTCAGGAACCGCCATGCGACGTCCTGGTTGCGCGATTTGCGCGAGACCGCCCAATACCAGTAATTCGCCACGTTCTTGACGGGATTCCCCTCGATTTGCGGAAGCTTGGAAATACCAAGGTTCAACCGCGGGCCGCGTGCGCGGATCGTGTCGTAATGATACGAGTAGCCGAAGAAGAACGCCGTCCGTCCCTGAATGAAGGCATCCATCGAGTTTGGGAAGTTCGGATTCCACGTGTAAACGTCGCGCTGCGGATTGGCGAAGTCGGTGTAAAACGTGACGGCCTGGTACGAGGGAGGTTCCTCGCGCAGCCCCCGCAACGCGGCCGGCATGACATGAAAGCTCGGCACACCGTCGGCCGTGGTCATCTCCGCGCCGTTCTGGAGCATGAGTGCCGTCAGGATGTCCGTGGAGCGCTCCACGTTATAGGCCGTCCCGATCGCCGCGCCGCTTTGCAAAATAGTCCCTTGCGAATCGAGACGCGTGAGCCGCTTCACCTGATCCGCGAATTGCGACCAATTTTCCGGTGGCGTCGGGATGCCGGCCGCGTTCAGGAGATCCTTGTTGTAGTAAAGCGCGAGCGTGTCCACGCTGACCGGCACGCCCATGGGCCGCTCCTGGAACGAAGGCGGTTGCCCCTCCGCGGCCAGGTTCACGGTACGAAGGAGGTCACGCGAGACCGCGTCCGCAAACGTGTCACGGAATTGCGTGAGTGAAATCGTCGGTTCCGTGCGTAGCTCCCAAGTCGGCTCCTTCTTCAGCCCCTCCGTCAACGTACGGTATGCGGTGGCCGTTTGCCGCGGCATGGGCGTGATCTTGGTGAGGTACTTGTTCGTCCACGTGTTGTGGATCATGAAAATGTCCGGGCCCCGGTCTTCGGCGAGCGCATCGAGCAACTCGGCTTCATACTCTTCCAGCCGAAGCCGACGGAAATCGAAACTGACGTTGGGGTGCTCACGCCGGAAGGCGTTGATCGCGCTCTGGTACACATCGAAATCATCCACCACCGACCAGATCCGGAGCGTGACGGGACGCGACGCCGCGACCGTCTCGGCCGGCAGGGCGCGCGTGCAGCCCTGCCCCGCGAGTGCGAGCAGCGCCGCGACCGAAAGGAACCGTTGAAAAAATCGCCGCATATTACTGCAGCGATCTTATCATGCGACGGGCCTCTTTCGCCATGTCCGGCCTCGCGAGGGCGTAGGCGAGATTCGCGCGCAACCATCCGATCTTCGACCCCGTATCGTAATACGTTCCTTCGATTTCCTTTGCGTACACGGGCCGCGATCTCATCAACCCGGAAATCGCATCGAGCAGATAAAACTCCCCGCTCACGGACGGTTTGAGCCGCTTGATCTCGCCGAAAATATCGGGCGTCAGCACGTATCCTCCGATCGTCGCGAGCCGCGACGGCGCCCGCTTCGGTCCCGGCTTCTCGACGACGCTCTTCACTTCGTACACACCCGGCGCCACCTTTGCGCCCGGGTCGATGATGCCGTATTTCTTAGTGCCTTCCGCATCCGTTTTCACCGCAGTGAGGACGGGATCGCCGTAGCGATCGAACACATCGAGCATTTGTCGCAGACGCGGCACCTTGGCATCAAAAACGTCGTCGCCGAAGAGGACGGCAAACGGCTCGTCGCCGATCAGGTGCTTCGCGTTCATGATCGGCGTGGCGTTTCCATACGGCCCCTTCTGCCGGAGATAGACAAAATTCGCGAGTTTGGAAATGGTACGGATATCTTCGAGCGCGCGTTTCTTGCCTTGCGCTTTGAGCCACGCTTCCAGCGTCGGATTGTCGTCAAAATGATCCTCGACCGGACGTTTCGTGTGACTCGTCACAAGGATCACATCCTCGATGCCCGAAGCGACCGCCTCCTCGACGATGTACTGGATCACCGGTTTGTCGATGATGGGTAGCATCTCCTTTGGCATCGCCTTCGTCACCGGAAGAAAGCGCGTACCAAACCCCGCAACCGGGATGATGACTTTGCGGACGGGAGACATAGACTGAAAGTATCGTGGATCGTCGGCGGCAGATCAAGAGGCGAAACAAAAAATCCCGCACCGAGCACGGACGGGATCAGAAACAGAGCGAGCCGAGCTCTTCGAGTACGCGTCCGGTGGCGCCGGGGACGATCACGGCCGGACGCAACGATCTGCGCAGCCGGGGGATCGTCTCCGGGTCGCGGGCAATCTCGAGGATGAGCTCACGCAGCGCGCCGCGCTCGTAGAGCGGCTTGGTGATGCCGAGCGCGTTGGTGACCTGATCGTCGGTCTCGGGGGTCGCGCCCGGCTGATAGAACACGCCGGGCACGCCGAGCTGTGCCGCTTGGTGCAGGGTCGTGCCGCCGATCAGGCTGCACACGAGATCCGACGCCGCGAGAGCCATGACGGGTCCGTCCTTACGCAGGTCGTGATAGACGAACGTCTCGAGCTCGCGCTCGATCGTCCGGATGCCCTCGCAGCCGTAGGTGGGCTTCTGGCGAAACAGCCCGCGCAGCACGCGTCCTCGGCCGGCAGCGAGTGTCGCGCCGTCACGAATCGCCTCGAGGTACTCACGGTAGGCCTCGGCTTCGCCGAAGCCGAAACGGCCCTCGAAGGTCGCGCCCCGGTGGTCGGGGTTGTCGAGATCATAGGTCCCGAACCAGGCGATCACGGTAGCGGACGACGGGATGTTGCAATCGCGCCGCATGTGCTCGCGCTTGATCTTGAGCGTGCCGATTTCCCCGGCGAGCAGGTCATGTGCCGGGTTCCCGGTGGCGTGCACACGCGACCGATCAAAGCCGTGCTTGACCATGACGTCGACCGACAACTCGTCCTGGACGAGCAACGCGTCCGCACGACGATAGAGCGGGATGTCCCGGTCACCGTAGCGGGAAAGCCAGACGCCGGGATACGACTCGAGGATCACCGCGACCGGGATATTCTCAAGACACGCCGCCTCGAGCGCGAGACGATCGGTCGACTCGTCGGCGCTCGCGACGCCCGCGAGCACGAGGTCGGGATTCTCCTCGGCAAGGATGGCCCGCATGGTGAGCTGGTCGAGCGCGGCGTGACCGTAGTCGCTGGCGTTCTTCATGGGGATGCCGTCGCGCGCGTAGGCGCCGGCGGACGCCGAACCGGGGTTGACGAAGACCGTGATGCCCCAGCCGTCCTCGGTCATGCGCCGGATGAGCGGTTGCACGGCCTGGGTCGCGGCCAGGTCGGTTGTAGTGAGAAACAATTGTCGATGTGCCACAAAGCACCTCCTTGATGCGCGGACAACTAAACAAAAGACGACCCGGGAGTCAATCCCGGGCCTCTCCCTACACCACAATGCTCACAAGTTTTCCCTCAACGTAGATCACCTGCTTCGGTTCTTGGCCTTCCAGCCACTTTTCCGCCGCCGCGACCGCCTTTGCTTTCGCCTCCGCTTCCGCGATATCCGAGTCGACTTCGATTTTTGCGCGCACCTTGCCGTTCACCTGCACGACGAGCTCAAACGTCGCCGCTTTCAGCTTCGATGCATCAAACGTGGGCCAGCCGGAACGATGGATAGAGTCTCTTTTTGGTCCAATCTGTGGTCCAGTTACTTCCCAAATCTCTTCTGCGAGGTGAGGGGCGAATGGTGCAAGCAACTTAATAAAGCCATCCCTCCATTCGGCCTTAAAACCATCGCCCGCCTCGTGAATAGCATTCACAAATATCATCATTTGAGACACGCAAGTGTTGAAATGGAGATTCTCGATGCCGTCCGAAACTTTTTTCACCGTCTGATGGTACAGAGTTTCCAATTCGTCTTGTTTCTCGCGCGGAGGAATATCATGGAGCATTCTGGAAAACACGTTCCAAACTTTATCCAGAAAACGCTTCACCCCCTCGATGCCGTTCGTGTCCCACGGCACGGGCTGGTCAAACGGCCCCATGAACATTTCATAGACGCGGAATACGTCGGCGCCGTACTCATTCACGACATCATCGGGGTTCACGACATTTCCTTTGGACTTGGACATCTTCTCCCCGCCTTCGGCAAGGATCAGACCGTGCGAACGGCGCTTGGCATACGGCTCCGATCCGCACTCCTCCGGCACGATGCCCAAATCCCACAAGAACTTGTGCCAGAAACGCGAGTACAACAAGTGAAGCGTCGTATGCTCCATGCCACCGTTGTAGAGATCGACCGGCATCCAGTACTTGAGCTTCTCCGGATCGGCAAGCGCCTTGTCGTTGTGCGGATCGCAATAGCGCAAAAAGTACCAGCTCGATCCGGCCCAGTTGGGCATCGTGTCCGTTTCACGCTCGGCCTTGCCTCCGCAAGACGGACACGCGACCTCAACCCACTCGCGCATGTTCGCAAGCGGCGATTCACCTTCGTCATTCGGCTCATACGCTTCCACATCCGGCAACGTAACGGGCAACTGATCCTCCGGAACCGGAACATGACCGCATTTCTCGCAGTTGATGATCGGGATCGGCTCGCCCCAATATCGCTGGCGCGAAAACACCCAGTCGCGCAGCTTGTACGTCGTCGCGCGTTCGCCGAAGCCCTTCTCCTCGAGCCACGAAATCATGTCGTCTTTCGCTTTCCACGTCGGCAATCCATCGAGAAAACCGGATGCGACATTATGCCCCTCTTCCACAAACGCCTCGGTCAGAACGGGACACGTCGGTTCCGGATAATGCGGACAAACAACCATCCGAATCGGCAAATCAAACTTCGTCGCGAATGCAAAATCCCGCTCGTCATGCGCCGGCACGGCCATGATCGCACCCGTGCCGTACGTCGCGAGCACATAATCCGAAATCCAGACGGGAACCTCCTCCCCGTTCGCGGGATTCACGGCCGTCACGCCGTCGAGCTTCGTTCCCGTCTTCTCTTTGCCTTCGGCCGTGCGCTCGATCTCCGATTTCGCGGCCGCCGCAGACCGATACGCGCAAATCTCGTCCGCGTTCTTCACGTCGCCCTCGTTGATCCACGTCTCGACCAGCGGATGCTCCGGCGCAAGCACGAGATACGTTGCGCCGAACAACGTGTCGGGGCGCGTCGTGAAGACGGTGACGACATCATTCGAGTATCGAGTATCGGGTATCGTCGAATCCGATCCCGTCCGACGATATTCGTTACTCGTTATTCGAAAATCAACAAGAGCCCCCTCGCTCTTCCCGATCCAATTGATCTGCTGTGCTTTGATCTTGTCGAGATAGTCCACCGTGTCGAGATCTTTCAAAAGACGTTCCGCGTATTTCGTAATGCGGATCATCCACTGCGCCTTCTCGCGCTTCTCGACCTCGTTGCCGCAACGCTCGCACACGCCGCCTTGCGCCTCTTCGTTCGCTAAACCGATCTTGCAACGCGGACACCAATTGATCGTTGACGCCGCTTTGTACGCAAGACGATGCTCGTCCTTGCTCAACCCCGGCGGCAGTTCCTCGATCGGTCGCGCCTTCTGCGCGTCTTCATCATAAAAACTGTTGAAAAACTTCAGGAATTGCCATTGCGTCCACTTGTAGTACGCGGGATCGGTCGTGTTGATCTCGCGCGACCAGTCGTACCCGATACCCAACATCTGAATCTGACGCTTGAAGGTCGCGATGTTTTTGCGAGTCGCCTCCTGCGGACTCATCTTCATCTTGATTGCGTAGTTTTCGGTCGGTAATCCGAACGCGTCCCACCCGATCGGGTACAAAACGTTCTGCCCCTCCATGCGTCGCTTGCGCGTCATGACGTCGATGGCCGTGTAGGATCGCGGATGACCTACGTGCAACCCGTCCCCGGACGGATACGGAAACTCGATCAAGCCGTAGAATTTTGAAGCGTAAGGCTCTGCGCTCTGCGCTCTGCGCTTTGCGGGATCTTCAGCCCGGTAAGTGCCGTCCTGCTCCCATTTCGCCTGCCATTTGGCTTCGATATCGTGTACGGGTCGCTTGGCCATAGAGATATCGCGTAAAGTAAAGCTATTTAAGGATAAGGGCAATATACGAAAGGATTGACTTTGCCGGGGTTCGGCATTAGTCTCGTGCGGCGTTCGTACCTTGCAGTTCGCACACGGGAGGAAACGCGCATGAATGGTTCGTTGTTTTTGAGCAATTACGAAGACGGGATCTTCGTCCCGAACATCGAGTCGGCCATCCTGACCAAGGGGGCCGCAACCGGGGATCTCAAGCGGAAGTGCATCAACGTCGCTCCGCGCGCCGTCCACTACCTGCGGCCGCGTGACGGACTCGTGCTGTACGCCCCGATCACCGACGCCTTCCGCGGCTACGTCGAGGATCTCTACGGCTTCTCGCCGAAGGTCTTCGCGCCGCGAAACATCGATCTCTCGCCGGAGGCGCCGCTCTCGATCGTGAGGGCCGTGCTCGAGGACGGGAAGCTCGTGAACGATATCTCGGAGTTCGGCCGTACGCACGACTGGGTCGTCACGCCGTTCATCGCGCATCCGGAGATCTTCGAGCTCGGCCGCGCACTCGGCTTGCCCGTCGGCGGGATGATCGAGTCGCGCGTCAGACGCGGCGACGCGGCTCGACTCAACGACAAGGTCGTATTCCAACGCACATGCCGCGACCTCGGCATCCCCGTGCCGGACTCGATCGTCGTCGAGGGCTGGGACGAGCTGTCGACCGCCGTGCGCGACGCGTATCGACGGCACCACGACGTCATGCTGCGGCAGTCGCGTACCAACGGCGGGCTCGGCACCGCGCGCGTCGCCGTCAAGGACATGCACCGGCGCAACATCCAGCGCCTCGAGACCTATCTCGAGGAGCTGCTCGTCCCGCGCGACGGCTGGGAAAACCAACCGATCCTCGTCGAGCCGTACCTCGAGAAGCGCTGCTCGCCTTCGACGTTGTTCTTCGTGCATGACGGTCGCGCGCGTCTCGTCTCGCACACGATCCAGATGCTCGATGAGGATGCGTACGTCGGTTGCCGGAACCCGAGCGGGCTGCCGGACGACGTCCTCGATCCGATGATCGAGATGACGCATCGCTACGCCGAGCACACGATCGCCCTCGGCTTCGAGGGATTCGTCGGCATCGACTGGGGTCTGCTCGAGGATGGACACGTGGTCGCGTTCGAGTCGAACGCGCGGTACGGCGGACAGAACCACGTCCTCGCCGTCGCGCGACGGCTCTGCCACGACCGTGTGAACGCCGTCCGCTTGCAGAGCTGCGATGCACTCAAGGTGCGCGACGGTCTCGCGCTCGAGGAAACGCTGCATGCGATGAAAAAGCGCGGCATCGCCTGGGACGCGCGCCGCGGCGACGGCGTCGTTATCTCGATCCCGCCCGCGGGCGGCTCCATGGGCTATGTCGCGGTCGCAGAGACGGCCGCGCGCCTGCGCGAGCTCGCGAACGGAATGTCCGCGATCGCGTGCGACTCCCTCTCCGTCGCCGACGCGCCGCGGCTCCACGCCTCCGGCGCCTGACCGAGCTGCGCTCGGTTTTTTCTTTTTGTGAAACGTTAGATTGTGAAATGTCAGACGCCAAATGTTCTGACACGCTTGCCTTTCACGCATCCCACATCTAACATCTCATTTCTGACATCTACCATGTATATGAACGTCCTCCTCGTTCAATTCCGCGATGACGCCATGCGCGAACACGAAACAACGTGCCTGATCGAACAAGGCGGCATCGAGCCGGACGAGCTCACGACGCTCGACGCCCTTGCCGGCATTCCCGATCCGTCGATCGTCCGCGGGTATGATGCCGTCATCCTCGGCGGCAGCGGCGGCTATTGCGTGAGCGAAAAGCATTCGTGGCTGGAACCGACCTACGAGCTCCTGCGCGAAGCGCGGATCGCCGGCATCCCGACGCTCGGCATCTGCTTTGGCGCGCATGCCATGAGCGAGGCCTTCGGCGGCCGCGTCGAGCAACGCAAGGAAGATCAGGAAACGGGTTCGTTTGAAGTAATGCTGAACGAAAACGCCAAAGGGGATGCCGTGTTCGACGCGCTCCCCGACCGGTTCTGGGCGCAGCTCGGCCACAAGGACTTTATCGTCGATGTACCGCCAGGCGCCGTGAATCTCGCGTCCACGGAGCGCGCCGCGCATCAGGCATGGACGTTTCCCGGCGAGCCGATCTACGCCATCCAATTCCATCCGGAACTCACGAAAGAGGGTTTGACGGATCGCGTTCTGTATTACCTCGATCAATACGTCGGCGACGACAAGGCTGCCCTGCAGGCCATCATCGATCACGCCAAATCGAGCGAGGAGGCCACCCGGACGCTCGCGAACTTCCTCGCCCTTGCCAAACGCCGCAAAACCGTGTAGCGTTTGGCCACTAACTCTTACGTTATTTTGGCTGATCTGCGTTCTGCGCCCCGCGCTTTGCGCCAACGAAGCTGGAATAACGCGAATCTCTTCCTATGTTAACGCCGGACAAGAAGAAGAAAATCATCGAGAAATTCAAAACCCACGCGACGGACACGGGCTCCCCGCAGGTCCAGATCGCCATCCTGACCGAAGAAATCAAGGATTTGAGCGATCACCTGAAGTCGCACAAAAAGGACTTTTCCAGCCGCCGCGGTTTGATCAAGAAGGTCTCGGAACGCCGCCGCCTCATGAAGTACCTGAAGCGCGAGGACGCCAAAGCCTACGACGAATTGATGGCGAAGCTGGGATAAGCGAGTAACGAATATCGAGTAACGTCGAACAAACGCCGTCCCGAGAGGGGCGGTTTTCATTTCCGCTCCGGATCCTCTTCCCATTTCGCCGGGTTATCACGAATGTATTGCCGTACCGCATCCAATTCCGCATCCGATCGGATCACTCGTTCGTAATAATTACGTTGCCAAACGGGGCCGAATAACGGGTTCATTTCGTTCACACGTTTCGTTACGGCGGATTTGAATGAACCGATGATCGCACCAACGGAACCGGATGATGGTCCCTTCGGTAGGGGCGACGCATGCGTCGCCCCTACATGAGGGCACGAACCATCCAACCAAATAACGCCATGCACATGATTCGGCATAACGACGAATTCATCCGTTTTCACATTTGAAAAATGTTCGCCGATCCCATCCCAACCATCCCGAACAATCCTTCCGATTTCATTCAACACCATCCCCCCGTCCACAATCTCCCCAAACAAACATTCGCGTTGATACGCGCCAATCGTCACGAAATACGCGCCGGATGAGGCGTAATCAAACGACGGTAATCGAATGGAACGTCGGGTATGCTCGATACGAACCGGCATGACATACCACGTTCCAAACTACGGCTATTTTGTCAATCCCGCATTTCCTCCCTGATCTCCATCCACAGTTTTCCCATCACGTTCTCCCCGGCTCCGTCCGCGCCGGTTCCCCAGTACGCATCCAACGGATGGTTTTTTTCGAGAATCGCGTCGCCGGTCGCGACCAACTTCTCGCGCACATCGGCATGTTGTTCCGCCTTTGCTTTCATGATCGCGTTCATGATCGCGACTTTCCTTTCTTCAAACCCTTCCGTCCTTCCCTCTTTTACTTGCGCCCATTCCCTCGCGAGATACGCACTCGGCGCGTTTCGAATCTTGTCGCGCATGACCGTATCCCGGAACTTCGCGACTTGATACGCATGTTCGGCGGTTTTGTATGTCTCCCCTTCAAAAGAAACCTCGTGAGCAGAGAAGTTTGAAAGAAGATAATACTCGCCTTCGTAAAACTTGATCCGATGCATACGCGATTAGCCTAGCAGCAGGATGAGAAATGAAAAAACGACCGCTTGGGTCGTGTCAGTCCGCGAGTCCGCAGGCGATGAGATGCGCGAGCGTACCCGCTTCGCGAGGATCCTCGGGACACAAGGCATCCGCCTCTCGCACCAGCGTTAGGAGCATCTCGTGGTAACAGTGACGCACGTTCCGGCGGCAGTTCGAAGCGAGGGCTTCGACGACGCGGCCGACCGCGCAGGCGCTGTCATGCTCCCGATAACGCACGATCCGCGACATCGAATTCACCAAGGGCTCGATGCGTTCGGCGTCTTCGGGGCTCCCCTGCTCGTACTCCCGGACGATGCGGTCGAACAGCATCATCTCGAAGGCGAGAGCTCCCAGATCGTCCTCGCGCGTCCGGTTCGGACAGATCACGCTCGGCTCTTCGTTGCCCGTACTCGAAGCGACGGGCGCCGAGGGGGCCTCGGTCGGAGCGCTTCCGCATCCCCACACGCCCAGGAACGCCGCGCAGAACATGCAAACGTACTTCATCAGCCACCTCCTTCTCAACTCTGTGGCAAATCAATTTATTCAGAACAAAGCCAAAATGTCAACTCGTTGGACAACGTCTTAATATTTTGATATACTGGATGTGCTCATCCATTTTCGTGCGCCGCTTACCCTTTTCGGCGCTTTATTCGACGCTAGCTTCTAACTTCTAGATTCTAGCTTCTCCCTTTCTCTTATGTTAACCCAACGTCCGGACCAGCGTGTCGCCGTGTTTATCGATACGCAAAACATGTATCACTCGGCGAAGCATCTCTATAACCGCAAAGTCGCGTTCGCTCATCTCGTCGAGGCGGCGGTCGGTCCGCGCATCCTCGTGCGCGCCATCGCCTATGTCGCCAAGTCGAAAGATAACGTCGAACAGGCGTTTTTCGAGGCGCTCCAGCAGCAGGGTATCGAACTCAAGATCAAAGACGTCCAGGAATTCGCGAGCGGTGCGAAAAAGGCCGACTGGGACGTCGGTATGGCCGTGGACGCGATCTCCCTCTCCCCCAAGGTGGACGTCGTCGTGCTCGCCACCGGCGACGGCGACTTCGTGCCGCTGGTCGAGTATCTCAAGGGTCACGGCGTGATTTGCGAAGTCGTCGCGTTCAAGGAGTCCACGAACGCCCGTTTGCGCGAAGTGGCCGACTCGTTCCTTGACCTGTCGAGCGAACCCGACCGTTTCCTGATCCAGGACAGCCGAAAACCGGGCACAAAACGTAAACTGGTCGGGGAAGAAAAAGAGACGCCGAGGAATATCAGGATTACGTATTAACGAGTAACAAGTAGCGAGTATCGTCGGATGCTCGCTATTTGATTTTCTTGCTTTTATCTGTTAAACACTGCGAAGCTGTGGTGAGATGGAACGATCCCTTGTGGGATTCATCGATCTCATCACGGTGCGCTTATTCCCGTTCGACGTTACTCGTTACTCGTTACTCGACCCTATGCTCCAACACCCCAAAGAATTTTCGATCGACTGGGCCGGCAAAAAGCTCACGATCGGCGTCGGACAACTTGCCCAGCAAGCCAACGGCTCCTGCACCGTGCGCTTCGGCGACACGGTCGTCTTGTGCACCGCTACCATGGGCGACGTACGCGAAGGCATCGACTTCTTCCCGCTCCAAGTGGATTACGAAGAGCGCATGTACGCGTCGGGCCGCATCAAGGGCTCGCGCTTCATCAAACGCGAAGGCCGTCCGACGGACGAGGCGATTCTCTCCGGCCGCCTGATCGACCGCGCCATCCGCCCGCTGTTTCCCGACGGCATGCGCAACGAAGTCGCCGTCGTCGCCACCGTGTTTTCGCATGACCAGGAAAACGACGCGGATATCCCGGGACTCATCGGCGCGTCCTGCGCGCTCGCCATGTCCGACATCCCGTGGAACGGCCCGATCGCCGCGATCCGCGTCGGCAAGCGCGACGGCGAGTGGGTCGCCATGCCGACCTACGCGCAAACCGATGCGGGCGGATTCGACCTCGTCGTGGCCGGCACGCCGGACAAAACAATCATGGTCGAGGCGGGCGTGAATATCGTCTCCGAAGCCGACATGCTCGAGGCGATGGAATTCGGTTTGAAGCAGCTCGGCCCGGTCATCGATCTCATCAACCGAGTCCGCGAAGCCGTCGGCAAGCAGAAGATCGAACGCAAAACCGATCCGGCACTTGAGGCGATCCACGCCAAAGCGCGGGCGTTTCTCGAAACCAAGCGCGGCGTCCTCTTCGCCGAACCGCTTCGCACCAAGGCGGATCGCAAAGCCGCGGTGAAGCGATTAAAGACCGAATTGAACGAGCATCTGGGCGAGATCGGTATCGCCATGGAGGATGCGAGAAAAGCGGAGGCCATCCTCGACGAATTCGTGGACGGCGAAGTGACCAAGATGATTTTGGACGAAGGACGCCGCGCCGACGGCCGCGCGCTCGACGAAATCCGCGAGCTCGGCACCGCCGTCGCCGTCATGCCGCGCACCCACGGCTCGGGTCTCTTTGAGCGCGGCTCGACGCAGGTCCTCTCGAGCGTGACGCTCGGCTCTCCGGGCATGGAGCAGACGCTCGACACCATGGAGTTCCAGATGACCAAGCGCTACTTCCATCACTACAATTTCCCGAGCTATTCGGTGGGCGAAACCAAGCCCAACCGCGGTCCGGGCCGGCGGGAAATCGGCCATGGCGCGCTTGCCGAACGCGCGCTCATGCCGGTGTTGCCGAACCGCGATCAGTTCCCGTACACGATACGCGTCGTGTCCGAGGTCCTCGGTTCCAACGGCTCGTCCTCCATGGGCGCGACCTGCGGTTCGACGCTCGCCCTCATGGACGCGGGAGTACCGCTTTCCGCGCCGGTCGCGGGCATCGCTATGGGCCTCGCGTCGGATGAGAAGAACGGCCGCTATCAGGTGATCACCGACCTGCAAGACCTGGAAGACGGCGCGGGCGGCGCGGACTTCAAGATCGCGGGTACCAAGGACGGCATCACGGCGATCCAAATGGACACCAAGACGTCCGGCTTGCCGTGGGATGTCGTCAAACAAACGCTCGCGCAGGCAAAAGACGCGCGCCTCAAGATTCTCGACGCGATGGCGCAAGCGATTCCCGCCACGCGTCCCGATCTTTCGCCGTATGCGCCGCGCATCGTCTCGTTCCGCATCAATCCGGACCGTATCCGCGACGTCATCGGCCCGGGCGGCAAGATGATCAACGAAATCATCGCCACGCACAAGGTGGAAATCGACATCGAGGATGACGGTCTCGTGATGGTGACGTCGGTCAATCAGGAATCCATGCAAAAAGCCGTCGAGTGGATCAAACAACTCACGCGCGAAGTGAAGGTCGGCGAAGTGTTCGAAGGCCCGGTCGTACGCATCATGGACTTCGGCGCCTTCGTGCAAATCCTCCCGAAAGTGGACGGCTTGGTGCACATCTCGGAGATGGCGTTAAACCGCGTCGAGAAGGTCGAGGACGTCGTGAAGATCGGCGACATGGTGAAGGTCGTCGTGTATGAGATCGACGGTCAGGGACGCATCAACCTCTCGATGAAGCGTCTCGATCCGAATTACGTGCCGAGCGAGCGTGATAACAAACCGTTGCGCAGAGGCGCTCCGCGTCGCGACGGCGGTCGGCCTCGTCGATAATCGCAATACAAGCGGGTGACGAGGCGAGTGCTTTCTCGCGGTCCCGACGTACGTCGGGAGCCGGTCGAAAAGCGCGAGCCTCGGCAGGACCCGCATGTTTTTATGCCGTGTTTTGCATTTCAAACTTTTCCGCTATCGTACCCGCCGAGATGGATCGGAACATCGTGATGAACGCGGGAAGTAACATCATCCTGGCCGAAGGACATTCCAGGGGATTTTGGCGTTCCTGGAAGGCGATCGTGATCGGCGTGGCCTCGGGAGTAGTGATCCTCCTCGCGCTTTCTGTCTGGCTACTCTCGCGTCCCCTCCCGATTCCGGAAGGCACCCTCTTTTACGCCGTGGCGACACCCGAAGATGCGGCCGCGCTCCCGGAAGCCGTACGAAACGCCCTTCCCGAAGACTGGAACGCGTATCTCGCCCGCCGCGCGCGCTGGCCGTTCGTGTTCGGTATCTATCGCGAGGGCGAATCGCTGTTTTCGTTCGTCATCTCGCCGCGCTGGCATGCACCTAAGACGGAAAAAATCCACCAGACAACGCGCGGCCTGATCCTCTTTGCCGCGGATACGGATCATTCCGACGATCGAGGCCGCTCCTATCTGTCGTTCCTGACCGAGCGCTTGCGCACGGGTTCGCTCACGCTGGGGGTCCGGCCGTTCGAGGCCCTGGGATACGTGAACGGCGAGCCGCGCGACTGGATCTCGCTTCATGTGCGTGACGGGATGATCCGCTCCGACGTCGCCCTGTCTGCCGCTCCCGCAGAACCGCTCGCCGAGGCCGATCTCTCACTCCATCTTCCGCCGGAAGGGTCCGACTATCTCACACGGCATTTTGAAACGCTGCCATATCTCCCAGCCTCCGATCGGCTCGCCAGGTTGCCCGCCATCATCCGCACGGATCTTGCGTTCAAGGAGACGGGCGTCCCGTCGCTCACGCGGCTGCAATTTGAGCGCGCGCTCAATGAGACCGAGGCCGGGATCCTGCTCGGTTCGTATGATTTCACGATCCGTCGCCGCATCGTCCTCCCGGACGGCACGACGTCGTTTGAACGCGTCGAGCCGGTCGCGACAAGCGGCACGACGCTGTTCGGCCCGAGATCGGACGAGACCGGACGGCACGTCGACCTTTCCGATAATACGTTTACGCTCTTGCATACGACTACGGCGGCCGACCTCCGGTATGCCAAGAGCTGTTCCGAAGCGGCTCCCTGGATGCGATTTTCCGCCGACACCGTGTCGACCATCGCACAACGCTTCGGACTCGCTCTGGACGCCGCGAATGTCCGACCGATGCAGATCATTTCACAAAACGGAAAACTCGGTGCGTGTTTTGAGTAAAAGCTCTAACTCCCTCGTTCCCTCTTGTGCACAAGAGGGAGGCGCACATAATTTTTGCACTCCTCTTGAGCACAAGAGGAGCTGGGGGAGCTAAGACGTAAGAAAATTTTGAGAAATAGATAAGGGCCGCTGTCCGCCCTTGTTTGCATAGAGCAATTTGGCGCGCGGCCCTTAGGCCGAGGTGCGCGGTCGTGATCGTCCACGGCGAGCGTGCGCTCGAGCGCGAGGACAACGTAGACACGTCGTGAATCCCGGTCTGTGAGACTGCTTCCTCTACCAAGCCCTCGGCAGAGCCCCGGGAATCCGGCGGAGCCGGACTCAATCATGAGGTTGCCCAAGGTTACTATTGGTTTTGTTTTTGGTTTCCATGTGCCTCGAAGAGGCGTGGGCCGAGTGGAGGAATGGATCGACTACCATCTCAAAAGTCCCCCGAAGGGCTTGCGGCATGGCCGCGGATGGGAGCCGGTCTTCTAGCAGTTGAATGTGCGAGAGCCGACCGAAAAACCGGTGGGCGGAGCCCCGTCGAGCTGAGCTCGATGGGGTATGTCAGACGCGGTTCGCGTCTCCAAAGTGAAAAGCGTGGCTTACGCCAAAGGTGCGCGAAGGTGCAGAACCCCCTATGGGTAAAAGAGGTTGGTCCCGGACGGACCATAATCATAGTATCATGAATGCCGCATACGAGACAAAAACAGATGTGTATAATGTAATTTCATTTCTAATGTTAGATAATAATTACGATTTACACAGTCTGTGAATAATCAGGAAATATCTGTGGATAATATGGAAAGCGGGCGTCAATCCTTTCACATCGAGCATTTGCTGATACACTGATCTTTAAGTATGAAAACCGACCCACGATCTTTTGAGGAATTGAGGCGGCAATACGAGCTGGAACAACGATTAGCGCATAAACTTCGACATGCCGTCCGCGAAGAACGACGGAGCTTATACCGAGAGGCCTATGATGAGTTCTATCGGGAATTCCCATTTCTCAAAACAAACCCGGCAACCGTCGATGAAGGACACTTACGCGCCACGCTGCGCATCTTAAAACCGTTTTTAGGCAAAGATAAGGACTTTTTGGAAATCGGGGCCGGAAATCTAGCCGTGAGCCGCGCCGTGTCAACTCATGTACGCACGGTCTACGCGATCGACGTATCAAAAGAGTTTGCCACGGCCTTGGGTGCCGTGCCCAAAAACGTGCATCTCATTATTTCGGATGGTGTTTCCATTCCCGTCCCGTCGCAAACAACCGATGTCGCGTACAGCAGTCAGCTGATGGAGCATTTGCATCCGGATGACGCGAAGGAACAACTTCGCAATATTTACGAGGCGTTAAAACCGGGTGGCGTCTATATCTGCAATACACCGAATCGGTTGAACGGTCCGCACGATATCTCAAAGGATTTTGACCCCGTCGCAACCGGTTTCCACCTGAAGGAATATACGAACGGTGAATTGGCGCGACTATTCCGAATGGCCGGCTTCACGCGCGTATGGAGCCTCACGGGCGCCAAAGGCTTCGTCATCCGCTTGCCGGTCGGCCCATTGATCGCGCTGGAACGGGTTCTCGGCTTACTGCCGGACGGCATGCGCAAGACGATCGGTCGATGGTTGCCGATAAAAATCCTGCTTGGCATCCGATTGATGGGAGAAAAGCCCGCAAGTTGAATACGGTTCAATGGTTTGCTATGCTTAGAAAAATGTATGCCGTTGACGAAAGAACAGATCGCCTATTTCAAGGAACGTCTCCTGAAAGAAAAGGCTAGGTTGACAGAAGAACTAAAAACACTCGGTCACAAAGGCTCGGAGGGTTCGTACGAAGCGAATTATCCGGAATCCGGGGGCGATTCCGAAGACGACAACTCTCTGGAAATGACCGAACTTGCGGATAATGAGGCCATTGTCGGACGCTTGGAGTCTGATTTGCGGGACGTGGATAAAGCCCTCAAAGCGATCGAGAACGGAACATACGGGATCTGCAAATACACGGGAAAAGACATCGACATCCGACGTCTGGAAGCCCGCCCGACGTCGTTGTCGTCCATTGAGGCGAAAAAAGCCCTGACACAAGAGCTTTAACCATGATAGGCAAGCGCATTCTCGCCGTCACAGCCGCCTTCCTTGCCGGGGCGGCTGCTTTGTCGGTAGATCTACTGTCGAAACAGTATTTTTTTGACCAAGTGACCGCAGAAGGAGCGGCGTTTTCCTTTTTCGATGGGATGATCCGCTCGACGCTGCATCAAAACCTCGGCATCAGCTTTAATATTCCCATCCCCTTCTGGCTGGTGCTATTGATCACGGGTACGGCGCTGGGCTGGGCAGTCGCCTTGTTGTTTGAACGCGCACGAATCGGCCGCCTAATTTCATGTATCGTACTCGGCGTCTTCATCGGCGGCGTGATCGGGAATGCGTTTGATCGGATCACGCTCGGGTTCGTGCGCGATTGGATCCTTCTGATGGGCCTGTCCGCCATCAATCTCGCCGACATCTTCATCGCCGGAAGTATTCTCGCGTGGATCATCTTGGTGAAACCTATAACCAGTAACCGCTAACCTCTACACAACCAGGGATGGGTTAGCAATAGTGAGTGGTTAGTGGTTACCTCTTGACACGTCCCCCGAAATACGCAACGGGGTAGTTCATGGCTTCCCACGTACTCACCGCCTCGGTCCTCGGTTTGGATGCGCATCCCGTGGACGTGGAAACGGACATCTCGGCCGGACTCGGCGCATTCGTCATCGTCGGTCTGCCCGATACGGCGGTCCAAGAGGCGCGTGATCGGGTTAAAAGCGCACTTCGACACGCCGAGGCCGTATTTCCGCGCACGCGCGTAACCGTGAACCTCGCCCCGGCGGACCTGCGCAAATGCGGTACGCCGTTCGATCTGCCCGTCGCAGTCGGAGTGATGCTCGCCGCCGGCCTCCTTCCGGACGACGCGGCGCGTGGTCTCCTGTTCGCGGGTGAACTTGGGCTCGATGCGAGCCTTCGGCCCATCCACGGCGCGCTGTCGTTCGCGATCCTCGCGCGTGAGCTTGGCGTGCGCGGCCTCGTCCTGCCCGTCTCGAATGCCGAGGAGGCCGCGCTTGTGCAGGACGTGGAGATCCTGCCCGCCGCGCATCTGATGGATGTCATGGCGCACCTGCGCGGCGAACGACCTATCCGGCCGCTCGAACCGCGGCCGATCCTGCACCAACGCGCGGCCGCGCATGCGCTCGACTTTTCCGCCATCCGCGGGCAATCACAAGCGCGTCGTGCGCTCGAGATCGCTGCCGCGGGCGGACACAACGTCCTCATGCAGGGTCCGCCCGGCTCGGGCAAGACGATGCTCGCGCGCGCCTTTCCCGGCATCCTGCCCGATCTCACCGCCGCCGAGGCGCTGGAAGCGACGCGCATCCACTCGGTCGCGGGCCTCCTGCCGCCCGACGGCGTGGTCCGCGCGCGCCCGTTCCGCGCTCCGCATCACAGCGCGAGCGGCGTGTCGCTCGTCGGAGGCGGCGCGATCCCCAAACCCGGCGAAATATCGCTGGCGCACCGCGGCGTCCTGTTTCTCGACGAGTTCCTCGAATTCCCGCGTCACGTGCTCGAGAGCCTGCGTCAGCCGCTTGAAGACGGAACGGTCACGGTCAGCCGGGCGCAAGGTACGATCACGTTTCCCGCCCGCTTCACCTTGCTCGGCGCCATGAATCCGTGTCCATGCGGATTCTTGAGCGATCCGGATCAGCCTTGCGTGTGCACGCCGATCCACATCGCGAAGTACCGGAAACGATTGAGCGGGCCGCTGCTCGATCGCATCGACCTGTTCATCGAAGTGCCGAAGGTCGCGACGCATGAGCTCACGGACCTTGCGCCCGGAGAGTCGAGTGACGCGGTCCGGACACGGGTTCAAGCCGCGCGCGATCGTCAGACGGACCGCTTCAAGGGAACGAGTCATGCAACCAATGCGGAACTCTCAAGTGAACGCGTCCGAACGCTCCTCCGGCTCGAAGAAGACGCCGGAACCCTGCTCCGTCACGCCGTGGATCGGTACCGATTGTCGGCGAGGGCCTATTTCCGATTGCTGAAAGTGGCGCGCACCATCGCGGATCTCGCCCAGGCCGACCCCATCCGCGCCGAACATGTGGCCGAAGCCTTGCTCTACAGGTACGACCCAACCGCAGCTTGACTTGATTGACGCCTGCCTCCGTTTATGATACGTTATCCCAACTCTGGATGGATTCGAACTTGGCTAAGTTTAGCGAATAATACGTCCAACTTTCGTGTAATTGGCGGCCGTTTGGCTCTTGCGGGCCTACGTGGTCTTGCCGCCCTGAAACGCTCCCTGGTCCGGTTTGCGCGTTTCCTCGCGCCTGCGGTGATTGCCGCGGGTCGCTTTGTTTCCCATTGGATTCTGCTGCCCGTCTATCGGATCTATCTCATGCTGCGTTTGCGGATCAGCCATCTCCTCCTCTCCGCCCGAAGCCTGTTTTTCCTCGTATTCGCGAACCGATACGTCTTCCACGGCGTGGTCGCGGCCCTCTGTCTCGTGACCATCGTCACGCAGCTCCAGACGCGCAGCGCCTCCGCCCTGGATGCGGGCCAGCGCAGCCTGCTCTACGCCCTCGTGACCGGCGGTCGCGAATCTCTGGTGGAGGAAACCGTACAACCCGAGCTCTTGCAAAAAGACGCGCATTACCTCGCGGCGGCAAGCCTGGATCCTATCCCCGACATCGACTTTGATTACGCGCTTTACGAGGAACCGGCGGATCTTGCGGTACCGGGAATGATCGCTCTTCTCCCCGGTGCGGACGAGCCGGGCATTCCCGGGGAGCAGGTCGTGCGCACGCCGCGCACATCGATGGAAAACTACACCGTGCAGCCCGGCGACACGATCAGTACCATCGCCCATCGTTTCGGCGTGGACATCGGCACGGTTATCTGGGCCAACGGGCTCACGACGCGTTCCGTGATCCGCCCGGGAACCGTTCTCAAAATCCTGCCGGTTTCGGGCGTACTCCACACCGTCAAACAGGGTGACACGTTGAGCAAGATCGCGCAGACCTACGGCGGTGACGTCGACAAGATCATCGAAACGAACCGTCTCGCCTCGGCCGAGGCCTTGCGCCTAGGCGAGCAGCTCGTCATCCCGGGAGGCACCCCGCCGGCCGTGGCTCCGGTAGCCACCCGATCGACCGCCGCGGCACGCCCGGACGTACCCATCAACCGCATCGCCGGCAAGGCGATCGACATTTACCAAGAGATCACCGGGAAAACGGACGGTCGTGCGACTCCGGAAGACCTACAGGAAGACGATGATAAGCCGAAAACGAAACTTTTGTGGCCTGTCCCGGGCCGGGTCATCACCCAATACTTTGGTTGGCGACACACCGGTCTCGATATCGACGGCGACTACGTGGATCCGATTTATGCCTCCGAAGACGGGGTCGTCGAGGTGGCGGGCTGGAACAGCGGCGGCTACGGCCTGCAGGTGGTCGTCAACCACGGCAACGGCATGAAGACGCGCTACGCGCACGCATCCAAGCTCTTCGTGAAACCGGGGGAAACCGTGAAACGCGGCCAGGTGATGGCCATGGTCGGCACCACCGGCCGCTCAACGGGTACGCACATCCACTTCGAGGTGATCATCAACGGCAAAGTGGTAAATCCGCTCGCGTATACCAAATAACGAAAAAACACCCCCGTATTGCGGGGGTGTTTTATATGGTGGACCAAGCTGCTGGCTATTCGAATCAAGAACAGCCCCAGCTAGCGAACTTACAAGTTGTCGATGCAGTATCCAGTACTGATCACGCTAGACAGAAATAGTGTTGCAATGTCTACAAACCCGTGTGGGCTGGCCTCCCCTGGAAGCGCGCTCTGCGTTTGTCTCTTGAACATAAAGCTTAACGATTCCTTTGGACGTATAACTTCGAAAATGCCGGACTGTTCTGCTACGGCGTCATACGTATCACACCCTTTGTCGTCACATCGAGATATCGTTCCGGCTCTGGTTGATCCAGCCAACAACCAGTAAGTGATAGGATCTGCCTCATCACAAGCGCCATCAGTACATATCAACTTTTTCGTGGAGAAGCAGGCAACGACATGGCGTGGCAACGTTGCCTTAGCCGAATCATACGCAACCCTAGATGCTGGCACCGTATCCTCTGTAACCGGTGAAGGGGCCTTTTGAGGATTCGCAACCAAGTAAATAACAACAACCAGAAACGCAACCAGAGCTGCAAAAGGCAAGACCTTCTTCATATGCAGACATGATATCACTAGCCGTCGATCAACACATCGACCCGGACGTTACCAATGATGTACCTACTATAATCAAGACGGTACTTCGATAGCGCCTGAGGCTGCTAGTTCGCCGTCTCGGGCCGAGGGCCGGGCCGCATGACTGGCGATGAGTTGAGCGAGTCGAGCAGGGTTTTCCTTCCGGGCCAGAGTTTCTTTTCTGTCGCAAAACGTATGAGCCTTACGGCAACCCAAGGAACGGATGTCTTATCCAAGACCGTCCCAAGAGTTTCCACGACCGGCATGGCTTGGCTGGACTTGTAATGACCATTCTGCGCAAGAAGATCCTCGCGCCCGACGGGCACGAGAAATACATCCCACGTAACAAAGCTTGGACGGAGGTGCGTGAACGGACGAACATCAAAAGGCAATGGAACAATGGTTTCATCCGCGTCTGGGGTATCAAACGCATGCAAAGTTTCAAGATTCAACGATCCGCCGCAAAAGTGCACGACATCGCGAATGTCCGTAATCGGGCATGTTTGTTTGGCCGTTTCTCTGATGGCTTTGCCGGCGTTCATCAGGCTATAGGCTAGATGCGTCTGAGAACGTCCGTCACGTGGCGTGTGGTATGAGGTCTTGAAGCTGCCACGGCCTGCGCGGCGCGGATCAAGAGGCTCCATCACGTAGAGATTCCCTTTCTGCCACTTGATGCAGCACACGGTTCTAAGTTCTGCATTCTTAGCCATGACGCAGAATCTGAGTGTTCGTTGATATCCGGGACGGTCTTTGGACATGTTCTATGGATTCAATCACCCAAAGAACTCGCTGTCCACGGGTCCCAGCTTCGGTTCTTTGAAGCCATTCGTCAGGAGCCGATGAAGCTTCTTGCGCTGCTCTTCCTGAGCCTCGAGTTCAAACAGCAGATGATGAAGTCTGAGAACGTCCGTCGCTTCCATTTCGGCTTCGTCGTCCCCAAGTTGGCGACCTTGCGACGTCAGGATGGCTTGCTTGTACTCTTCGAGTAGCTTCCGAGGGAGACGGGACGATACGCGTATTTTCTTTGACACCATATTTGAGGTTGAACCAATTACAGCCTAAACCCTAAAAAGGTAAAACCGGATTCGTCGCTCAATGGAAACAGAAATCCGACCCTTTTGGGGTCGGATCACTAATGGTGGACCCTACCGGGATCGAACCGGTCACCTCTTCCATGCCATGGAAGCGCTCTACCAGATGAGCTAAGGGCCCTTTTCGCGCAACGCGTATCGCGTATCGCGCATCGTCGGAACTGCAAAGGCTCGCAAAATATGCCAAACCAAGCTCCGTCCGTCAATGCCACGCCTCAAATGCCTGAAGCCGGTAGCGGCGCGTTCCGTGCGCGCGGTCATGTCGTGTTTTCTCACCTTGAACGTGGCGATATCCCTTGAGCAATCGTGCGAGCTGTCGCGCATCGGTGTGCATCGGATCGCACCCGGCGATCAGCTGCTCCCAGTACTCGCAGGCCGCGGCCCAATCGACGGAATCTTCCGGCACTTCCTCGACGACGATCTCTTCGAGAACGGAGGTTTCCACCGACACGGGCTCGGGGGCCGAATAACGGGTATCGAATATCGTCGAGCCGGATTCCTTACGACGGTACTCGTTATTTGTTACTCGCGTTTCTTGATTCAACCCCACATGCACTCCCCGCAACCGCAATTCCGATGCCAGCATTTCCAGCCGTTCTTCCCGTAACGCATGTTCGATCCCTTCCGACCATTCCGCGTGACGCATCCAGTCATGCCACTCGTTTTTGAGTTTGGCCGTTGACTGCTCCGAAATCGATAGGCGCGCCAAAGCCCGACGTACGCCGCCTAATTCATCGCGGATCGCGCCAAGCTCGGAAAGGAGTACCGTGTCCGTATCTTTCTGCAAGCGTTTTTCCAGCGCCTGCAGCCGTTTCTTTAACGAGACCTGATGCCGCCCCAACTCCTTGGCCAACGCCGCGGCCTCGGCACGCATGATCCGTCGCACCGAGAGCAGGTGCGATCTGGTGTCGGAGGAGCGCGGCGCGGGTTTCACACGTCAATTGGCGACCGGGTTGTCGTCGGACGAGTTACGAATCGGTTCCACGACCGGTTCGGGCAGGCCTTCATTGCCCTGACCGCCGACTTTGGCGGCGCGCAACCCGTCGAGGCGCTGTCGGATGGTCGCGTGATCGGGGAACCGGCTCTCGAGCGCTTCCACCAGCATGATCGCTTCGTCGATCCGCCCAACCTCCTCGTACATGGCCGCGAGATACCACATCGCGTTCACGTTGGATGGATCGCGTCGCACGACCTCCTCCATCAGATTGAGCGAAATCGCCTTCTGGTTGTCGCGATAGAGGAGGATGGAAAGCTCGAAGGCGACGCCGATGTCGTCCTGGTTGAGTTGCAGCACGTTCGCGAGCTCGGCGATCGATTCCTTCAATCGCCCTTGACGTTCGTACACGATGCCGAGGTAGTAACGGGCGGGCAGATAATCCGCCTTGGCCTCCGCGGCACGCTTCAGAACCTCTTCCGCCGCCTGGAGGTTTGACTCGATATTCGCGACGGCGTCCTGGCGCACGGAAGCGTCTTCGCTCGTCAGGAGGGTCCGATACGCGTCGGCGCGGAGCAGGTACAGCTTCCCGATCTCCCCGATAAAGACCGGATTATTGGGTTCCCGCTTCAAGGCTTCCCGGTAACTCGAGATGGCAAACTCGTCCGCGCCGCGGGTAAACGAAGCGATGCTTTGGTAGATCACCGCCAGATTGGCGAAGTTGTCGACGTTTACGGGATTCGTCGAGGATGCGGACAAGGCGAGATCTAACGACCGCGAAATCTCCTGCTGGGCAACGGCAGCGTCTTCCTGTGACGGCTCGCGCTGGATGATCTGCGCCGCCTTGATGAGATGCGCTTGCGAGAGATTGCGTGCGTACATGTCCACGTTGGGATTAAGCCGACGGGATCGATCAAGCGATTCGATGACCCGATCGACGGGCTGGCCGCTGCGGAATGCCTGGACGCCGCTCGAAAACGCGACGTCCGCTACAAAACGCTGGCCCGCAAGCCATACGACCGAGACGCCTCCGATGAGCACGATAACGAGCAGGGTGACCATGCCTTCAAACGCGAGCTTTTGCTTGCGCGCGGTCCACACCCACATCGTGCCGTTCGACATCGCGCCAAGCAGAGCAAGGAGCAGCCCCCAGAGCACGAAGTGGCTCATGTTGAAGTTGTAAAAGAAGGTCACGAACGTGAGCGTCGCCCATCCCGCAAACGCGCCCGCATAGGCGTACCACGCGTCCTCGTCGCGCTCGCGCAGGACATGAGAGGCGGATTTCACGACGACGGAAACGAGCCAAACGAGCCATAGCGCGATACCAACGATGCCGGTGGTCGCGACGAGCGTGAGAAAGTGGGAAAACGCCCGGTCAAACCGCACGTTCCAGAACGGCGAGGCATTGACCAGCGGATCGCGATATCTCGCATAGTCGTACACGAAGGTGCCCGGACCCGAACCGACGAGCGGCAGATCGCGTAGCGTTTGTTTGGCGATGTTCCACGACGCGCGAGCGGACGGCGCGACCTCGGCGGGCAGCTCGACCTTGAGCGGCGTCGGATACAACATGAGGAGCACGGAGACGATGACGAGGACGGCCGGGATGCCGTGCTTGGCCGGATGGCCGACGTTCAATCCGCGTAAAATGCCGGCCAGGACGAGCAGCGCCGTGCCAAAAAGGAGCGCGGCCCAAGCGACCCAGTAGTCTACCATGACCAGCAGGAGCAGCGAGATCGCGAGGGTAAGCCAGGTCACCGCGCGCGCCGCGAGACCGAGCGGGCTACGTGAACCGAGCAGGCACACGTGATTGCGACACCCGTGATAGACGAGTCCGGCGGACAGGATCAGCGGTGCGACCATGTACACGGACAGGCTGAAGATGCTGCCGACGGTGGTGAATGTCCTCGTGCGGGCGATCTCCGAAGGAAGCACATGCCAGCCGAGAAGCTGCAGGATGCCGTAGAGGCCGACGAGACACGACGAAATCAGGATCGTGAAAAGAAGATCATACACCTGGGCGATGGAACGAACGCGGTTCACGGCGACCAAATACAGACCGAGCAAAGACGCGAGACTTGCGAACGACCACGGCATTTGTCCGAGCGAGCCGACGAAGGACAGGTAGGTGTCCGTGGAAAAGAATGACAAGGCGCCGTATCCCGCGATCGCGATCACCGTCACGACGTGCAGCCAGTTGCGTCGGAGTTCAAACGACTGCAACGCGACGGCGCGCCCGATCCAGGCCGCAAGCGCGATGACGGACAGAACGATCAACAGCGTCTGCTTCGGGAGCTCGACCGCATCGATGGTCAGGGAGGTAAAAACGAGCGGGAGGATGAGGGCGGCGCCATGGAGACAGACGTCCGCGACTCCTTCCAGCCACTTCGCGAGACGAGGGTTCGGCTTGGTCTCATCCGGACGCATGGGAGGAGTGGGTAGGGCGGTAGACATAGATTCTTGCGTAGTATAGCACGGGCAGATGTCAGTGATCCGTTGTCAGTGGTCAGGTTTCGGGTGCCGGCTCAGGATCAGGAGCCGGTTCCGGCGTCGGTTCCGGTTCTGGCTCGGTGACCGATACGTCATCGACCGTGGAAGAATCGGCCGTCGATTCGTCTGCCACGGGTTCGCTCTCCGGCGCAATCGATCCCATCGCCGGACCGACGCCGGTCGTGGGATCGATCGCGCCGCGCGTACCGTCGGAATTGTGCAGCACATCGCCGGTCTGGCTCGCCTCGGCGCGCCACGAGAAGCGGACGTCACGCGGAAGCGCGTCGCGCATCACGATATCGAACCCGACATCCGTCACGCGTTCGATCCACCAATCGCCCGCGTCCCCGTACGGCGACGCGACGACGTTTGGGTACGCACCGAGCGACGGGAAGGCCACCGTGACCTTCTTCGACCCGGCCGCAATGTCCGCGAATCCGCGCACGCCCGCGCCCGACGCGCCGTCCGAGGAGCCCGCCGCCGCGCCGAGCGAGCCGTTCCACGACGGCGAGACGAACACTTCGATCCGTCCGATCTCCGCGCCGTCATACGCCTCGAGCGCGATGCCCACCACGTAGCCGTTTTCCGTCGCCTTCATGGCCACGCCCGGCGTGTCGGAAACCGTGAGCAGGTCACCGACGGCGATCGCGCCGTTTTGCCCCGTGACCTTGGTCGGCACGCGGCCCGAGAGCGCGATCGGATACGTGTCCGTCGCGTGGCGGCCGAGAAGGAAGCCCGGCTTCGTGGATACGATGCCCATGAGCGGCGCGCCGCGCGTCGCCTTGGCGACACCGTATTCCCCGGTCGGACTCGCGGTCACGAGGTCACCCGGCTCGAGCGCGTCTTCCGAGTAGTACCGCTCGGCCAAGTCATAACTCGTCTGCGCCTGCCAGCCGTCCGCATTGGTCGAGATGTATTGGTTCGTCGAGGAAGAGTTGTCGACGAAGATGTAGTACTGGTCCTGCAAGGCGCCGCGTGCCGACGGATATAATCGTCCGAGCATCTTGAGGTCTCCCATCACTTCGATGTTGCCGGTCTGGTCGATCGTGAAGACGTTCGTGCCGGATGAGGAACGGACCGCGAGGAGCGACGTCGTCGCCGTCACCATGTCGTTCAGGATGGTGAAGTCGCGCGTGACCGCCGTGGAGGACGCCGCATCCCACGCGCTTCCGCGGAACGTCAGCCCCCACGAATCGACGGTCGTGACGGTGCTCGATGCCGTATCCGGGGACGTGATGAGGAGATCTTCGCCGAGCACCGCGAGCGTGCCGTCGGTCTTCAGCGTGGCGCCGGCCCAGTATCCGACGTCGATGAAGATCTCGATGGTGCTGGTCGCATCCGCGTCCTCGAGCGCATATCCCACGATCATCCCGGGCTTCATCGCTTTCATCGCGTGTCCGGGGACATCCGACGACGTCAGCGCATCGCCGATACGGATCGGGCCGTTGGTCGGCACGACCTTGGTCGGCACGCGCCCGGTGAGCGCGACCTGCGCCCCGGTGTTCCATCCGAGCAGGAAGCCCGGCCGCGTGGACACCACGCCGATGACGTGCGGATCGTACGGCGTGCCGGTCGAGACCTTCACCGTGCTCGATGCCGTCCGGTCGAGTACGAGCAACTCGCCCGGCGTGGAGCTTCCGCTCACGTTATACACTTCCGCCAAGT
>RHKK01000008.1 GCA_008363075.1 Candidatus Uhrbacteria bacterium
GGGAGGATCGGACAACACTCGAGGCGTTGGCGCGCGAACTCGGCGTCGAGTCGCGCGTGCGTTTTCTCGGCACGCAATCCCACGACGAGATCGCGGAGCCGAAACCGATGCGATGCACGGTCGCGTTTCCGATCGTTTCGCGCGACGCAAGTCCCGGTTTCAGTTTCGCGCAGACGAGGTCGAACGCAAACGCATCACCGAGCCGGTCGGTGATTTCTTTCAACGCCACTTCCGCCCCGCCGACGAGCGGCAGGTATGCGACGGCATAGACGAGGACGCGTCGGCGTTCCGGCGCTGACCGGCTGCTTGACCGAGACATCGTCTGAAGCCTATCTTAACGCTATGGAAAGCGCAAAAATCAAGATTGCCATCGCCGTGACGTTGGCAGAGCCCGGAGGCGTCCAACACTTCCTGGCGGGGTTTTCGTCTTGGTTGATGAAACGCGGGCATGAAGTCACGGTCCTTGCGGGCGACGGCACCTGGCTCGAAGAGCGCTGCGAGGAACGGGGCGTGCCGTTCGTGCGTTTGCGCAAGATGGGACGCGAGATCAATCCGCTGCGCGATCCGGCGGCGGTGCGCGAACTGCGCGACGCCTTGCGCACGCTCGCACCCGACGTCGTACACCTCAACAGCACCAAGATGGGCGTGGTCGGATCGGTGGCGGCGCGTCTCGCCCCCATCCCACGCGTCGTCTATTGCATCGGCGGATGGTCGTTTCGCGAAGCGTTGCCCGCGCACAAACTTTGGCTCTACCGCACGCTTGAAACGTGGTCGGCGCGCCTCAAGGACGTCATCGTCTGCGTCCATCCGGACGATACGCGCCTCGCGCGCGAGCTCGGCATCAAGCCGCGAGAAGGAATTGTGACCGTTCCGAACGGAATCGATCTCGCGCACTTCGACGCGCAACTTCTTCCCCGCGACCGTGCCCGCCCCCTCTTGTCAGAGGCTACTCACTACTCACTACTCACTACTCACTTTGTCTTTGGCACCACCGCAAACTTTTATCCGCCGAAAGATCTGCCGCGCTACATGGACGCGTGCAAGATCGTGCATGACGCCGAACCGCGCACGCGATTTCTCATTCTCGGCGAAGGCTCGCAACGAGCGGAGATCGAAGCGCGACGGCACGCGCTCGGCCTCGACGAGGTCGTGCGGCTCCCCGGCGCGCGCGACGATGCGGCCGCGCTCCTCGCCGGATTCGACGCCTTCGTGCTGCCGAGCTCAAAGGAAGGCATGTCGATTTCCCTGCTCGAGGCGATGGCCGCGCGCCTGCCCTGTATCGCCACCGATGTCGGCGCCGCAAAATGGATGTTCGACGGAGGCGGTCTCGTCGTTCCGAAACTCAATCCGCCCGCGCTGGCGGAAGCGATGCTTCGCGTCCTGCACGATCAAACGCTCCGCGAACGCCTCGGCCGCGAGGCGCGCCATCAAGTCGAAACCCGTTTCCCGCTCGAACAAACGTATCGGGGAAATCTCGAGGCGCTTCACCCTCTCCTTACGAAGGAGGGGGCGAGGTGAGGTGGAACTCGCTATCGTCTCGGACCGGAACCCGCGCTCGTCGCGACCTCGCTTGACGGCTCGGCCGGCGCGGAAAGCGTGACGGTGTTCGGGTCGTCCGGATGGACCAGGCTCTCAAACGCGTCCCGCGTGCCGGGCGCCACGGACTCCCCGTACGTCAGGATGTGGTCGCGCAAGCCGTCGAGTTCGATGATCTGCATCTTCATCGCGAGCTGCGCATAGATGGTCGCGTTCGCCCGCGGGAAGCCCGAGAGCGTCTCGACCGTTCGCTGGAGCGCGGCCGCGTCGCGCAGGACGATGTACGCGTCGAACAGTGCGACCAACTCCTGCGGACTTTGCAGGTTGTATGGATACGGTGCCTGCATCGCGGCACGGATTTCTTCCGCGCCCTGCAACCGGACCGCCGGATCCTGCGCACCCTTGTCGTACATGAGCGTAAGGCCGTAATTCCACGAACCGATGCCGTTCTCCGGATCCAGGTCGCGTACGAATTTGAACGTCCGTACGGCATCGTCCAAACGACCGATCTGGAGATACAGCCGCGCGAGGCCGTAATGGAGCTGCTGCCGCTTGGGGCTGGTCTCGATCGCGCGTCCGTACTGCGTCAGTGCCGTCTCCGCTTCGGATGGGATAAGCGACATGCCTTCCTGGGCGAGTCGCGCGTAAATATAATGCGGGTGGGTATTGCGCGGGTGGCGCGCGATCTCCTCTTCGGAAAGCGCTTTCGCGAGCTGGTACATCTCCTGCCATTGCGGGAATCGCTGGAATTGCCCCGCGTTGATCATGGCGATGATGTTGCGGGAAAGGAGGAACGATTGTTCGTCCTTATACAACGTCGGGATGTCTGCCGCCTGCTTGGCGTATTGCAAGGACAGCACGGGATTGAAGCCGAACACCGAATTGGCCTTGAGCGCGAGTTCCGATGCCTGAAACGGCAGGATCGAGGCGCGATACACGAGCAGGATCGCGAGGACTTGCAGGACGCCGTACAAGATCCACGGCGCATCCCGCTTGACCGGTGTCCGCTCTTGGCTCTCCGCGCTCCGTTCTTTCTCTCCGATGAATTCTCCCCGCGTCGCCGCGATGATGAGGCCGAACAGCAGGTAACTCATCGTGAATCCGGCCGGATGGTCGAAGACGAACAGGTTTTGGACGAAATACGCGATCGGCAGCGAGAAGAGGATCGCCGCGATCGGCAGATCGATCCATCCGCGCCTGTACGCGCGCCACGTCGAATAGAAGATCGCGAGATAGATCGCAAAGAAGGTGAGAAATCCGAGCAATCCCGTCATGGACAGCACGTCCATCACCGTATTGTGCGCGCGATCAAACCACGTTTCATACGATCCGTAACGGAGCGACTCGGGGTTGAACTTTTCGTTGAACAGGATGTGATAGTTGTCAAGACCCCAGCCCGTGAGCGGCCGTTCCAGGAATCCCTGCCAAGCGATCTCCCATGCGATGAGACGCGTGCCGACCGTCGCCTGGAAGTTCGTGAGACGCGCGAGCGGCGACTGCTGGATCATGGGCAGGTCGCGCATGGCGTAGAGCGCGCCGTAGCCCAGGAAAAGCGCAGCCAAGGCGCCGAACGCGGCGAGTTTGGCCTTCTTCTTGGGATGAAAAAGGCCGATATAGAACACGAACGCCACGACACCGATCCCCAAGCCGACCAACGCGCCGCGCGACTGAGCGAGGATGAACGCGATGAGATCGAAGACGGCGAACACGACGTACCAGGCGCGCCACGCACGGGATTTGTTTTTCCAAAACAACAGCGCGAGGAAGAACAGGTTGAAGATCTGGTACGACGCCATGTAAATCGGGTTGTCCAGCAACCCCCCGACGCGCTCGCCCGCCGGAAACATGAGCAGGTTCGGATTGAGTTTCTGGAGAATGGCGACGATCGCCATCACGGCCGAGAGCGCGACCTCGTAGTTGAGGAGCCATTTCCACTGGTTCCACGTTTTAAGCGTCCCGACCATCATCGTAAGCCAGGCAAGAAAATGGAGCAGCGTAAAGAGACCGTTCATGCGCTCCTGATTGCCCCACCAGGCGCGGAACGGATCGACCGCCAACAACACGGAGAGCGCAAGCGCGACGAAATATCCGAGGATCGCGAAATACAAAAGATGCTTTTTCGGCCGGTAGTCCGGTTCCATCCATGCAAGCGCAAGATAAGCGGGGAACGTGAGACCGATCAGGATCTGGAAATAGATCAGCTTCGAGAAGACGAACGGGAAGATCACGGTCGGGATAAACATGAGCGGGACCAAAAGGCCGCCGTAAATCCCGAGATACGTCAGCGCTTTGAACAATTTAACGGCGTTGGAGCGATTCATAGGGTCGGCAGCTAGGGTAGCACGGCCCTTCCCGACGCAAAACCCCCACACCTTTCTTGAAAGTGTGGGGGTTGCTTCCTTCAGGCGATCCACGTGACGCGAGAGGCGTGACGCGGGCGCCGTCAGGCGGCTGGGCCGTGATTAGCGGCTCAGCGTGGACTGCTGCGTCAGGTCCTCGACGTAGAGGTCGTTGGTCCAGTCGCGCGAGCCTCCGGCGGAGGACGAGGCGCTGGAGTGCGGAACCTCGGAGAGGTCGGACCAGACGAACGTACCCTCGGCATCCGACACGCCGTCCGGTGCCGCGCCCGTATCGATGTGCGGGCCGACGACCGTGAACGGATTGTCGAAGCTCAGGTAACCGGTCGACACCGTGCCGGCGGTTTCGCGGCGGAAGTTGAGCGACAAGGAGTCACCCGAGTCCACCGTGCCGTTGATGGTGCCGTGCAACGTGTACACGTTGCTCGAACCGGAGACCGTCTCTTCGTTGGTGAAGACGACGACGATCTGACCCGAGGTTTCGCCCAGAGCCGGACCGCTCGTGTAGTAGTTGACGCCCGTCGCGGAGGTGATGTCGATATCACCGTCGGCGATGTCCGTCGAACCCTTGCGCAAGCGGAGGTTCTGGAAGTTGAAGCTCGAGTTGGAGTCACCCTTCGACCAGTTGAAGACGATCTTCTTCAGCGCGACGGAGCCCGCGCTGTCGGCCGAGACCTGGAACTTGTAGAGGTCCATGTCGAGACCGGAGGTCAGCGTGGTGGTCGAGAGCGCCTGGCGCGTCACGACCGGCTTCGTCTTGCGGAGAGCGAACTGGTTGCCGATGTTCGTGGCCGTGGTGGTGGCCGCGTACAAGCGGTCGCCCGAGGCCTGACCGTTGGCCAGGATGTTCAAGCGGCCCGCGAAGTTGGTGTCCCAGTCGCCCGTGGTGATGCCGCTCGCGATACCGAGCTGCATGAGGTTGCCCGAGCGCGGCGCATTCGCCGAACCGGAGACGGTCGACGAGGAGACCGGCGCGCGGAGCTTGCCCCACAGCTGGAACGTGACGGAACCATCCTTCGGAACGACGACCGGGCTGGCCAGCGTCACGTCGGCAAACGACGAGGCGCCGGACGGCAGCGTGGCCGTACCCTTCACTCCGCCATCCTGCGCGACCGCGATGCCCTGCGCGACGTAGTTGGCGGCGACACCCGTGGAGGTGACCGTCAGCTTGTCGATCTGCACGGCTTCGTACTGGGCCGTCGCCTGGAACTGGGCGAAGTTCTGCCACACCGCACCGTCGTCACCCACGAGGATCGTGGACTGGCGAAGGTTGTTCGGCGAGACGGTAAGCGTACCCGAGTTCTGGATGGTCTGGATCAGCACCGGCGAGGTGCTGGCGTTGGCGCCGACCTGCGTGGAACGGGTCGGGGTCACCGTGTTGGACTCTTCGTCATCGGCCGTCACATCGGCGTCGGCGGCGATGCCCACCGCGATGTAGTCCGCGGTGCCTTCGACCGTCGAGTCGGCGGTGCACTTCGCGACGAGCGTCTTCGAGGTGCCAGCCGCAACGGTGACGTTCATGTTCGTGATGTTGAACGTGCCGGCGGTCGTGTCAGGCGCCTGCGAGAGGCCGACCTGCGTGTCGCCGTCGAACAACGCACACGACGTAACGATGTCCTTAGTGGTGGTCGCGCCGAAGAACGTGCCGTTGAACGAGCCCTGACCGGTCAGCTTGACCGTGCGGATCAGGATGTCGTTCTGGTCGCCCGAGGTAAACACGAAGCCCACCGTCGGGATGTTCTGCTGCTTCTTGACCGCCGTACCGGCGCTCGGCGAAGCGGCGAGCGAGATCGAGAGGCTCGAGGCCTTCACCGTCTGGAGGTTGCCGTTGATGGTCGAGTTCGGAACGATCTTGTCGGTCGCGAGGAACTCGCCCGTGCTCACGACGCGAACGTCGGACGAGCCGAACAACGCGCTCGAAGCGTCACCAAGCACGACGCGGTACTGGTTGTTGCCGTCCTCGGAGAATTCGCCGGAGACGTCATCCGCACCGTTGTGCAGGTCCGCCGTGATGGCAAGGTTCAGCACTTGACCGGCATCGATGTTGCGCGAGTCGGAGAGCGTGATGAGACAAACCGCTTCGTTACCCTGACGCGGACCGGTACCGGAACACGTGGCCGGGAACGAGGTGGGACCCATCCAGGTCTCGCCCGTGTCAAGATTCTTGATCTTGATGTCACGGAAGTACTCGGTTTCGTTGGTACCGACGACCTTGTCATCCGTGGTGTTACCCTGGATGCTGAAGTCGATGTTGCGGATTTCCAACGTGTTGTCCGGCGAGGCCAGCGAGAAGCGGAACAGGACGACGTCCTGCGTGCCCTTCGCAATGTTGCCCGGAACCGGACCGTTGAAGGAGACCGTGAGCTGGCCGCCCTGGGTCGTCACTTCGATGTAGTCCGTGCTCGCGCCGTCAAACGAACCCTGGCCCGTGGTCGTACAACCGCCCGTTGCCGAAGCGGAGATACAAACCGCGGCGCCCGAGTTGTACAGGCGGTCGACCGCGTAGACGTCCGTCGTGTATTCGACGTAGGTCTTGATCGTGCGGCCCGCGCGGCCCGCGATGGCGGCGCGCAGCGAGAACGTTCGGGTCGTGCCGTTCGTGATCACGTACGGCGGCTCGAAGTTCAGGACGATCTTGTCGCCCACGAGCGCGGCGGCGGACGCGACTTTCGTCGTACCCGTCCACAGCTCGAGGTTCGTGAGGTCCGAGTTGGACACCGAACCGGCCTGGATGAGCGTGATGCGGCGAACTTCAATGTCGTTGGTGTTGGCCGTCAACTTGAAGTTGGAGATTTCGGCGTTCTGCGCGCCGATGTTCGGGTTGGTCGGCGTCGTGCCCTTCTGGACATCGAGACGACCGGCCGACGTCGTACCGACCGTGAACACGTTGCCGCGGACCGGGAAGGAACCCGAGACCGTGCCAGACGGGATCACGACGGAGGCGGCGTCGGTGATTTCGAACGCGTGCTGCCCACCCGTCGTGGACGGGCTGGAGAAGTCACCGACCATCACGACGGACTTGGTCTGACCGGCGCCGACCATGATGTTGAGGCCGTGGAACTCGACGATGTTGGTCGACGAGTTGATCGTGCGGCCCGTCGTCAGGCGGTTGCCGTTGCCGTCATACAGGTAGACGTTTGAGAAGTCGGACGTCGCGCCGACGCCGATGCGGCGGATGCGGAGTCCCGTCACCGTCACGTCGCCGGAACCGGCGGTGAGGTTGTACTTGGCCATCGCAACGCTCGCCGCGTTCTTCGGAACGGTCTGGGCCGGAGGCGTGTCGGACGCGAGCGACACCTGGAGGTTGCCGCCCACCGGAGTCACGCCGCCACAGATGGCGATGACGTCGGCCAATTCACATTCGCGCGTCGTCACGCTGGACGCGTGGTCCGGATACGTGATCGTCGTCGTGATCGTGAAGGCCGGGTTGAAACCGTTCGCGGCGTACACGGCGTCGGAAGCGATCATGCGCTTCTGGCCGCCATCCACCACGTAACGGGTCGGGCTGCCGGCGTACTGGACCACGGTGCCGTTCGGGTGGACCGGGGTCGAGACCGAGGAGCCGATCGTGTAGTTCACGAAGAACGAGTCCGGCACGTCAACCACGCGCTGGGCCCACGCGGAGCCGTAGAGCGAGGTCGCGAGCGCTTCGGATTCGACCCAGTGAAGAATGCCGCCAAGCGTGACGGCGTACACTTTCGGATCCGTCTGGATCTTGACCAGGCGCGTGCCCGGGCGAATCGTGACGTTTCCGCCGATGAGGTACGAGGCCAACTCCGTGTCGGAGATCGTCCGAACGCCGGAGAAGTCCACGAACCACGAGAAGTAGGTCTTCTCGTTCGGGAAGACATAGCGCTTGCCGTCCGCGGCGAAATAGTACACCGCAGGCCCGGAGGCCTTGATGAGGTCGCCGGCCGTCGCGGCGCGAGCCGCCGTCGGAAGGGCAATGGTGCCGATACCGACCGACCAGGCGATCGTCGTCAGGGCGACGAAGCTGGAGAAAATTTTCTTAAGGATAGTACCCATAGGGTAGCCCTTGCGGGCTGTATGCTTTCCGGGATCCGTGAGAATCCGTGGAAAGCGGTTCTTGCTGTTATGAGTAGTCGGCATGGCTTCCGACCGAAGTCGGAATCGACCTTTCGCGCCAAACCGTGGGCGTGGGGATCGGGCACGAGCGAAAGCGTGGCTCCGGTGGGGACGGAGAGTTCTCCCGCTCGTCAGGACGCCTCTGCTAGGCAGGGTCGCCCTGGTCGCGGGGGAACCTTCTTGAAGAGAGCTACGGCGGGGTGGTGGTGGCCGCGCCGGCGGACGGGGCGGGCTCGGTGGATGACGCGCTTACGCCGTCCTGTGACGAACTCGCGCTCGCGGACGGGACCGCGTCGGCCGAAGCCGCCGCGACCTCGGCGTCGGAACTCAACTGGTCCGCGATCGCGATCGCGACCACCGTGGCTCGGACGGCGTCCGCGAGTTTGGCCGTGGCTTCATCGAGTTTCTTCTCGGCAAGCAACGTCGCCGCCTCGTTCAGCGTCGAGCTGGCTGCGGCGAGTTCGGGAATCGTGGATGTCGCGGGCGCGGCGGACGCGGTTCCGGAGGCGGTTTGGGCGGAAAGGGTACCCGAGGCGCTCATCGCCATCAACCGCCGGGTGGACGCGTCGAGCGAAGCCCGCAAGTCGCGAATCTTGCTCTCCAACGCGCGGGTGACATCCTCGTCGGTAATCGCGTTCTGCTCCTCGGTGCCGGACGCCTTGGTCTCGACGAGGACAGCCACGGCCGCGACGCTCGTCTGCACGGCCTGCGCCTCGGCCTCGGCCACGGCTTGCTTGACGTCCTGCTGGACGACCCCGGTCTTCACCTGCTTCAGCTCCTGCGACACTTGCTCAATCTTGCGATCGACGAGTTTTGCGAGTTCCGCCGTTTCCGGCGCGGACGCCTCCTGTTTCACCTCCTTCAGTTGGTTCTTCACGGTATCCAGGTCGCGCTTCAATCCGATGGCCGCTTCGCGCAGCCGCTCAGGACTCTTTTTTTCCGGCGTGTTCGCGATCGTCTTGATCTCCTCGACCCGACGGTCCACGAACTCGGCCTTCAGGCGCACGCGATCGGCCTTGCCTTGCGTCAGCGCGAGACGCGTCTGTTCGCTCGCGATCTTGACGGGGTACAGGAAATCGCCGGGCACCGAGCGCTCGGAGGCCGACACGCTGACGAGCGATCCGCCGAGCACGGCGGCGATCACGGAAAGCGTAGCCAGGGCAGGCGTGCGCAGCCATTGTACGAACCTTGCAGGGATAAACGTGCGCGCCGCCTCACGGAAACGCAGGGACGCGGGCAGGGGGGAGAGGGCTTCGGCCGAGCGGATGCGCTCGAGCAGATCCGCGCGCGTACGCAAAACCCACGCCTGGTCAGGCACGATGCCGCGCTCCGTCGAACGGACGGATCGCAGCTTGCGGAGAAGATCGCGCTTGCTCATGGCGTGGGTTGGGATCGGTCCAGGGCGTCGAGCGCCTTCATGGCCCGATGGTAAATGACGCGGACGTGGCCGGGCGTCTTGTCGAGGATCAGCGCGATGTCCTGGTACCCCAGCCCGTCAACGAGCCGGAGCGTGAGAACGTCGCAATAATCTTCTTTCAAGCGGCCGATTTTCTCGAGGACCAGGCTGAAATCCGCCTTGGCCTCGATCAAGGCGCGCTGCCGGTTGTGATCGGACAAAACGCCTTCGCTATCAGAAGACGTCAAACCCCCCGATTCCGTTACAACGGAGGAGAGGGGAGTGGCCGGCTCACGCTTCCGGTAATGGTCGACGACTAAATTTCTCGCAAATTTATATAAAAGCGCACGGACGTTGCGGATCTCCGTTTGCTCCAACGCATATTGCCAAAAGCGAAGAAACGTCTCCGATGTCACGTCTTCCGCCGCTTCCTTGGACGGAAGTTTCAGGTACACAAAGCGATAAATGTGCGTGACGTATCGATCGTACAGGCGGCCAAAGGCTTCCGCATCCCGGTGGGTGCGGATTCGATAGACATAAAACCTATCAACGAGTTGATTCATGGGCCGCGAACTCCCGATTCCTCCATGGCGCAGTATGTCCGAGCCTATCGGATTTGAGGCTTTTTTTCAAGGAAAAAGAAGGATTCTTTGCGAAGATTGGACAAAAGTTGATTGTGTTTTACGCGTTGACTGCCAGCGGAGTCGTGAGAGTCGTCGGCTGTCCGCAGATCTCGCGATACAGGCGCTCCATATCGTCGATGCGGTCGTTCAGATCGTGTGAGGCGAACGAATGGCGCGCCGCGGCTTCCGTAAAACGCGCACGATCGATCGGGTCCATTTGCGCGGCAACGATAAACGCATTCGCCAAGCTGTCGATATCGCGCGGACGCACCGGCAGCATCGAACCGCCGGTCGCTTCGACGTTCGCTTCGATGTTCGTCGCGATCACGAGACGGCCGAGCTGACACGCTTCGACGAGCGCAAGCGACAACCCTTCGCTCGCGGTCGGAAAGACGTGGGCGAGGGCGCCGGCCTGCAATGCGATCAGTTCCTTGCCGGAACGCTGACCGAGCATGAGCACGCCCGGCGTGCGGCTGGTGAGACGGCAGAGCCACGATGCATACGCGTCGGTCCAGGCCGCGCCGCCGACGATCACGAGTGGCCGCGTGGCAAACAATTCCGGAAATTCCTTGCGCGCCTTGCCGTATGCTTCGATCATCACATGCGCCAACTTGTCAGGGATCAAACGGCCGACAAACAGGAAATAGTTATCCACATCCAAACCGTGCGGACGGAGAAAGTTATCCACATCTTTCGGAACGTCGGGCATCGGCACCGGATGCGTCACGTAACACGTTTGTACGCCGTACATACGCTGGCAGTACGTGGCCAGCACCTGCGAAATGGTCACGGTCCGGTGCGGAATATGGCACGCCATCCACTCACCGATCTTGAACGTGAAACGGGCAAAGCGTCCCCATTTGGCAAGGACGCGATCAATGGAATGGAACGTCACCACGACCTTGGCGCGCGGGTGCAAAAGACGCGCGAGCGGCGAGAGCAGCGCGATGCCTGCGCCATGCAAGTGGACGACATCGGGACGCGCGCGGCGCGCGGCCATAAGCGCGGTCACACTGTGCGTGATCGCATCCAGGTGCTTGGTTCGGATACCGGGCGTCAACACCTGTTCGATGCCCGCGGGCGCCTTCGTCCCCGCCACGTACCACGCACGACCGAACACGAGTACGCGATGCCCGCGAGACGCCAAACCGGACGCCAACGTTTCCACGTGGCGTTCAATGCCGCCGGAACGTGCCGGCAGGCCTTTTTGACCGATCATGGCGATGACCATAAGGAGAGACAAAGCGAACGGTTGTTCATACCAAAAACGACGCATATTGTCAATGCGCTGGCATATATATGTAGCTAATATTAGCCTTATCCGTACACGTTTTCCACCCAATGATACTCGACGGGCCTGCCGGAAAGAGCCGTGATCGCCAGCACGTCTGCCTGATAGCGTGCGGGCGGCGCAGCTTGCTCCTCAAGCCAACATTCGATGGCACGGGCTAGATGTCGCAACTTCTTGCCCGTCACAGCTTCTTCCGGATGACCGAACATGAGCGTGTTCCTGTACTTGACTTCGACGAACCGGATGTCTCCGCCGCGCTCGGCGATCAGGTCTATTTCTCCGAGCCGATGCGTCCAGTTACGCGCCACAATACGAAAACCACGCTCGACCAAAAACGACGCGGCCAGGTCTTCGCCCAGCCGACCGTCGGCCTTGCGCGCATGCGTCATATTTTATTATTTTAATATTTTATTTAATTATTATATATTTTATTATTTCTCTTATATGATTCCCCTCTTCTCCCTACGACCTCCCGCCCGGCTTCGGCAGCCATTTCTCGTACGCCGCGCGCTCCTGCTGCTTGGCCCGTTCCGCCGGACGGACGCGGTAATGCTCGTTCCAAATATCGTACGTCCAATAGCCGAATCCGACGATCCAGAAAAGCCACAGGATGCGCATGGAGAGATACGGCACGTATTGCCAATGGAAGAAATACAACCCGAGGCCGGCAACGCCCGCCCAACCCGCGCACGCCGAAATGCGTTTCAGGAGCCGACGCAAGTCTTTTTCCAATTTTGCGCGGCGGACGTACGGAATCAACCCGAGCGACGCGACGACCAGCACGACCATGAAAAACGGAAGGAACCGTTCGAGCCACGGCATGAAGGGCACGGGCTGCAGATTGAACCAGAACGAGGGCTTGAAGAGCGGGAGAATCCAATTCATAGACAGGAGGTATCTACCAGCCCGCACGTTATTCCGCAAGGTCGGCCGGCGTGTTCACCACGACGGCGTGGCCGTGATCCGGAGCGGTCTTGTGATACACGAGCGCATAATGGCAATCACCCGCATCGAATTCGTCCACGAGCTCGAGCTCCGGATCCGCGAAATACCGCTTGGCCTCGACCGGCGGCATCCGTTGTTCCGGCGGCGGACCGATCGCGGTCCGGCACGCCCGCCACTCGATCACGAGCAGATGTCCGCCCGGTGCGACGAGTCGCATCGCTTCGGCCACAAGTCCGCCGCGATTACGCGAGAGATACAGGTTGTTCGCGACGATCACGAGCTGGCATGAAGCGTCGCGGATCCGGGCGGCACGCACGACCTCGATATCCGACCAAATGGGAATAATATTCCAATATTGTTCATGCCGCGCCGCGCGCTCCACGGCCTTGAGTGCGTGCTTGTCGATATCCACCGCATACACGCGCCCGTTCCCGCCGACCAATTGCGCCGCAGGAAAGACGAAATGTCCGAGGGCTCCGCAACCGAGATCGGCGACCGTGTCCCCTTCCCGGACACCGGCGCGCTCGAGCGTCTTGAACGGATTGATCAGCTCGTTGCCGCTATGGCGCATACGCGATTAGGCGGGCCGTGGGAACAGCGACCCGAGCGTCGCCTGCAGGAACGCATCCCACAGGTTGAACATCACGATGAACCCGATAAAACAGAACACGATGCCGAGGAGCTTATAGAACAACGTACTCCCTCCCCCACCGAGATATTTTTCCGCGAACGGAACGGAACCGAAGAATCCGTAGATGTCACGCGTCTTCCAGACGAAACCGATACCGACGGCCAGGATCGCGCCGCCGAGCAGGATGCGGAGAATGATGCCCATAGATGTGGAGGATGTTCATGGCAAGTGTACCACACCGACGAACGCGCTTCATCCCCTCCGATGCGCGAGCGGCAGGATGCGCCAGACAAGGATGACCGCCATGAGCGCCGCGAAGCCGCACAATACCGACGCGACGGACGCGTTGCCGAATGAAGCGAGAAAATAAACCGCGAACGTCGGGAGCATGAATGCCGCGTAGCCGATCAGGATCCAGATGAGCGCCTTGCGATTGGCTCCGGGTTGTTTGAGCCCTTGCCACGCAAGACCGATACCGAGAAACAACGTCGCGAGATAGTATGTGGCGTAAAGGATGTCAAACCCGATCCCGGTCGTGTCGAACGCGACGAATCGGCCCGTACACTCCGCCGCGCCGAACAAACCGGGATACAGCAGCATGACGACGGAGAACGCCCCGGCGAGCGCATAGCCCCAAACCATCGAGTATTTCATGCGCCGCAGACGCGTCACGAAGTCGATGCCGAGGATGGGCAGAAACGCCGTACACACGAAGCCGATGCGCGTCCACAGCGCGGGATCGGCCCCTCGGCAGATCGCATATTCGGAAAGCTGGAATCCCGCGAGAAGCAAAAGGAAGATGGCGGACAGCCGACCGAAGACGGTGAGCCGATACCGCCACCAAACGTATACCGCGAGCAGAAACTCAAGCGCGAACGTCGCGAGGACGACCTCGGACGAGAAGCACCGCAGCGTCGTCCGGCGATCGTCAAAAAGACGCATGCGGCCATGGTAGCACGAATCTCTGTCGTTGCGAGGAACGGGAGTGACGAAGCAATCTCCGTTTCGCGATCCTGAGATTGCTTCGCTGTGCTCGCAACGACAGGCGATCCGAATCTCGGTTCTTGTCGCTTGACGCGGAGACAATATTTTGATATGTTCGTGCATCCTCGATTCAAAAAGGAGGTGATGAGGATGAGCACCTTGAACGGGGCCTTCGGGCTCCTCATGATTCCCGATGCGAACACGGTCCGGATCGTCGGCCACGTGCTCGAAGACCGACGCGTGGCACGGCGACTCGAGAAGGCGGCGTACGTCGTCCGGCCCGAGGGCGTACACGTGACGCTCTACCAGGCGCGCACCTTCCGGGACCTGCCGGTCGAGGTCGCGCGCAGGCTGGTCGGCAAACTGAACCAGCTTGTCGTACACAACCGCATGGGCAAGCTGCTGTTCCACCTGTTCGAGGTCGGACCGTACCGGGACAACGACCGCTTCCTCTTCTGGAACGCGCACGAGCCCTTCGGCGACGAGCGGTTGCAGCTCGCCCATGGCATGAGCGTCGCGCTCGCCGCCTGGGTCGAGATCGACGCCGAGGACGAGCACGCTTTCGAGCGCCGCATCTCCGACCTGCCCGAGACGGAGCGGTATCGTCGACGCGGATTGTACGAGAACGAACGGCTCTTCGGCCACACGCTCGTGGGCGAGGAGTACCTGCCGCACATCACACTCGCGGCCGACCCGGACGGCTTTGGAGCGATCAAGCCCTTCGAGGAACCCTTCACCGCCTCCGCGGCGCGCGTCGTCTTCGCCCGCATGGGCGAATGGGGCAAGATCGACGAAATCCTGTTCTAGCCTGGCTCCGCAAGGGGCTTCTTTTTATTGCACGAACGTCAGATACGCCATCATCGCCTCCAGCGGGCCGTCCTGATCGCGTCGGCGAGAAAAATATTTTGATGTAAGCTGGAACGTACATTCGCCCGCGTCCTCGATCTCCGAAACGCCCTCGGCCGAGAGCTGTGTCTTGATGATCCAGGGAAGATCGACAAATGTTCGACCGTCGCGTGTGTGGATCGCCTCCGGATACGCATCGAATGCGCGGGTGACATCTCCCTTCACCTCGAAATGACATGCGCGGATACCTGGTCCGATGCCGACGAGTACATCCGAAGCGTCGCATCCAAGCGCGCGCAATTGCCGGATCAATTGGGGCACGATCCCGTTCGCCAAGCCGCGCCAACCGGCATGGACCACTCCGATGACACGCCACTTGGGATCGACGGCGTAGATCGGGAAGCAATCCGCTCCCGTGACGGACAGGATCAGCCCGGGCACGACGGTGACGAGTCCGTCGCAGGACGGGATCACCGTTCCCGCGTCCGCGTCCGCCGCGACGTGGATCTGCGTCCCGTGGACAAGGTCGGCCGAAACGAGGCGGTCGAACCGCAGCCCCTCGCGTTCGAGAAAGCGGCGCCGGTTGGCCGTCGTGTCTTCCGTCGGAGCCGTGATGCGCAGGTTGCCGTCGCGGCGTTCGGAAAAGCCGTAACGGATGTTTGGAATTGATTCAAAGATGGAAAATTTCATGGGTGAAAAATCCCCCGCACCACGGGGGCAGATCATTCGCGCGAGGCGGTGCGCGAGAGGCGGACGCGCCAGAGCACGGCGTCGCCGTCCCCGAGCGCGTTCACGTCCATCTGCGTACGCTGCTCGCTCGAGAGGCGCGGCCGGACGCGGTCCTGCACGGCCATGAGGAGGTCCTCCATGGTGACGGCGCCGTCGTCGCGGCCGAGTACGGGCACGAGCTCGACGAGCGCATTGGACATGAACTCGCCGTACGAGAGCGTCGAGGCGCTCGTCGAGTACAGTCCGTGCCACACCGCGCCGGTTTCGATGACGGTCGGCATGGCCCAGTCGAGGCTGCCGGAATGGCACGCGTCCGCGATGAAAATTCCCTGCCCCGGCTGCAGGCTCATGAGATGCGCGCGGAGCTCCGCCTCGGTGAGGCTCGTGCGGTCGTAGAGCTCGAGCGAGTTCTCGCCGCCGTGCGTGCCGAAGTACACGATCACGAGATCCTCCCGCGTTACGCGGATGGACTGGCGAATCACGGCCGCGCGGAACTCGTCGAGCGTCGCGCGCTCGTCCATGAGGATGATCGCGTGGTCGGGATCCATGATCCGCGCGCGGACGAACGCGTCGGCCATACGCCGCGCGAGATCGCGATGTCCGCGCAGGTCGCGGCTCGCGCCGTCCGCCGTGGGCGGGAACTCCCACAGCGACACGAAGATGCCGTAGGCGCGTCCGCGTCCCGTGGCCCCGAGGCCGGTGCCCCGGGACGGCGCCTCCGCCCGCGGCGACGACGTCTCCGGATGCTCGCCGACGTGCAGTTCGTACTGCAGCCATCCGCGATGCAGCGCGTAGCCGATGCAGCCGGCGCCGCCAAGCAACAAGACGAACACCGCGAACATCAAGCGGCTGAAGAGCGTCCTCATCCACCCGATGACGCCGGAACCAAACTGCCGGCCGCGCGTCATGACCAACCTCCTTGTCGAAGAACTGATTCGACCGTAACAAGGGGTCGGGACGGGGTCAAAAAAGGACGACGTTCAGGGAACTTCGTCCAGGATGATGCGGCCCTCAAAGCCGCCGCGCCGCTCGCGCTTCTCTCGCATCAGGGCGACGAGCGAGGCACGATGGTAGCCATGATGCTCGATCAGCGCCTCGACGACCTCGAGCACGTCGGCGAGCTCCTCCATCGAGGGGTTCATCGCGAACTCCTCGCTCTCCTCCATGAGTTTGAGCGAGAGCTTCTCGGCGTACTCCCCGGCGTCCGCGACATGCGTCACGGCGGTGCCGCCCTCGGCTTCGATGATCTTGGGGATGCGATCCCGCACCAGCTTTCCGTACCTCTTTCCCATCGCCGACCTCCGGCTTTCAAAACCCCCGCCGCTTGCCCCGTCGGATGATGGGGGATCGGCAAGGAGCTCAAAACGTCTTAACGCGGAAGAACGCCCCGTGCAAGACTATCGCACGTTGACCGGAAACGTGTACGTCACGTCGTCGCTTCCGGACTGGCCGAAGCGCACCATCGCGTTCACTAGGACCTTGCCGCTCACGCTCGCGGGAATCTTGAAATTGTATTTGCCGTTCCGGAAGCTCACCGGTAGGCGCAGACCGAGATCCGTACCGGAAGCATTCATCATGCCGGCGGCAAACTCGAACACCTCTCCGCCGACCGTGAAATCCAATTGGCTCCCCCGCGTGACTTCCTTGAACGGCAACGAGGCTTCCATCACCAAAGCATCCGGCGCGATCTTGTCGACGCACAACCCCTCATAGCAATAACTTCCCTCGACGCCGGGATACGTTTCATCTCCCACGGTCATCACGACCACCGGCGGATGCCCGGGTTCGCTCGCGGGGACCTCGACGGTCGGCGCCGAGGGCGCGGACGGGACGGGCCTCGGCGCGGACGGCGCGCACCCGGCGCCGAGCAGAGCAAATGCCGAAACGAGGATAAGAAGTCTTTTCATATGGAAAGCATTGTAACGAAACGCGAAAGTTTAACAATCGAAATATGCCTTTCCGGTTTTGTAAGCCTCAATGTACTCGGATTCAACGCCAAAAAGCGGACTTGGAAGATCTTCAAGATCGTACCAGGCCCAATCTTCACGCTTGTCGGGCTCCATGACACGCGGCTCCCCGCTTTTCCAATCTGCGACAATGCCGATGTCTACATAATGCTTTGGCGCATATTTTCGAAGATTGGAAACGCATAAAAACCGCACATTCGTAATCTCAATACCAACCTCCTCCATCGTTTCGCGCATTGCACATTCCTCGAATGTTTCCAGATGCTCAAGATGTCCGCCCGGCCCGCAATACTCACCGTCTCCATGTGCATTCTTACGTCTACCCATCAAGACTTTCCCGTCTTTGAAAATCAGGACACCGACACCGACGCGGGGATGAAGTTCGTTCATAGCTGCACTCTGCCAAGATCTTGCCCTTTGATCACCTTCTTTTCAACCGCTCCTTGGAACAACCGAAAGGCGGGACGCTTTTCGTCCGGATAGATGATCGGCACGCCAAGCAAAAACTCGCAGGAAGGACATGTGAGATTCTTGAGTTGCTTAAATGACCTTTTCTGCAGATCTTTCAAAGCTTCCGGTGCGGCAATCCGATCCAAATACATTCGCTTCAGGGATCCGGGGCCGTCTTTTTGATAGACCGCGAAAGGCTTATGACATTTTTCGCACAAGAGCAAAAGCCAACGCGAATGTCCGCCGCGTGTTTTGCGGTATTTGTCGGAAATGAAAGTAAAGACTCCCTTCATACTTCTTTCTTCCGATGCGCTTTTTTTCTTCCAATACACACTCTCCGTCCCCGGTTCTTTGCCACCGTTATTTTTCATCAACCTCGCCGGATATTTCTTTTGTGCCAGCGCGAGTTTTTTGCGGATGATTTTTTCCGTATCCAATCCCAACAAAACCGACATTTCGAGAGAATAAATCAGCACATCCGCTAACTCTTTCTTGATCTCTTCGATTTTCGCTTTATCTTTCTTCACTTCATCAAGCGGAAGGTTCTCCCATTGAAAAAGCTCGAGCAATTCCGCGCCCTCGATCATGATCGACTTCGCGACATCCGCCGGGCGTAGTTTGTCCCAGCCACGATCACGAAGATGTTTGAGGATTTTTTGCTCAAGGGGTTTCATGCCCGCAGTCTAATTCGACGCAAGATATTCCGCCAACTTCTCCGCCGCCATCCGCCTCGCGCTGATCTTGTTTTTCTCCTCCGGCCCCATCTCGGCATAGGTTTGGTCGTATCCATCAGGTTGGAATATAGGATCCCAAGCGAATCCTCGCTCCCCTCGCGGCGGAACGATTCGACCGTTGGCCACGCCTTCGAAGAATTGGATGTCTCCGGCGCTTTTCGCATATCCGATCACGATCGTGACAGCCGCGCGATCATTCCCGAGCTTCGCGGCGAGTTCCGCCAAGCCGCGCGTACCGACGGTCTGCAAAAACCACTTGATGAACGGGCCGGGCAAACCGTTCAGGCACTCCATGGAAACCGACGTGTCTTCGACGATGAATTCTCCGTCATGATGTCGGCATGCCGCCTCGAGCTTCGCACGGATGATGGCGTGTGGATCGATCTCTTGAATTTCAGGTAAATCAATATCAAGCCGCTCGATCTCCGGCAGGATCGCTTTCATCTCATTGAATTTTTTCTCGTTTCCGGTGATGAAGTAGATCATAGATCAATGATCATACCTCGGACTTCCACCGAACTTGGTCAAATCGATGATCGGAATCTCATTCCCGTCCGGATCGGCAACAATAGCGTACTTCCCAGATCTGACTTCAATCGGCTGCAAAATAACATGAAAGCCGGATTGCTGAAAATCTTTACAAAAGCGTTCAACATTTTCTACAAGATAGCTGTAATCGAATTTCGGCAGTTCCGGATTTACATGAACCACGATCTCGGAATCACTTTTCTCGAACGCAAAACCGATCATTTTCGCATCCTCATCTTCCCAGACCTTTTTCAGTCCGAGGGCCTTCGTATAAAACGCTTCAGCTCGCCTGAGATCTGAGACTTGATACATGATGTTGTCGATCTTCAGGAGCTTGTTCATCATAGTGAGTCCAAATACCCATTCACCAACTCCAACGTCCCATTCGTGAAATACGTTTCGGCCGTTTCGTGAGTCACGTTGAGCCAGGCATACCCCTCATGCTCGGAGCTTACTTGAACCGTTTCAATATTCTCTTTCAATCTTCCGACAAATGCAATGTAAAAAATCCGTTGCTTGTCCGTATCCCACGTCTGATGTCGTCCAAGCGCCACCGGCCGATGTTCCAGCTCCACTTCCAAACCACCGGTTTCTTCTTTGATTTCGCGTTGCAGGATTTCGGCGAGAGGCATCTCAAACTCATCGACTTCTATGCGTCCTCCGGGAATATCATAATATCCTTCCAGCGCTCCCCCGATTTTCCCGTTCAATCCCAAAACTTTTCCGTCGGGCCGGACGATGATCGCCTTCAAGGAAACATGGTATTTCTCTTTGGCCATACCTACACCACCGCCCCGTGGCACTTCTTGAACTTCTTGCCGCTTCCGCACGGACACGGATCATTGCGTCCGACGTCTTTGAACTTCGGATCGGTTTCGAGTGTGCGTGAAGTGCCGGGCACATCGTCGGACGTTTTCGCCGCGCCGGACAACTGAACGGGTTGCGCGAGCGGTTGCATCTGACGCAATTCGCGCTCGGCATCCTGCTTGGTTATCTGTACTTTGAAAATCATGTGCGCAACGCGCTGGTTGAGCGTCGTGAGCAGGTTCTGGAAGAGCCGGTACGCCTCGCGCTTGTACTCGACGAGCGGATCGCGCTGGCCATAGCCCTGCAGCCCTACGCCATGGCGGAGGTAGTCGATGGCTTCAAGGTGGCTAATCCACAAATCGTCGATCGAGCGCAGCGCGACGACTTTTTCGATCTCCATCTGCAGCGCCACGTCGCCGAGGACGTCGGCGAGCATGTCATACGCCTCGCGCACGAGCTTCATGATCGCCTCGATGATCGCCGTCCGACGCGCGACGAAGTCGTCCTGGTCCTCGACTCTTGCAAGCTCGGCCTCGATCGAGGCTTTCACGTCGAATCCGGACGGCAGGATCGCGCGCGCGCCGTCCTCGATCTTCGTCATGTCCCATGCGCGGTCGTCCTCGGCCGACGTGTGGAACGAGACGAGCTGCTCGACTTCCGACTCGATCATCTCGAGGATGATCGGCTCAAGCGGGCTTTTCCTCTCCTCCGTCGCCTTGGTCGCGGCATGCAGGATGTCGCGGCGCTTTTTATAGATGACCGTGCGGTGTTTGTTGATGACGTCGTCGTACTCGAGCAGGTGTTTACGAATGTCGAAGTTATGGCCTTCCACCTTGCGCTGCGCGGCCTCGAGCTGCTTGGTGAGCATCTTGTTCTCGATCGGTTCGTCATCCGGAATCTTGAGACTTTCCATGAGATTCTTCACGCGCTCGGAACGCTTGCCGAAAATGCGCATCAAATCGTCCTCCATCGAGAGATAGAATTGCGTGGAACCCGGATCGCCCTGACGACCCGCGCGGCCGCGCAACTGGTTGTCGATACGGCGCGATTCGTGGCGTTCGGTGCCGAGTACGTGCAACCCCCCGAGCGCGCGGATCTCGTCCGCGGCGCCGGCCTCCGGCGGATTGCCGCCGAGGATGATGTCCACGCCGCGCCCCGCCATGTTCGTCGCGACGGTGACCGCGCCCTTGCGGCCCGCCTGTGCGATGAACTCGGCCTCCTTCTCGTGGTTCTTCGCGTTCAGGACATTATGCGGCACGCCGGCCTGGCGGAGCATCTCGGACAATAATTCATTCTTTTCGATGGAGACCGTGCCGACTAGCACCGGCTGGCCTTTCTCGTGGCGCTCCTTGATTTCGCGCACGACCGCCTTGAACTTGCCGACCTGGTTCTTGTACACGCGGTCGGACAGATCCTGGCGCCGGTTCGGGCGGTTCGTCGGAATCGAAAGGACCTCCAGCTTGTAGATCTTGTGGAACTCCTCGGCTTCCGTAACGGCCGTACCGGTCATGCCGGCGAGCTTTTCGTACAGGCGGAAGTAGTTCTGGAACGTGACGGTCGCGAGCGTGACAGACTCGCGCTGGATCGGCACGCGCTCCTTGGCCTCGATCGCCTGGTGCAGGCCCTCCGAGTAGCGACGGCCTTGCATCATACGACCCGTGAACTCGTCCACGATGATCACTTCTCCGTCGCGCACCACGTACTCGCGGTCCTTGTGGTACAGCGCCATCGCGCGCAAGGCCTGCTCGATGTGATGGACGGTCTTGATGCCGCCCTGGATATACAAATTCTCCACGCCGAGCCACTGCTCGAGCTTGGAGATGCCCGATTCGGTGAGCGTCGAAGTACGCAGTTTCTCGTCCACCTTGTAGTCCTCTTCCTTCACGAGATTCGCGACGAGCTCGGCGTATTTGTAATACGCGTCGGTCGCCTCGGCCGCCGGCGCGCTGATGATAAGCGGCGTGCGCGCTTCGTCGATGAGGATCGAGTCCACTTCGTCCACGACGGCGTAATGCAGCTCTCGCTGTACCATCTCTTCCGGCCGCGTGACCATGTTGTCGCGCAGGTAATCGAATCCGAACTCGTTGTTGGTGCCATAGGTGATGTCGGCCGCATACGCCTCGCGACGCGAGACGGGGCGCAGGTAATCCATGTCCACGCGGAAGGAGCCCGTCGCATCGCGCTCCGGGTCGTGTTCTGGTTCGTTCTTGAATGTCGGATCGTAGATGAAGCTGCCGGCATGCTGGATGCAGCCGACCGTCAACCCGAGCGCGTGATACACCTGCCCCATCCAGATCGCGTCGCGTCGCGCAAGGTAGTCGTTCACCGTGACGACATGCACGCCCTTGCCCGTCAACGCGTTGAGATACACCGGCGCCGTGGCCGTCAGCGTTTTCCCTTCACCCGTGCGCATTTCCGCGATCATGCCGCGGTGCAACGCGATCCCGCCGACGAGTTGCACGTCGTACTGGCGTTGCTTGAGCACGCGCTTCGAAACTTCGCGCACGACCGCGAACGCCTCTTCCAGCATCGCGTCCGTCGGTTCGCCTTGCGCGAGACGCTCTCGAAACGCCACCGTCTTCTCTTTCAGGGCCTCGTCGGAGAGGTCCTTCACGGACGGTTCCAGCGCCGTGATCCGGTCCGCGACGGAGCGAATCTTGGCCACTTCTCGTGCGTTCGGATCGCCGAACAGCTTGGTCACCCAGGACATAGTCCGGGTGACTTTACGCGAAGATGCGGGAAAAAACAAGCTTTATTCCCCTGCCTTTGAGCGCTCATCTTGGCGCTTTTTCCAGTCACTCAACTCGACGCGCAAGTGATCCTTCACCTTGTCGATGGCCTTGTACAAATCCTCCGCGTCCTTTTCGACGCGCATCACCTCTCCCCCGATCTGCACGACGGCCTTGCACTCGAACACGTTGCCTTTGTGATGATGGCCGGCCGCACGCCCGACCTCCACGTCCATATGTCGGATCGAATCGAGATATTTTTCGAGAGACGACATTTTTTCTTCGGTATATTGTTTGATGGCCGGCGTCAATTCCATGTCATGGGCTCGGATGTTGATGGTCATACGTTGCACACTGTAAACCGCAAAACGCAAAACGCAAAGGCGACCCTTCACCGCCACCTGTGGATGAATGTTCGCCTAATCTAAGCCTCGTTTTTTCCGTTCCGGCTGTTTCAAGCTTCAAGAGTCACCCTCCATGATATAATATTTACGCTTTATAATTTTTTCTCTCTTTCTCCTATGATGATGGGCAAAATGTGCGGCGGCCACATGGTCGCATGGATCCTCCTCTTGGTCGGCGGCCTGAACTGGGGCCTCGTCGGCATCGGCGGTTTCGCCGGCGCAAACTGGAACGTCGTGAACCTCCTGCTCGGCGCCTGGCCGCAGGTCGAATGGATCGTGTACATCCTGGTCGGCGTTTCGGCCGTGATGATGCTCTTCAAGGACAAGTGCAAGATGTGCATGGCCGCGAAGTAATTCGCGACACCACGTATAAGACAAAACCCGCGAACGCGGGTTTTGTCGTTGCGAGCGGAGCGAAGCAATCTCAGAACCTGCCTTGTATCGAATACAATGAATCCCCACCATGTGGCGCGAGTTTTTGAAACGAAGAAGAGCCCGATTCGCAGAACGCGATTCGGGCTCTCCAGGAAATGTGGCGCAGTGCTCGCGGCTCACGGGTTCGGGCAGGTACCCTCGGGACCCAGGAGCTCGTTCTCGCGACAAGTCGCGCCGTATTCGTCGACCACGATGCGGTCGGCGTTCACGGTCTGAACGGATCCGTGAGCGCAGAGGATCTCGAGCGTGGAGATCCGTCCGTCGAGCCTCGCGGCCGTGAGGCGCATGTCTTCGACGGATCGCTGACACGTACGCAGCTGCGAGCGCGTCATGAGGCCGTCCATCCTGCACCGGAACCCGCGGCTCTCCGCGAGGACGAGCTCGGCGCGCAGGTCGGCGTTCTCCGCCATGAGCGCGTCGTTCTCCATCGTGAGACCGGCGCGCTCGATGGCGAGGCGGTCGTAGGCCGCCTGGAGCTCCGCGTTGCGCGTCTCCAGAACGCCCACCGACTCGAAGTGGTAGACGAAGAGACCGAGGCAGAACAGGGCCGCGGCGCCGATCCCGGTCCAGGTGTACGAGCGCTGAAGCCGGAGCGCATTGTCCTTCTTCTCCAGCTCGGAGCTGTAGTCGTCGAGCTGCTCTTCCAAGCAGTCGACTTCCCACTTGAGACCCTTGATCCTCCACCCCGCGTTCTTGCGCAGGCGGCGGAGGCTCTCCTCCCGATCGTAGGCCGCCTTGTGCGGGTTCTTGGCCTGGTTGCGGTAGGCTCCCTGATTCTGCGTCTGCATGGTCCGACTAGCCTTTCTGTCGAGCTCAGCTCGACGAAATTTGTTTGTAGAGACGGTACGAATTTAATAAAATAATATAGCACAAAAATATGCTTTTGTCAATAAATCTAACCTCTAAGATTAGCCAAATCCGCTAAAATAAGCCGCCTCCCGGAGCCCATAATTGCGTCGTTGCGAACAAAGCGAAGCAATCTCAAAACCCGTCTAATGGGATTGCTTCGTCGCTGCGCTCCTCGCAACGACAAAACAAATGCATCCTCTGACCTGAACTCCCTTCTGTCGTTGCGAGCGAAGCGAAGCAATCTCATTCGATGGAATCGGATAGATCCCGCCACTTCGGATTGATAGAATCGATTAATTTGATTTTCTTTTGTCGCGATCCCGCCTTGATCTGCTTCTCCCGCTCGATGGCATGAAAAATGTGCGGAAACTTCTCATCATACACAAGCTTCCAAATTTGATAACGCTTGACGAACTCACTGCCCTTTCCGGCGCGATGCTGTTCCATTCTCTGAATTAAATTCCAAGTAACGCCGGTATACAGCACCGTGTTGTATGTATTTGTCAGGATGTATACGTAACCCGCTCTCATAAGCATGATGGGATTGCTTCGTCGCTGCGCTCCTCGCAACGACAAACAATATTACCCGTGTCGTTGCGAGCGGAGCGAAGCAATCTCAAAACCCGTCTAATGGGATTGCTTCGTCGCTGCGCTCCTCGCAACGACACACTTACTACGTTCCAAAAATCTGATTGTTTGTCAATCTCTAAAACCCCACGTATTGTACCTCTTCCTGCAACTCGATCCCCAAATCGTCGCGGATCTTCATTTTCACGAGCGAGATCAGCGCAAGAATATCCTGTGCGCGAGCCTTCCCCTTGTTGATGAAAAAATTGCCGTGCTTCGCGCTCACTTCCACATCGCCGACGTTTTTGCCCATCAGCCCCGCTTGTTCGATAAGCCAGCCGGATGAAATTTGCCTTTTGTCGATCATGCCCTGCGGCACTTCCAATTCGCGTTTCAAAATCTCAAGCTCCTTCTCGTCCGAAAATTCGAAATTCTTGAAGACGCAACCGGCGCTCGACGATGCGAGCGGCTGTTTTTCTTTGCGCGTCGCCATGATCTCTTCCATGCGTGTTTTCGATGCGGCCTGATCGATGCATGCTTCAAGTTGCAAGATACAAGAAAAAATGAGATGCGGCTCGTGCTTGAACAGGCTCGTACGATACCCAAAAAGGCATTGTTCATTCGTGAGCGTCACGCGCTGTTTGTCGCGCAAGCGGAATGCGTCCACCGTCTCGACGACGTCTTTCATCTCGCCGCCATAGCAACCCGCGTCGCCGTACAGCGCCCCGCCGATCGTGCCCGGCACACCGATCGCCCATTCGAATCCCTTGAGTCCGGCTTCCACGGTCTTGCGCGCCACGAGCGCGGTGATCGCGCCGGCTTCTGCCATGATTCGTGATTCATACCTGCCCGCCGAATTGGCGGGATTCATGATTCGTATTTCCCTATTCGCGGCCTGGATCATCACGCCTTCAAACCCGTCGTCGGAGACGAGCAGGTTCGATCCCCCGCCGTACACGTACCACGGGATGGAGAGATTTATCGCCGCTTGCACGGCCTGCGCGATCGCGTCCGAAGACGGCGCAACGACATACAGCCGCGCCGGACCGCCGACGCGGAAGCTCGTATGTTTCGCCATCGGTTCGTTCTCCGTCGCCGACGGAACGGCGGCCTTATATGCGGCGATTTGTTCTTGAGTCAATACATTCATACGGATGCCTGCCGTAGGGGCGTAATGCATTACGCCCCTACCTTTTTTGCGATCGAATAAATGTCCCCCGCGCCCATGACGATAATCACGTCGCCCGGCCGTTTCCAGCGCTTCAGAACGGTCAACGCCTCTTCGGGATCCGGCGCATATTCGACGCTGCGCTGGACGCCGCGCTCGCCATCATGACGGATGACCGCGTCCTGTAGATCGCGGGACGAGACCTCCAGCCCCTCTTCACGGCCCGCCACATCATAGATCTCGCACAGAACGAGCTGTTCGGCCTTGTCGAAGGCGGGTACGAACGCGTCGAACAAATCCTTCGTCCGGCGGCGATGATGCGGCTGGAAGCACACGACGAGCCGGCGGCCGGGATAGAACGATCGCGCAGCGTCCAGCGTGACGGAGACGGCCGTCGGATGGTGTGCGTAATCCGAAACAACGATGACGTCATCGCGGTCCGAAACGATCTCGAAGCGGCGCCAGATCCCGCGATACGTCTCGAGCGTGCGCGCGGCGTCGCCGGCGGGAATCCCGAGCGCGGATACGAGCGTGAGGGCGGCCGCGGCGTTCAACGCGTTCATGCGCCCGGGAACCGGCAGCTCGACGCGGATCGGACGGAGCGTCGCGTCGCGGTACGCGAACGCGAGCAGGCCGTCCTTGACAAGCAAGTCCTCGACGCGGCAATCCGCGTGCGACGCGAACCCGAACGTCCGGATGCGAATGCCGCGCGCCTCGAGCTCGCCGCGCTCGCGCCCGATGAGCGTGGACACGCGCGGATCGTCCGCGTTGGCGATCACGACGCCGCCGCCCTGCACGCGCGACAACAGTTCGCTGAACGTGGCGAGCAGCGCGTCCAGATTGGGAAACACGTCGGTATGGTCAAGTTCGATGTTATTGATGACGAGCCCGTACGGCTGGAACTCAAGAAAATGCTTCGCGTACTCATCGCCCTCGATCACCACCAGCTCCCCGTCGCCGAACCGCACGTTGCCGAGCGGATAGCCCGGCACGCGGCTCCCGACGATCACGGTCGGATCCTGGTTCGTGCCTTCGAGCAGGTGGCCGAGCATGGCCGTGGTCGTGCTCTTGCCATGCGTCCCCGTGACAAGAAGGACGCGCGAGGCCGCGTACCATTCGCCGAGGAACTGGAAGTTCGTCATCTCGCGAATACCGCGACGCACCGCCTCCATGCGTTCGGGATTCGTCGTCGGCACGGCGGATGAGTAGATGAGGAGGTCGCACTCCGGCGGCACGTGCATCTTGTCATGCCCGATCGCAACGCGGACGCCCATCGCCTCAAGCTCGTCCGTCAGCTCGGATTCCTTGGCGTCCGTCCCGGACACACCGATCCCCGCCCGCTTGAGGAGCTTGGCGACGGCGGACATGCTGATGCCGCCGATCCCCACCAGATGCGCATGCTTGGGCATCGATTCCATGGCTCATAACCTAATAAAAAACGGCCCGTTCGTCCACCAACGGGCCGTGCTCGACAACCGTACGCCGTACGACTCCTACAACAATCCCCCGCGGGATTCGACAAACGCTCGTACCGCGTCTTGTTCCAGTACGTCCTTTTCAGCAGAGCCGATCTCGCCGTCATCCACCAGGGCCTGTAAATAGTCACCCACCGCCGCTTCATACTCCGATTGGCTGAGAGTCGGGTCGTCGTAACTGTAAGGAATCTCAACCATGGTACGCGTGGAACCGGCTTCTACGTTGAAATGCCGATTTTTGACGTTTCCCGGCCACAACACTTCGACCGTCCCGCGCGTGGCGCTTCCGAGTCCGCACAGAATAACGGTACTGTCTTGAGAGAGAAAGCTGGCACCGCCCATCACGGGATACATCGCCGTTTTTCCGCCTTCCGGAGTACAGAGAACGATCGCGCCGATACCGTCGCGGTTCACCTTGCCTCGTCTTCCATGCGCGCTTCCCTTGCCATTCGCGCCTCTGACCTTCACCTTCAACCAATGATTGTCGTTGCCGGAATTCATCTCCACGGAGAGCGTTCCTTCAAGCAGCCCGGGATCCTCCGGATACACCGGCGCAAGACGTAGATCGTGCGGATCCTGGACATACGGATTGATCGGAACCATGCGTAGAAATTGACGCGCAAATACATCAAGCACGGCTCCGGCCGGCTCAATGGGGAATGGCGCCACGGGATAAGGCGGCGATGGAACGACAATGCTTGCAGCTGCAATCACGTCAACGAATCCATTGTTATCAAGATCGCCCGAGGCGAGTCCATACACATTCCGCATCCGATTCGCGGAACCGGCAAACGCGAGCGTTTCGATCTCAAAGCTCCCCGTGCCATCGACATTCCTTAAGTAGAAATTGTTGGGATTGGATAAATCCACGAAAGAAAGCAGATCAAGGCCGCCTCGATACACGATGTCAGTGTATCCATCATGATCGATATCCACACATGACGCGCCCCATCCGAACGCAGATCGGATCAAGCTGCCGACGCCCGGGTCGGCAAAAGTACCGTCGGCCTGTCCGAAAAATACGCGTGAATCGCGATTACCGGCTTTCCCTGCCATCTCCGGTCCAAAACCGGAAGCCGTATAAGCACCGAAATTCGTTCCAAAAATATCCAGCCGTCCGTTGCTGTCGAAGTCCGCAAAGCAGCCGCCCATCCACGCTCCGTACGCCGCCGTACCGGCTTCTGCCGTAATGTCCGTAAACTGGGGGACACCTTCCACGACGCCTCGGTTTTCCAAGATATGGATCAACCCTTGATCCGCGCCGTTCTGATCCGCAGCAGGCAGCCCTCCTTGATCGTCCCAAAGGACGATATCGATATCGCCGTCAAGATCGATATCAACGGAAGCGATTCCCCATGTGATAGTGGCCGGTTCATCAGCCAACACCGATGTAAACTCGTCGCCAAGCAGGTTCTCCCAGGCAAATGTCTGACCGGATTGCAACGGACCGTTCCGGTCGGAAAAACCGCGGAGAGCCGTCATTCCTGACTCGGTCGACATGTCGGAAAAGACGCCGTTTCCCATGTTGAGGTAAAGAAGGTTCGGTTGAACCGCGTCATGGAAGGCGTGAAAAATCGGCAAGCCAAAGCTGTGATGATCGAACGCCCGGGCAATCGCAACGTCGATCAGACCGTCCGCGTTAAAGTCGCCGAAAGATGCCGATGTGTGCGCGGACGGTTCCCCGTCCGCGTCCCGTCCGCCTGCAATTTGTGAGCCGGCGCGATACGTCCAGTCCTCAAATCCGAGCCATGCGCCGGCATGACTCCCTCGATTGCGCAGGAGACGATTCGCGTCCCGATCTCCCAAGACAAGCAGGTCGCGCCATCCATCGTTGTCAATATCGGCCACCGCCACGCCTGAACTCTCCTGTTCGGTCAGCGCGGCACCGGCAGCCGTCGCGACCTCGAAAAACTCGACGGATCCGGTCACGGGCAAGCGGTTCAGATACAGGCTGTTCGCTCTCCCGCGACCGTTGGTCACATAAAGATCTTCCGCTCCGTCATTATTGAAATCGGCCACCGCCACGCCGGCGAGACCCGTAAGGGTCGGCGCATTAAATAGTTCTTCGAGACTGATGGTTCGAGAACGAATACTTTTGCTTAACGCTTCCCCACGCGCCTCCTGACGACGATATGCGATGCCCGCTCCATCGCCGGCGGCGATATCCTGAAAGAATACTTGTTGGGTATTTATTAATAATGGCAGCGTCTGCGCGTCGGTTCTTGCGACATCCAAGGAAAGCGAGACCAATAAACATAAGACAAGGACCGTTTTGACAGAGAACTGATTTTTCATAGCGTAAATAATATCTGTAGATGAAATGCACTTGTCTTCAGTATAACAAAACTCTACTTTTGAAAAAAGGAATGACAGATACAAAAAGCGTTCCGGTCAGGGAACGCCAGGCGGAGCTCCGTTGGAAGAACTCCCGTTAGTGCCGCGGTCGGCCGCGTCGGATGATGGTGGCCGACGGAACCGGACCTCGAACGTCGCATGCGGCCGCTCCGCGACCCAGACGATCGCGCCGTGCGCGTCGAGCAGATGATCGGGCAGCAGGGAAAGCGCGGCATGGAAGGCGGCGCATCGCCCTCCGCGATCGGTCGCGTCCTCGCGGCGATAACGCTCGAGCAACACGTCCTTGAAGTCGCGCCACTCGGCGCCGTCGGTCTTGGCGCGTTCGATGCGCGCGACCAGCGGCCGGTCCACGCCGATGTACCGAAGATTCCAGTACACGTGCGCGAGATGGCGGATCAGCCACGCGGCCGGCACCTGCTGCGTCGCGACCATGGGCAGCAGGTCGTCCAGCGCAGCCTCCACGGCCTCCCGGCGCCGGGAGGCCGGAACAAATTCCTTCGAATCGTCCACGCAAACCTCCTCTGGGCCGGGGCTTTCGACGCTAGCAGGACACGATGGCGTTGTCCAGTCTACGTTTTCTCCTCATGATACTCCTGCTCCGTATTCACCGACCAGATATTCGCCTTGTCCGTGACGCCGCCGATGATGTTGTCGACCGCCGTCATCGCCGTGAGCATGGAATGGTCCTGGTTATTGTAACGATGCATACCGTTGCGCCCGAGGAGGAACAAATTATCATAACGATCGATGAACGAACGGATCTTGTCGAACTCGTTGTATGTGCCGAAATACGCGGGATACGTCTTGCGCTCGCGCAGGACCGTGCCGTCGAGCACGTCCGCCGGGTCGACCAAACCGATCCTCGCAAGTTCGTGTTTTCCGAGCGCGATCATGTCCTCGTCGGACCTCGTCCAAAGCGCATCGCCCTCATTGCAGAAATATTCCAGTCCCATCCACACGCGACTCTTGTCCTGCACGAGATATTCACTCCAGTTGTTGAAGATCTGGAGGCGTCCGACAAGCACGTCCGGATCATGGACATAGATCCAGTTGTCGCTGATGCGCCCACCCGTCGCGGCATCGGCAACCGCCAGCTTCTTGATCAGCAATCCGACGGTGATGAAATCGCGATATTCCAAACCGTTCGCGACGCGCTTCACGTCCGCCGGAACGGCGCCGCCCAGGCCCGCGATCAATTCACGGATCGGCATCGTCGAAAAAAACTCGTCGCCCTCGAAACGGACGTCGCCGTCCGGCCCCTTCGCGACGACGGCCGTCACGCGGTTCCCGTCCGTCTCGATACGCGTCACGCGCATGCCCATGCGGATCTCTCCCCCGCGCTCGCGAACGATGTCCGCGACGGTTTCCCACATCTGCCCCGGACCTAATTTCGGATAGAAAAATCGCTCGATAAGCGACGTCTCCGTGTCCTTTTGTCCCACGTCCTCTTTCTTCGCGAAGATCTTCTTGAGCTGATGGCGGACGACTTCGGTGACCGAAAGGCCCTTGATGCGCTGCGCGCCCCACTCCGCGCTGATCTCGCGGCACGGCTTACCCCAGACTTTTTCCGTGTACGAACGGAAGAATGTTTTATAAAGCTCGTCGCCGAAACGGTTCAGAAAAAACTCTTCAAGATTGCGCTCCGGTTTGATGGGAATCAGGCGACGATAGAGATACGTGACGCCGATCTTCAGCACGCGGACCGGTCCGAGCTTGCGCAGGACGTCGAGCGAAAGCGTGATCGGGTACGGGAAAAACGTCTTGTTGAAATATATGCGCGAGAGACGATTGCGCACGAGCATCACTTGATCCGTCTGCTCCGGATCGACGGCGGCCGCATCGGATGCGAATTCCCGTGACTGTCCGTGATACGCGAGCCGTATGGTGTCATCATCTGTCTTTTGCAGTGGGAGGATGGAGAGCCACCAGTTCATCACTCGGTCGGATTTGGAAAAAAAGCGGTGGCCGCCGATGTCGATGCGATTGCCTTTGTACACAACGGTTTTGGAAATGCCGCCGACATACGTCGGATTCGCTTCCAGCACGATCGGCTTGATGTCCGTGCGCGCAAGCAGCTCGTAGGCGGCGGTGAGTCCCGCCGGACCTGCGCCGATGATGATGGCGGTCTTTTCGGCCATACTCGCTTTGAGGCATCCTGACATGGACCGCCGCGACGGGCAATGCCGCGACTGGCCCGACGCGGGGGCATGGTCTATAGTTTGCCCATGTTCAACGCCCTGCCCCGCGCCGACGCGGAAATCGCCGGCTTGATCGAGGAGGAAATCCAGCGCCAACGCGACGGCCTGGAGCTGATCGCCTCGGAAAACTACGTGTCCGAAGCTGTCATCGAAGCGATGGGAACGCCCCTCACAAACAAATACTCCGAGGGATACTTTTCGAAGAGATATTACGGCGGCAACGAGTTCGTCGATAAGATCGAGATACTTGCCATTGAGCGCGCGAAGCGGATCTTTGGTGCGGATCACGCGAACGTCCAGCCGCACTCCGGTTCCCAAGCGAACCAAGCCGCGTATTTTGCCATCGCGAAACCGGGCGACACGTTTTTGGCCATGGACCTCGCGCATGGCGGCCATCTCACGCACGGTTCTCCCGTGAATTTCTCCGGCGCGATCTACAAGTTCGTCCATTACGGCGTGCGTAAGGATACTGAACGCGTCGATATGGATGATGTGCGCCGTCTCGCGCTCGAACACAAACCGCGCGTGATTGTCGCGGGGTTCTCCGCGCACCCGCGGCACCTCGACTTTGCGGCGTTCCGTTCCATCGCGGATGAAGTCGGCGCGTATCTCGTCGTCGACATGGCGCATTTCGCGGGTCTCGTCGCCGCGAAGCTTCATCCGGATCCCGTTCCCCATGCGGATATCGTTACGACCACGACGCATAAGACGCTGCGCGGTCCCCGTGGCGCGATCATCCTCTCGAAGAAACTCGACAGACTGGATCCGGCGGGAAAGAAAAACCTCGCACAGAAAATCGACAGCGCCGTGTTCCCAGGCATCCAAGGTGGCCCGTTGGATCATATCGTCGCGGCAAAAGCGGTCGGGTTCAAGGAAGCGCTTGAGCCTTCATTCGTCGCCTACCAAGCACAGGTTCTTGCGAACGCCCAAGTGATGGCGGAAGTCCTCCAAGCCGAAGGGATCCGCCTGATTTCCGGCGGAACGGACAACCACCTCGTGCTTGCGGACGTGACGTCCGTCGGCATCACCGGCAAAGAAGCGGAACTCTGGCTCGACACGGTGGGCATCTACACGAACAAAAACATGATCCCGTTCGACACGCGCACGCCCTTCGACCCTTCCGGTATCCGCCTCGGTACGCCGGCGATCACCACGCGCGGGTTCGACGAGGCCGCCACGCGCGAGGTCGCGCTGCTCATCGCGAGACTCCTCAAATCGAAGAACGCGCAGAGCGTCGCGGCAAACGTCAAACAAAAAGTACGCGCCCTCGCGGACGCGCACCCGTTGTACCCGGCTCAAGGCTGAACGGTCACGAACTCGGCCGACACCCAGCCATGGGTACCGTCCAACACGACCTTGTACCATCCGTCGCGTTCCTCCACATAGGAAAACGGTTCGTCGGCCCTGGCCTTATACAGTATTTTCGACATGGTATTCGGCTCTGCCCGGATGTTGACCACCGAAATATCCCCCCGGATCTTCAGTTCTCCGCTGAACGTCTTGGCGCCATCCTGCTGCAGACGCTCCAACTCGTCCGGGTTGCAATACTGCGTGTTCACGCCTTTGATGCGATCAGAGAGGCGGATGCAGAGGACAAACCGTCCGTCCAGACGCCGGTAAAAATAAGGTTCCTGCAATTCCGGATCTTCGATCCGCACAAGCGCATCGATATACCCTTCTTCCCGCAGCTGCCCAAGCGTTTCGGGAAACGTCTGACGGTCGAAATAATAATCCTGCAACGCCAAAAGGATGTTGGTCGAATCTTCCAGACGAATCCGATCGTATTCGAGCGCGACGTTTTTCATTTCCTGGGATCGCATCTGTTCACTCGCCTCGTTCAAACGACTCCCGTATTCGCGCACCTTGGCTTCATACGGCCCGAGCGGGTTCAGTTTCCCCAAAAACTGGCTGACGAGCGGAAGATTCATCAACACGATGATCACGACTAGGACCGCGATGACGACGCTTTGAACGACATCAATCTTCGACTTCCAAATGGAGAGCCTTTGTTTCTTCATAATCCTAGTGCATGCGGATGAAGAACCGCGGCTCCCGTACGGGCGTCGGGGGCGGATCCGGCGGACGGGCGACCACGTCGCGTACGCGGACCGGCGCGGACGGCGCAACGACCCGGGGCTGTTCCTCCAGCACGGTGACGCGCGTCTCCAGCTTGGCGACGCGATCCTCAAGTCCGAGGATGCGCACGATGATCTCCGATATCTTCTTCCACACCTCCTCGAGCAACTTCGGGACGTCCGCGCCGGCGGGAGCGGCCGACACCGTCACCGCCCGGGTCGGTGCAAGTAACCCTCCGCCTGACGTCGTCGTCCCCGAAGGCTCCGGCTCCGCCTCGGGCCCGGTTCCCGGCTCAATGGCCGTAAAGCTGCGGCTGGCCTTGGAGCTCTGGTTGGACCACCATACCGCCGCCTTAAAAAAGTAGGATCCGGTCTGGGTCACGTCGAGCGTCAGTGTGGTATCGAAATTCACGCCAGGCTGGATGAATTTCGCGGCCGAGGCATACGCCACGTCGTCTCCTCCGCCGCACTCGTTGGAGTCGGACGTGACAACGCACCACTCGTAATGGTACTCGAATCCGATGGTACCCTCGTTCGTAATGCGTACGCTTGCGGCAACGGTCGGAACGGTCCGATCGGGAATGCCGTTGATCACGATCTGCGCCGGCGAACCGACGATTTCGATTTCGCGGGACTCGTTGATCTGCGTGCCGGCGATCACGGCGCTGAACAGGACGGCGATCCTCCGGCCGATCCAGGAGCTGTCGCTCGGGATCGAAAACGTCACCTCGTAGGTCGCCGTTTCCGCCAGGGGGGTCATCGCGCTGCTCGTCAGCTCGGTCCAGTTTGAGCCATTCCAGTACCGCAAGCGATACGTCGGGGCGGAATCTGCCGCCAACGGATCAAAGCCTCCGCTGTCGTTCCGTTCCGCCGTCTGAATCGTAAACCGGGCGGTTTCGCCGATATCATACGTCTGATTCCAGCCGACGGCGTAGATCGCGTAATTGCCGGCATAGGGCGAGACGAAATTCAACGTCTCCGAATCCGTCCCCGAGTTGCCGTTGAAGGTCGCGCTGGCGGTCACGGCCCAGGCGCCGCCCGGTGCTTCGAGGGCGAAGTCGAAGTTCGACGTCCAGCCGTCGGATCCGGTGTCCGACGTCTGCGTCGTGCGCGTGGAGTTGTCCGGCTTCGTGACCGTGAACGTCACGGCGCTGCCGGAGGTGTCGATGTTCGTGTCCTTGCGCACGTTTTTCACATGCGCGAAAAAGCTGAAGATATCGGCGGAGATGACGCCGCTCGTCGTCTCGTTGGCGTCTTCCGTCGGAAAATCGTCCGGGTTCAGGCTGGTATCGTTTAGCTGCGGATGCGAGTCTATGAAATAAAGCGAGCTCACGGCGAACACGTTATTCGAATCCTTCGTCTGGTCGGTATTCGTCGCGCGCAGTTTTTTGCTGCTACCGACCGTATCATTGGTCGCCGTATCGGCCGTTCCGACCGTGTAGGCAAACGTATACACGTTAGCGGAAGGCGTCACGGCGGTCGGCCCGCCTTCGACCGAGCCGGAGGCGTTCACCGCGCTTACGTTCATCGCGCGGCTCAACGCCTCGCTCCGCGCGTTGAGTAGCCGGAACGTGGATGTCACGGTTTCGCCGCGATTATAGATGGCGAACGTGGAGGTTGCATCGTTCGTCGCCGCCGCCCCGTCGATCGAAAAATAGATCCGCGGATCGACGGCGAATCGATTCGCATACCGGGCGATCGTCGAACTGTCTCTCGTGACGTTCCCACCGTTTCCGGATGTCGCAATATGCGTCCATTTATCGCCCGTCAGCAGATTCGAGTTCCCCACGATCTCAAATTGGACGTCATAGTCCGTACCGCCCGTTGGATCGTACGTGTTATCCGCAACAAACACGCCGATTGTGGATCCGCCCGTCCCCAATTCCTGCGTTGATCCGTTCTCGATCACCGATCCCGCGTTCCGCTTCGTACTCACGCGTACCGTCTGGTTCGCCCCCGTGTCTTCGAGGCGATCCGTTGTCACGGCCGTGAACGTCATGTTTTCGTCGCCCGCGGGACCATAAGCGTATGCCGTCCCCGCAGGGTAGGGATTTTTCGCGATGTCGGAAACCTTGATACCGCCGCGAAGCGCCCCCTTGTCGCCATGCGCGTCCGAGTTTATATTATATTCTCCCGTCAGGCATCCCAAGCCGGCGCATTGCGCCTGTACGTACAGGCGATACGTGCCGGCCACGGGCGTTCCGGTATCCAAACCGTTGTCCGTCGAATAAAACGTGAACGTGGTTCCATCTGCGGGCGCGGCGCCGTTATGCAGCTGGATGATCTGCGCGGCGCCGTTATCAGAGTAGACGCGCAAGATGACATTGGTAGGCGCGTCGGGGGGCACGCCCGTCGTCCACGTTTTATAATAAAGCGTGATGCTCGCTCCGGCATTCAGTTCCCAACTCGCGCGATTCATACCGACGTTCTGATCGTTCACCGTGCGTAACGCAAAATTCCTTGTCCCAAGACCGGCGTTGTCCTGGCTCACAAATGCATCGCCCTTCCAGGGGCCGGCCGCCGAAACGGCCGGAGCGGAAAGAAAAAAGGCGGCACAGGCCGCCAAAAACACGCCCGAAATGTGAACCCTGCGTACAACAATAAACATGAATGTATGATAACAAAAAACGACTCGAATGACCGAGTCGTTTGTGGATAATTAGCCCTCGTATCCTTCCGGCACCTCGAATGGCTCCCACACGGGATACGTCCCGCCTTCGGTGGCGTGGATGAAGCCGAAGTATCCGGCATCGTCCGACCAGTCGAGATCCGTGATTCCCTCCACCGCGATTCCTTCGGCGGTTTTCTTGATCGTGAGCGATACCACACGCCCGCGTTCGCCGTCGGCATAATACTCCGACACCGGACGAATCACGTTGCGCTCGATCTCGTCGATCTCGGTCGTGCTGAAATACGCCTTGCCGAAGTAATACACCTTCGGAAGATCCGGGCAGGACGCGGCTTCCGCCGCGACCGGCGCCGTGACGGCCGGTTTGCCGGATGCGGGAGCCGAGCCCGGGACCGTCACATTGATGCAACCTTGGCCAAAAAGTGCCAACGCGGGGATGAGGATGAGAAGTTTTGTGGACATATCGCGTAAGAGCATAACGCATTCGGGCGGAAATTGTTACGTACCGAACGGAAGCCCGCGGAACGACGTCCAGCCCTTTTCCTCGTGCCGAAGGACGGTCATCGCGTCGATCGTGATCGAACTGATCGGGACCGTACGTGACTTCAAAAACTCGCCGATCTTCTCGTGGACGGCGGGTTCCACATCCTTGTACACAATCGTCAGGTGAAAATGCGACTCCTTATCGAAAATTCCGGGCAACCAGCCCGTGCGCGGCCCGAGTTCCGATTGGATCGCATTTTTGATATCGAACAATTTCGTGTCTTGCTCCATATCGATAAACCAGACACCTTTTCCAAACGCGGCGAATCCTGTCGTGCGGACCGTGAACGGCAGGAATGGCTCGACCGCGGCGCGAACCGACTCGATCACCGTGTCCGCGTCGGCATGCTCGAACGGCGTGACAAACGTGATATGCGGCGGCAAACGCAACGCCCCGTGCACGTCGAATCGCTCCGAGATCTCGCGGCGCAGGTCGTCCACCCGCTCCCCCGTGTCGTCAGTCAGCACGTGGGCGATCAAGAACTTCATGAGAACATGGTATCAAAAAACCGCCAACGGCGGAGTCAGTCGTCGGACGTGTAGCCGTCCCAGAAGGCGCGGCCGACGCATGCGGGGTCCCGTGCGAGCTGCGACGCGCGCATCAGCACAAGCGACACGAACGGCACCGACGGGGAGCGGAGGTCCAGGCCGTGATACGTGAGCTCGGCCGTGAGTGCGTCGGCCATGTGGTTGCCGCGTACCGCCGTCCAAACGCCGGTCTCGCGCGCCGAAGCGAAGAGCGAGAGATAGGCGTACGGCGCCCCCACCGAATCTTCGTCGTCGGGCGTCGGACGGCGATGCCAGATCGCGAGGGTGGATCGCTCGAGATACTCGTTGACCTCGACGCCGATCGCGCCCGTGAACGCCGCTTCCGGATGCGTGATCGCGATCGCACGGACGAGGTACGTACCGTGCGGGATGCCCGTGACGCGCACCCGCGTCTCCTCGCCCGTCCCGAAGGCCGCCGAGAGCTCGTCGTAGAGGATCTTCGGCACCTCGAGAAGCTTGTACCCTTCTTTGGAGAGCCGGTCACGTGCGGAGATGTCTGTTTCCAAAGTTCGCCTCCTTCCTTCCGGACTTCAGCATGAATCGCTCGTCAAATCAAGCCTCCCGTCTCCTCTTGAAGAGGCATGCGAATACTGCTAGTATTGGCGAGCCGTAAAACTTGGGGGCTTGGTGAAGTGGTATCACGCCGCTCTCCAAAAGCGTAGTCGTGGGTTCGATTCCTACAGCCCCTGCCACAAAAACTCCATCGCATCCCGATGGGGTTTTTGCATTCCTACCCCGCCTTCTTGAACGTCACCTTGAACACGGGTTCATACTTCACGTCATTCTCATCCTTTATCTCGACGGTCTCTCCTTTCATCAATTTCGACATCGCCGCGTCGCTTAACAGGATCGCATCGGACTGCAGATCAATTTTCAAACGATCGAGCTGCTCCATCTCGTGCTTCATACCGGAACGAATCTCGTTTTCAAGCTGCGCCTTTTTTGCCTTTAGCTCTTTCAATTTCTCCAACACATCTTGATACGGCTTGGATTGATCGAACACGTCGCGGAACACTTCCGACACCTTCTTTTTCTGCTCGCGCGTGGCCTTCATGCGGGAATGGATTTCGTTGAGATCGGTCATAGAAAAAAAGTTCGGAGCCGCGAGTATAACACACGGTCGACACGACGCGGACCTGCTACACTTTCCCTATGTTCGGCCTGACGAAAGACGAGCTTCATGTCCTCCGGCGATTGGACACGCCGCGCAAGGTGCAGGCATTTCTTGACGAGATTCCGATCAACTTCGAGCCGGAAGGCGATACCTGCCTGTCTCCCAGACGGGTCATGCGCGAACGGCGCGCGCATTGCATCGAGGGCGCGATGCTGGCCGCGCTCGCATTTCGCATCCACGGACAACGCCCGCTGCTTCTGGACCTCGTGAGCAGCGATCGCGATACCGATCATGTCGTCGCGTTGTTCAAGCAACACGGATGCTGGGGCGCCGTCTCGAAAACGAATCATGCCGTCCTGCGCTATCGCGAACCCGTCTATAAAACCATCCGCGAACTCGCGCTTTCCTATTTCCACGAATATTTCGATCCGACCGGCTTCAAAACGTTGCGGACCTACTCGCGCCCCATGGATCTCTCGCGTTTCGACCGTGATAATTGGGTGACGAGCGAAGAGGATAACTGGTTCGTCGTGAACCATCTCTTCGACACTCCCCACATTCCCCTGCTCTCGCGCAGGCAGATCGCGACGCTCAATCGCGCGCATCCGGTCGAAATCAAAGCGGGAGAGATCACCGAGTGGACGCCGCGAACGGCTTCGTCAAAAGCGCGGAAAGGATAAGCGCGCCTAGGGCCGATCCGCCCGCCGCCACGCCGAACGCGGCGGGAAGCGAGACCACGTCCCAGATGCGGCCGATCATGAATCCGCCGAGGATAAGCGCGCCGCCGGTGATCGCGTGGAAGATCGCGTACGCCGTCCCGCGCGATTCCGCCGGGATAAGGTCGGCGATGAACGCGCGGCCCGATCCTTCGGTTAGCGCGTAGAACAGCCCGTAGAGGGCGAATGTCGCGACAACGGCATGCGCGGAACCGACAAGCGCGAACACGAGCTCGGCAAGAGCGAGCGTGAACCACCCGCCGACCAGAAACGGCAAGCGTCCGACGCGGTCGCTCCAGACGCCGATCGGATAGGAAAGCGCGGCATAAAGCAGCGTGAACGCGCCGAAGAGCGCGGGGATCCACGGCGTCGGCACGCCCGCGTCGGCGGCGCGCACGAGCACGAGCGCATCGTTCGCGCGCGTGAGCATCGCGATCGTCGTACCGACGAGGAAAATCCAATACGCGACGGGAAAACGTTTTTGGGACACGCCGCGGACGGTTTCCGCGCGTTTCGGCTCGCGAATACCGAAGAGGATGAGCGCAAGCGCGATCGCGCCCGGAATCGCGGAGAGCGCGAAGATAAGGCGATACGCCTCAAGCCCGGGCGCGAACGAAAGCAGGATCGCGGAGGCGGCCAAGGGACCGAGCACCGACCCGGCCGTATCGACAAGGCGATGGAACCCGAACGCCTTTCCGCGGATCCGTTCCGCCGAGTCCGCGACAAGCGCGTCACGTGGCGCGTCCTTGGTGCCTTTACCGATGCCGTCCGCGACGCGAAGCGCGGCGACAAATGGAAACGTATTCGCGAACACGAGCAGCGGCCGCGCGACGGACGAAATCGCGTAGCCGAGAAAAACGAGGCCTTTGCGATTTTTGAACCGATCGGACAGCGTGCCGGACACGAGGCGGAACAATGCTGTCGCGCCGTTCAGCAAACCGTCGATCAAGCCGATATCGGCCCGCGCCGCGCCGAGCGCGAGCAAGAATCCCGGAAGCGCGGGCGCGATCAAATCCTGACCGAAGCCCGACGCCAGCGCGACGAACGCCACGATAACGACGTTGCGCGGGAGCTTGACCTTAGCGGAAGGCGCGGACATACCCGATCACCTGATATATTGAACGGCGACGCTGGAAAAGTCGCCGGCCAAATCACGGAAGATCCCGCCGATCTGCGTCACCTCGATGTGTAGCCATGTATGGGTGCCCGGCACGCGGAAGTACGTGCGGCGCAAAAGCCCGAGATCCTCCAGCGACCCCGTTTCCGACTCGCTCACGAGCTCCCAGCCGCGCGCGGCGGCCGTCGTTTTGTACCAGGTGACGATATCCGAAAGCGGGTCGAGCGTGAGCCCGTGCTGGAACACGTTTCGCGTGTCGACATGGAGTTCTGCCGTCGTCATGCGCGGATAGGCGAGATACCCGTCCGGAAAATCCGCTTCAAAAAACTCGACGACGGTGTATTCCGTGGACGACGCGACGGACACGGCAACGGACCGATGCGCGAAACGGCCGTCGCGTGACCGCCCGAAATTCAGGAGATGGCCGGACCCGAACGACGTGTCGAGATAGTCCTGATAGAGCAGCTCCCATCCGCCGGTCTGGGAGAAGTAATACGATCGCACCGCTTCCATCGGATCCGTCGTGGAAGCCGAATACCCGTTGGCCGTGAGCTTTGCGGGTTGCGACAGGCCGGGATAGCGCAGGAACGACTCGAAATCGGCGGGCGGCGCCTGGTTCATGCGGCGCAACGCCTGACCGATATCGGCATACGACAGCGACGTGACGAACGGCAAAAGATCGTCGTTCGTGTCGTCGGGGATCGGCTCACCGAACCGGTAGTCGATGAACAGTGCATCAGACACGTCGCGGACCTTCATCGCCCAATCCGAGCCGTACATGGCTTCGGCGACGGCTTCCGTCGGGATCCAGCGCAGCTCGTTGCCGTTGTCGATAAAATACACTTTCGGATCCGTCGTGATCTTGACCATGTACGTCCCGGGATGCATGCGCACGTTGGCGACGAGCGGCACGGACGCGAGAAACGCATCCGATACGGTCTTCACCTCGGAAAAATCGCGGTACCAGGAAAAATAGACATCCTCGTTGGGAAAGGCGTAGCGACTGCCGTAATAATAATAGACGGCGGGGCCGGATCCCTTGATGAGGTCGCCGGGGAGGATCGGTGCCTGCGCGCCCGCGGTCGGTGCGAGTACGATCAGGAACGCGAAACCTACGAATAACCCCACAAACATTTTGGAGAGCATACGACCAAGCCTAGCACTTCACGCGAAAAAAACCTATACTGGTTTTATATGAACGTCCTTTTCTCCCTCCATCAATACTCCGATATCGGTCTCCTGCTCCTGCGTTGGGTCGTTGGCATGATCTTCCTTGCACACGGCCGAAGCAAGCTTGGCTCATGGAAACAGCCGGCAAAAGGCATGAACGGCATGATGCGCGTGTTATCGATTGCGGAACCGCTCGGCGGCGTCGCTATGATCTTCGGATTCCTGACCCAGCCGGCCGCGCTGGGACTCGCGTTCGTCATGGGTGGCGCGATCTATTTCAAATCGATGGTGTGGAAGGTGCCCTTTTCGTCGGGTGAAAAAAGCGCGTGGGAATTCGATCTGCTCATCCTCGCCGCTTGTCTCGTCCTGCTGACGATGGGTGCGGGCGCCGCCAGCCTTGACCGTATCTGGTTCGGACTTTGACGCATGATCGTCAGACGCGGACGCAAGTGGGTCGTCGTCTCCGAGAAAACCGGCAGAAGTTTCGGCAGTTACGACACGAAAAAAGAAGCGGAGCATCGCCTCAAGCAGGTCGAATTTTTCAAGCATCTCAAATCCATTCCCAAATCAAACATCCGTAAGGCGGGCCTTCGGAAACGGTCATCTTAAGAATCCTCTACTTCTTCGAATGCTTCTTGATCAGCACCCACAGGAGCCAGCCAAGCAGCACCGAGTTTACGGTCCAGACGATCAGCCAGACCCAGCTCAACAGCGCGAAAAAGAGAAACGCTCCGCCGCCCGCGGCGCCGGCGCCGTATCCGCCCATCATTCCGAACATAAAAAAAATGTGGATAAAGAATTATCTCCACTTATTTTATCAATGTTCTTTACGATCTCCCAGAGCGACGACAAGGCGGAATCTTTTTCCACCTGCGGCCTCGCCTGATATAGTGAAGCCGTTCTATGCCGAAACGCCGCAAGACCTCCGCCGCCGATTCGGACGCCGTACGCATCGCCGACGCGATCGGGCGTCTCGCAAACGCGCTGGAGAAACAGAACCTGTATCACCGGCGTTTCTTGAACGGACTGATCTTCGGCGTAGGGACAGCGATCGGCGCGTCGGTTATCGCGACGCTGATCATCGTCACCCTGTCGCGCGTCTTCAGCCTCGTCGGCATCGCCAACTTTCTCGACCCCTCCTTCGGACAGCAGGTGCTGGAGGAACAGATCGAATCGCAAACTCCCCCATCCGACCCTCTATGACCACCCTGTTTTCCAGTCTAACGGACAAGGACAAGGATACCGCCGTCGAGCATCTGATCGAAGAAAGCTCGCCGCGGCACGATTTTTTCCTCCTGATCGTCCTCTCGATCACCATGGCCGCCTTCGGATTGCTCATGAACAGCACACCCGTAATCATCGGCAGCATGCTCATCGCGCCGCTTTTGTATCCCGTCTTAAGCCTCTCGATGGGCGTGGTGATGGCGCATCAACAACTCATCGCACGGTCGGCCCTCACGATCCTGCAGGCGCTGACCTTTGCGATTCCGAGTGCCGCGGCGGTCGCCTTGTTCTTCGGGCCGCAGGCGCCGATCGATGTACTCGCCAATCCGGAAATCCAAAGCCGTCTGCGGCCGGACATTCTCTCGGCGGCCGTCGCGTTTATCGCGGGCATCGCAGCCTCGTTCGCGCTGATCAAGCCCCAGCTCAACGCCGCGATCCCGGGCATCGCGATTTCGGTCTCGCTTATCCCCCCGCTTGCCGTGACGGGTATCGGTCTCGCACGCTTCGATTGGCCCATGGCCGCAAACTCGTTTGTCCTTGCTCTGGTCAACGCCGCCTGCATCGTATTTGCAAGCTCGATCGTCTTTTCGCTCATGCGCTTGTACACCAAGCAACGCGTTGCCAAACGCGCGATCAAAAAGGACGATCGCGCCATCCGGGAAGAAAAACGCGAAGCCAAAGAACAGACGCATTCGTGAATATGGGCTATCTCGTCCTCGTACGCCACGGCGAATCGCGTTGGAATCTCTGCAACCGGTTTACGGGATGGATCGATGTGCCGTTGAGTGAAAACGGCATCCGGGAAGCCCAAGCCTGCGCGAAGCACTGCAAGGCGTTCGATTTTTCCGCGGCGTACACGTCCAAGCTCGCGCGTACCCACTCCACCCTGTTCATCATCCTCGCCAGCCAGAACCGAACGGGGATCGTACAACACGAACACGACGCGAAATATTACCACTGGATCAGACGGTCGAATCATTGTACGGAAGACGATTTGCCGGTCTACGAAAGCACGGCCTTGAACGAACGTTTTTACGGCAAACTCCAGGGAATGGACAAAGACGAGGCCGAGCGCGTCTATGGCAAGGAAAAGGTATTTGCCTGGCGTCGTGATTATCACGCGAGGCCGCCCGGCGGCGAAACGCTGGAAGAAACCTTCCAACGCGCGTGGCCATACGTCCGCCGGCACGTATTGCCGCGACTGAAGCGAGGCGAAGACGTGTTATTTGTCGGGCACGGAAACACGCTGCGGTCCATCATCCAGCATCTTGAACGTCTTCCCGTCGAGGATGTCCCCTTCCTCGACCTTCCCGAACGCGTCCCGATCGTCTACCGCTATCGGCACGGCCGCTGGACGCACGTGTCCGGCGAATACGCGTTCGGTCGACCGCTTCGATAGCGCCTGCTACGCTACGCGCGACCTATGGAACTCTTCCTGAGCTTTCTTTTCGCCGCGCTCGGGCTCGCGCTTCTCGTGAAAGGCGCGGACTGGCTCGTGGAGGGCGCATCGTCCATTGCGCGGCGGCTCGGTGTCGCCCCGATCGTCATCGGCCTCACGATCGTGAGCTTCGGGACGTCGCTGCCGGAGCTGCTCGTGAACCTCTTCTCCGCCGTGCGAGGCAGTGCCGATCTCGCCATCGGCAATGTTACGGGCTCGAACATCGCGAACATCCTGCTCATCCTCGGCGCCTCGGCCTCGGTGCGGACACTGCGTGTGCAAAAGAATACGGTCTGGAAAGAGATTCCGCTCGCGCTCCTCGCCGTCGGGCTCGTCTGGATCATGGGAAACGACATGTTCATCGCCGGCGGGGCGCGCGATGTTCTCGACCGTATAGACGGCCTAGTCCTCATCGCCTTATTCGCGATCTTCCTCTACTACACGTTCGGCATTTCCAAGGTAGAAGGCGAGGCCGAGGCGCCGACCAAGCATACGACGCGACTCGCGACGTTCTACGTCGCCGCAGGCGCCGCGTTGCTCGTGATCGGCGGCAAGCTCGCCGTGGACGCGGCGCAAACGCTTGCCGTCCTCGCCGGCTTGAGCGAGCGCGTGATCGGGCTCACCGTCCTCGCCATCGGCACATCGCTACCGGAACTTGTGACGTCGGTGGTCGCCGCGTTCAAGGGCGAGGACGACATCGCGATCGGCAACGTCGTCGGTTCCAACATCTTCAACGTCTTCTGGATTCTCGGACTCACCTCCACGATCGCGGCGCTGCCGTTTTCGGCCGCGGTCGGGCGTGACGCGCTCGTCGCCGTCGCCGCATCGCTCTTGCTGTTCTTCGCCCTCTTCGTCGGCAAACGGCACGCGCTCGAGCGCTGGCAGGGCGTGGGCTTTCTCGGATGTTACGCCCTCTATCTCACCGCGCTCGTGGCGGGATGGCTCTAAAAACACCCGGCGAATGCCGGGTGTTTTTTCGTTACCGGGCGTCGCGGAACCCTTTGAAAAACCGCACGCCCATCTTTTGATGCGGATGAAACGGTTTTACTCCCGCTTCCGTCATCTTCGTGAACGCCGCCTCGTCGATCTTCCCCGCGAACGGCGCGTCCTTGGCCAGCTCCTGGAACGCGGCGTAATCGCCGTTCTTGATCGCGTCCTGCACGGCCTGATGATGTTCGCGCATCTTCTCGTCGCTCGGATGGGCGCGGAACTTCATCATGCGCGGACGCGCGGGCACTCCGGCGGACTCCAGAAGCGCACGGGCTTCGTCGCGCTTCCCTTGCTTGTGGAGCTCGCGGACCTGTTCGAGGATGGTTCGTTGCTCATCGGTAAACTCGGGACGCGCGCCCGACATGCCGTGCGCAAAAGCGGGAGCCGCGACCAGCCCAAGCGCGAGCAACGGTGCGGCGGCGGCCGTGGCATAATACATCGTTCGTTTCTTCATAAATGATTTCACTCTGATGTTGAAGACTCTTCCTGCCTCATACGCTTGAGGACGGGGTAAGGTCGTACGCCCTTACATTCGGTACTACGCTCACCGACGAGTTTTCTGACAAAGGTCGCGTCGTGAGGCGGCGGGGCGGGAAATCCCGAACGCGTCGCCTCCGGCGGAGGGTATCCGTAGACCTTCCACGGGAAGACGAAACACGCGTGAAACGTGGACGATCCGGCCGCCGGAACGCCGACCATGCGGACGACGCGATGCGCCGTGAGAAAGAGGCGGTCGCGGTCGCGGAGATCGTCGCCGTTCACCACCCACGTGACGCCGTCGAACGTCCGGACGGTGAACGTCGCGTATCCTGCTTCGCTCCCCACGACCTCGCCCGCGAGCAGACCGCGTCCCGGATCCATCCAGACGCGCCGCTGCAGCTCGAGCGCGGGATGATACAGCGGGATATGCCGTCCGACCCCCTGCTCGACGGACTCGGCAAGACCGCTCGCGAACAGCACGAACCCGCCCAGCAGGACACCAAGCGCGCCGAAGCCGACCACCGTCTTCACGGGATAGCGATAACCGAGCTTTGTGCGCCGCACGGTTTCGTGCGCGAGAAGCAGGAGCAACACGATGGCGGCGATCCAGAACAGCGGCAGGACGTCGATCAGGTAAGCGACGAAACTGTCATGCGTCACGGCGCGGAATTCCCAGCCCGCGTTTGCAAGCGCGAAGATCATGGCGCCCGCGGCCGCGACGGCGAACAGGATCGACACGCCCCACAAAAGCCAGAACAGCCGGTTCAACAACGTAAACCGCCAGCGCGGCTTCGGCGTCACGCCTTCTTGTTCGATCCGCTCGATGATCTTGTCGGCGAGCGGCTCGTTCCCGGCCGGCCGGTTCTGTTCATGGGACATCGTCATAGGTGGTGTCGTTCGGATAATGGGATCGCAATCGTTTCTTCGCACGGCTGATCAGGGTTCCCACCGACCCGATCGGCACCTGCAGAATGTCGGAAATCTCGGCATACTCCCGCTCTTCAAAATACCGCAGAACGAGAATATCCCGGTACTTTGGTTCAAGAAGATACAGCGCCTTCCATAGTCCGTCGCGGCGCATGCTCCGGTCCGCATCGACCTCCAGGTTCAATCCGTCGGCGATCTGCCCAAGCGCGAGCTCGCCCTCGGGCACAAGCGATCCTTCGGGCCGCACCGACCGGGAACGGAAAAAGCTCATCGTCTCGTTATGCGCGATGCGGTAGATCCAGGAAGAAAATTTCAACGCACGGTCAAACGCGTTCAGGTTCCGATAGGCTTTCAGAAACACGTTTTGGAGGAGATCTTCCACGTCCTCGCTTCTGAAAACTCCCAACCGGCGGATATAACGTGAAAGACGCTCTTCATACCGGCGGACAAGCACCCCAAAAGCCTCCTTTTGGCGCAAGGCTTCCGCAACGACTTCCTCATCGCGTGGATGGGCTTCTGGGAGGTTCATGCCGGCCATGGAGTAGTACGCATCCCAACGGGAATCCTGACGGATGTCCACTCGTGAAAGAACATCGGGGACCGATGCGTAATATGCGTGTTCGGCTTGCCCGATCGGAAACGGCACGCGTATCATGCGGCCTGCCCGTTTATTCGTTGCCACGATCAACATGAATCGCACGCTCAAAATCCTCGTTCCTCTGCTCGTTCTTTCCGTCGCTTTGCCGATCGGCGGCTATGCGTATTGGCTGGTCGGCCGCCCCGTCAAGGCGCCGAGCCAGCCGATGAACGCATCCCCTCAACCGGCTCCGATGCCGGAAGCTTCCTTGCCGGAAGCGCTTCCGGTCGCGGCCACGGGGATGCAGTCCGTGTTCCGGATCCTGTCGGACGAATCATCGGCGACATTCACGCTCAACGAGGTGCTCCGCGGCGAACCAAAAACGGTGGTGGGCGTAACGAATAATGTGAGCGGCGAAATCGCACTCGACCCGACGAACCTGGAGGAAGCCCGCATCGGAACGATCCGCATCAATGCGCGTTCGTTCAGGACCGATTCTGAACAACGCAACCGCGCCATCGTACGCCTGATCTTCAAATCCGAGGATGACGCGAACGAGTTTATCGAGTTCACGCCGACGAAGATCGATGGAATCCCGTCAAACGTCGCACACGACGTTCCGTTCGTCTTCTCGATCGAAGGCGATCTCAAGATCTCCGGCACGACCAAGCCCGCGACGTTCGTCGGCTCGGCGATGTTCGCATCGGACGACCGTCTCGCCGGCGCGGCGGAAACCGTCATCCGCTATGGCGATTGGGGCCTATCAGTCCCGGACCTCCCTTTCCTCGCCGACGTGGACGAAGAGGTGAAACTCTCATTCGAATTCGTGGCAGTGAAATAATCGCAGACAAAAAAAGTAGGGGCACGATATATCATGCCCCTACATTTTTGTTACCGCGTCCCGTCTTCGGTTTCCTCGATTGCGACCTTCGAGCGATCCTCCGGATCATACCGCACCTGCACCGTGTTGCCCGGTTGGAATTGCGGCATGTATACGGGATTGATGATCATGGTCGCGGTCGCCTCGAACGGCTCGCCGTCTTCCGGCATGACGCGGACGCGCACATCCACCTGCGGCTGGTTGTTGTACCAGCTGCCGGTCGGATCGAGCGAGACGATCTCGGCCCGCGCCGGAACGCCGTTCTTAAGCAGTTGTTCGCGCTGGTATTCCGGGTAGAACATGAAGAACAACGGGATGAGAAGGCCGAGCGCGACCAAGCCGAAAATCCCGAGCGTAATCTTGGCATTCGTCGCCTTGTCGATGGCGCCGGGCGCAGCCGGTTTCGGCGGCGCGGCGGGAGGAAGAGTCTGGTTTGGCATAAGATATTTTAAAAAAGATACAGGACGGGTAAACCGAGTGCAACAAAAAACCTCTCCTGAAGAGAGGTCAGCGCATGCCGGCGTCCACCTGCGATGCGTCGGGGCAAACAGACGCATGGTCGGCCTCGGCCCGCGTCCATTCGAGCTGAAGACGCAACGGAAGAAACACGAGCGTCGCGATGACGATCACCGTGACGAGCACGAGCGCGAGGATGCGTCTGATCGAAGGCCCGCGCGCCGGTTCGAACGGTTCGGGACGACGCGGTTCGAGGGGAACGCTCCTCGCATCAACGCGCGCCAGTCCCGTCAGCCGCGTCGCACGACGCGAGGGAACGGGACGCGGTGCGGATCGCGCGACGGGCGCGTCCGCCGATACGGAAACCGGAACGTGATCGGTGGGAGGATCCGGTCCCGAAACGGATCGCGGCGGCGGCACGACCACCACTTCCTGCGGCGGAGGCGGCGTCGAACGAACCGCGCTCCGCTTGAGCTCGTCCGAAACGACGGGCATGTGCCGCGTCGCCTTCTCCTCCTGTGACCACCCGTTGACACAGTGCGGCATGAGACAGTAGCCGTCGGTCCGCAACGGTGATCCACACGCGGAACACAGATTCTGTTTATGCGAGGCCATCCACCCTCCTTGCAAGGAACGATGAGCGCCCGAATAGGATACGCCCGTTCCGCGCGCGAAACAAACGGCCGTCCGTGTTACACTAGGGGTGAGTATGGGTTTGAAATCTTCGCGTCAGACGCGATCGGTGCTGACCCGCAACTTCATCTTCGGCGTGGAGGACAGCCTTGTGTCAACCGTCGGGCTGTTGGCGGGAGTCGCCGTCGCCGACGTGCCGCGCGCGACCATCCTGCTCACGGGCGGCGTGCTCATCGCCGTCGAGGGGTTGTCGATGGGCGTCGGTTCCCTGCTGTCGGAGGAATTCACCGAGGAATACGTTGATCGCGTCGCTAAAACCGACCGCCGATCCGTAGGCGGCGCGACCATCATGCTCCTCTCGTACCTCCTCGCGGGATTTGTTCCCCTCCTCCCGTATGCCCTGCTTGAACGCGAGCCGGCCTTCGTGACGTCCGTCGCCGCTTCCTGCGTTGCGCTCTTCCTTCTCGGATTCTTCGGCGCTCGGCGCTTCGGCGCGCGCGGCTATCGCACCGGCCTGCGCATGCTGCTCCTGGGCGGCGGAGCCATTCTCGTTGGCATTCTCGTCGGCCGCATGCTACATACCCGCCTATGACCCCGCTTTCCTCTGCGTTGCTTGCCGGCCTCCTGGTCGCAACCATGGCCCTGATCGGCTTCGGCAGTCTCTTGATCGCTACGAAATTACTCGAACGACTGCTGCTCGGCCTCGTCGCCTTTGCCGCCGGTGCCCTGCTCGGCGGCGCGTTCTTCCATCTCCTGCCGGAAGGCATCGAGCTCAACGAACAGGCGCTCCCGATCGCGCTCATCGGCATCATCGCGTTCTTCATCCTCGATTCAGCCTTCTGGATCTACCACTGCCATGGCGGACATCGCCTGCATGACGACCACAAGCATGCGCATCCGTCCTGTCCGCCGGAAAAGCCCGTCGGCTGGCTGAACCTCGTCGGTGACGCGGTGCACAATCTCACCGACGGTATCGTGCTCGGCTCCGCCTTTCTCGTGAACCCGGCACTCGGCTGGACCACGACGCTCGCGGTCGCGTTGCACGAAATCCCGCAGGAGGTCGGCGATTTCGGTATCCTGATCCATGCGGGGTTTGATCGGAAAAAGGCACTGCTTCTGAACGGCACGGTCGCGCTCACGATTTTGGTCGGCATTCTCGGCGTCTTCATCGCACAGGAATACGTGGAAGGCCTCACGGCCTACACCATCCCCTTCGCCGCGGGCGGCTTCATCTATATGGCCTGCACCAACCTGCTTTCGGAAATCAAGGAAGAGGCGTCCGTCAGGCGACGCGCACTGCAATTCGTGTTTTTCCTGCTCGGCATCGGGTTGCTGTGGATGACGAAGGAGGGTTGATCGAAAACCAATAATTTGATAAAGAACGGGCACGGCCAGCAAGGAGGCTCGCATGAAGCTGATCCGTACCGGTTCTTTTTTCTGTTCGCTCGTCCTGTTCTGCTTCGTCGTGGCCTTCGTTGCGTTTCCGGCCATGGCGTGGCAGAAGGTCCGCGAGGCCGTTCGACGACAAGACGCGCGTGAGACGAGACAAGCGATCACGCGCCTGCAAGTGCGCATCGGTGCGTGGCTCTTCCGATGTATTCGCCGGATCATGCGCGTCGAGCTTGAGCTCGATCTGCGCTCGAAGGGCGCGCATCCCGGCCCGTTCATCGTGGTCATGAACCACACGAGCATGTTCGACATCCTCGCCGTACTCTGGGTCTTGGCCGAGTACGGACGAGACGACCTGCGCTGGATCATCAAGCGCGAGATGATGGACGCGCCGTTCCTCGGACGCATGGCGCGCTGGAGCGGGAACGGCTTCGTGGATCGCAACGGCAATCCCGCCGACCGCGATGCCGTGACCGCCTGCGCCATCCTCGCGAACGAGGACGACTCGAGCGTCGTGATCTTCGTGGAAGGCACGCGCGATCCCTACGAGTTGCGACCACCCAAGCCTGGCGGATTCCTGCGCCTGATCGAGGCGCTGCCGTGCCACGCGGGACTCCTCGTCACCGTCGCGTGGCACCCCGTCACGCGCGACGGCGGCCGGACGCTCTTCGAAGGCGCGGCGCTCTATGGCAAGCGACTCTTCGTCTCCGCCGAGATCGTGGCGCCGGAGCTGCTCCGGCTCTCCGGCTTCCTCGGAACGGACTGGCGGGTCCGCAAGGACCGCATCGACGCCTGGCGCAAGCGCCAATACTTCGCGAAGATGATCGAACGCACTCCGGAGAGCGTCTGACCCCGCCGTGGCGGGGTTTTTGATTCCAACTCCTTCGGCCATCAT
>RHKK01000009.1 GCA_008363075.1 Candidatus Uhrbacteria bacterium
GAGCGGGTGAGGGGAATCGAACCCCTGTCATCAGGTTGGAAACCTGAGGTAATGGCCATTATACGACACCCGCCTGCTCTTTTATTGTGACGGCAATCTATCCAAAAGTTCGTCCACGCGCAAGGGCTATATCTTATTATTTATTCACAGATCCGCCGTTCCTTGATCGACCTCGGTTTGCTATCCTCCTCGCGAGGAGGTGAGACGAATGACGCGAAGAATCCTCTTCGTCGCGTATGACTTCGCCTCGCGGACACGCGGGGACGACGGCGAGCGGTACACCGACACGCGCGCCATCTTGTCCACGTTCGGCAAGGTCGTGCGCGCTCACACGAGCGGCGTCTATCGACGCGTCACGCCGCCGGACGGCATCTCGCTCGTGGCGCCGGATGCGTCGGATGCCGAACGCCGGGACCGGGAGACGCGCCTACAATTCCTCATCAGGGAATTGCCCGCCGCGCATTGCGTAGTGGCGCGCGTGGACAGCATGGATCGGGTCATGATCACGGGCCTCGGATACGCGGTCCGGATCGGCAAGCCCGTCCTCCTGCTTCAGGAGGGCGAACCCGTCCTCTTCGAGGCACGGGACCGGTTCAAGAACCGTGAACACGAAGGGATCGTGTACCGGGTCTTCCGCACGTCCAAGGAGCAGGAAACCTACATCGTGCGCTTCATGCAACGCGTGCCGAACGGCGACGCGATCGGAGGCGTCGCCTGACCGGCATCCGCCGGCTTTTTTCTTTCCGACGCAAAAACGACCCCGCCGGGCGGGGTCGCTTGCATGGTGCACCAGGGTAAAGGAAGTCAGAACTTTGCTCATGGGCACTGAGCAATAACCTTCTTGTTGAATTCGTCTCTTTCCGTTTCCTCACCCTCCCTAAATAGCACACGGTTCAGCTTCGCCAAGAGTACGTTTGCATTGTGCTCACCGATATTTCTACCCTGCTCATCGAGCATTTGAAACCCATCCGATTTCTTGTCGCAAAACAGGTATTCCGCGAACACAAGAGTAACTTCTTTGAGTCGCGCGACTTCCTTATCCGCATCAGCTTTTGATGCTGCAACCTCAGTCTTGGCCGCATCAAGCGTTGTAATGAGCCCGCTTACCTCTCTGGCCTTGATATCGACCTGACTGATAAGCGACTTCGCTTTACCAATAGTGCTCGTTGTCTCCCCTGTAACCTCAGCAACAAGCGTTTCCATCCCTGCTACCGAGCCCTGTAGACCAACGAGCTTCGAGAGCACCACTGCCTGATCCTCCTTCGCCCTCAAGAATCCCTTCTCCACCTCAACATTCGCGGAAATGGCTTTCATGGTGCTCTCCTGTATATCAATCAGTCTTCCGCCAATTTCCTCCTTTTGCTTGTTCACCTCGTCACGTACCGCACCGAGTCGCCAACCCTGTGTAAAGGAGTACACGCCTATCAAAGCGCACGCGACTAGGAAGACCCACGCAGATGGCCAAACCAGTTTATGCACCGCCTTGACCGCACGGTCGACGGTCTCGGCAAGGCGCAGGTAGGTCCTTTCTACTACCGTCTCAATACCTCGCAAACGCTCAATCGCTTGCTCCGCAGCCACGGCTCTTAACTCTGCGGCCTTCGCTTCTGCCCGTGCCTTTAGTAGCTCTGCCTCCGCCTCGCTCGATCCTCCATTCGACTTTGTGTCTATTGGCTCTGTCATATGCGGGCTGCTTACAGCTCGTACCAGAACATTGCAATATCAAGAGTTCAGCCTTATCTGGAGGAAGAAGAGGAATAAGAGGAAGAATACGGCGAGAACATTTCGTTTGAGGAAGCTCACATAGTCGCCAACCGAGCAGCAGGTCGTGATTAAACACAAATCCTCCGGGAGGAGGGTAAAGGGCTTCAGAAGCCTTGTCATGAGCGAAACAGATTTACAACTCGCTCCGCCATGCGGAACAACTGGTCATAAGTCAGCACTTCGATTCGGTGAAGATGGCTGTTGAGATTCCGGAGCGCTGCCTGCGCATGTTCATCTCCGTCTCGTCCCATTACAACTCTGGCCCGAATCTTGAGCGGATCTTCATCATCGTCAGCCCGAATCGCATTTCGCTGCTTATCGATTTCCTCGATGTATTTCATCACCTGTCCAATTGCCTCACTCAAATCCGCAGCAGGCACCCATGCGTCATGCGATTTGTCATATCGAAACAGATCCGCGGTAGGACGCTTGATCTCCAGGATCTCAAGATATCCGTCGGCCGTCCGTCGAAGCATGAAATCGGCCTGATCATCACGGACCCAAACCCTTCGATCCAAAAGCTCGCTGTATTCGGTACCAAACATCCAGGCTTGGCCGGTAAGAAACTCTTGATATCTGGGTTCTGTGAGGGTTTCGTCGCCAAGCATTTCCTGAAATCTTGCCAAGGCAGAAGAGTAATCCGCCAATTTAACCGCGGCGGCGAAATCCAAAAAGACTCCGCCGTCCCCCGCCTCGATGCGCGCCTGGAGGGCGTCTTGCGTCTCCTTTGATCGAGCCAATCCTTCCGCCACGACCTTCAATACCTGAATCTTTCCGCTCAACTCCAGCGAAGGGATATCGCGGGCAATCTGGACCAATCTTTCATGCGCATCCTTTGGAATAATACGATATTGTCCCGGTGCATCAGGCAGAGTGCCGGACATGAAGGCGTCCAAGAAGCTCTTGAGCGGCGTAACCTCATCCGGATCGCGATCAGTCAATCCAACGCTGCGTTTATCAACCGTCGACCAAAGGCCGCCCTTCCTTTCATGACTTTCGATTCGAAGTTCACGATGATGAAGCTCCCCGCCCGAAACGATCTCGGTCAACTTGGCGCTCTTCATCGATCTGGGTCCCTTAGACAGGGGTACATTGTGAACGTTCCCGACGTTCGAGTTCCGTTTCGCTTCGATCGTAGTGACCTCGAGAAATTCCTCGTGAGTCTGTTGATTATTGTCTTCGGACATACTAAGACGCACTCTGGTCCTAAACGTGCCTATTCGTCAACGATGTACGTATATGCGTCTCCCTCACGAAGCCATCCACGAGTTTCGCAAGATTTGGAAGGAAGAGTACGGCGAAGACATCCCCTTCGAGGAGGCTCGGGTAGTCGCCGAGCGATTCTTGTCCGGGATTCGCTTGATGCTGACTATCAAAGACGACGAAAAGGGTCCGAAGACACCGACCGAACAGCAGGATCGAACTGATTTGGACGAAGGAGCGAACTCATCACTCTCAGAGAATGGCTGAGTAGAAACGCAAAAGCCGCCCGTTGGAGCGGCTTTATGCTCTGGTGCCGAGGGCCAGGATCGAACTGGCGACGCAAGGATTTTCAGTCCTTCGCTCTACCACTGAGCTACCTCGGCGAGATTCGGAGCGCCGAGAACGTATCAAATCTTTTTGAAAAAGAAAAGACCCGGCATCGGTCGGGTCAGCGGATCTTCAGATCCTCCTCGGTGAACTCGATGTCGCGCGGCGAGATCACCACGCGGCGCGCGGCGCTCTTCTCGACCGACCCCGCGACGATCGCGTCGTACGGCAGCGCGAGCTCGCGCACGAGCTCCGCCACTTTCCGCGCCTCGGACGGGGGCAGGATGAGCGCGAATCCCGCGCCCATGTTGAACGTCTTGTACGCCTCGCGCTCCTCCATCGGGGCATGCGTCATGAGGAAGCGGAAGATTTCCGGCGACTCCGGAATCTCGTCAAGGACGTAGGCGAAAGGCTGGGGCGCGCGCATGAGCTTGCACCACCCGTGACCCGTCACGTTCACCGCGTAATGCGGAACGATATCGCGCAGGAAGCACTCGCGCAGCAGCCGCGTGTAGATGTGCGTCGGCTTGAGCAGCTCGGTGCCGAGATCGAGACCGTTGCCGACCGGCGCGTCGTACCCGTCCGGCAGCCGGTCCGCGATCTTGCGCGCGAGCGACAGGCCGTTCGCGTGGATGCCGCTGCTCTCGAGCAGGACGATGACGTCGCCCGCACGGACGTTGGCACCGATCATGAGCCGGTTCTTCGGCTTGACGAGCCCCCAGGCCGAACCCGAGAGCACGGCCGTCTCCTCGCCGACGACGCCGCGCAGGGTCGGCGTCTCGCCGCCGCCCCACGCGCAACCCGCCAGGTCGCACGCCTTCTTCCATCCCCGGATCAGGAACTCGGCGCGGCGATCATGCGCGAACCACGCGTCGGATCCCACCGCCACGTGCATCGCGACCGAGACGGGCAGCGCGCCGACGGTGATGAGGTCGTTCACGATCATCGCGACGGTGTCCTGGGCGATGAGATCGTACGACGAACCGCGGCCGGCGCGCTCGAGCGCCTCGGCGATGAGATTCTTGGTACCGAGGCCTTCCTCGACATGCGCGATGAAGCCGTCGTCGGCCTCGACGAGATACGCGCTCTCGCCGCGGCTCGGCTCGTACTCGCGCATTCCGAATCCGACATTGTCCGCCGTTTCGCGCGCCGCGAGCTGACAGGCGCGCTTGAACGGGTCGAGGGCGCCGTAATCCACGCCCGCATCCTTGTACGTAATGCCCATGCGGGCCTCCTTGCGTTTGGGTGAATGGTGCGATGTGCGTTTGGCACGGCGAAACCGTATCCGATCGAAAAGTCAAAGGCAACACAAAACCGATGTGAGGCATTCGGTTCATCGAAAATGGGGCCATGCCTCCCGTTGACGCGGATTTCCAGTTTGCACCGAAAGCCCCGTCACAAGGGGGTGATTTGCCGCCCGAGACCCTCGCTCCTCCGCCTTCCGCGGATGCGCCGTCCAGGTCCCAAGAACCAAATGTTTGGCCGAATCCTCACACCGGCCCTTGTACTTTATCACGCGAGACTTGGCGCGCAATATCAAAAAAGACGACCGTTCAGTCGTCAGAGTTTGCCGTCTTTACGTCGGCGGGTTTTCGGAAGGCGCCGCTGCCGCCCTCTTCCTCGATGGCTTGCGCGAGCAGCTCGTCTTCCCGCTTGCGCAGCTCCCCGATCTCGACCCGCACCTTCGCGAGCTTGGCACGGACGGTTTCGGGCGGAGGCTCGTCTTCTGTCTCGACACGGAGCTTTTCAGGTTCGCGCCCGGGATCGATTCCGGACAGGAAGTCCTGAGTCTCGATGCCGAGCTGTTCGGAGAGTTTGTTCACCCGCTCCTGGAGATTGATCGCTTTCGCGTGATGCTTGTCATGCGTTGCACGCCATTCGTCATGCTGTTGCTTGAGCGCTAGCTCGAAAGCTCTCCTCGCATCCCAGCCGGGAAAACCCTTCCGGGGCGGAAGCCAATCGCTCGGGTAAAGCTTGTTCCACGGTTTGCCTTTTGCATGGTTTAGAGGAATCCACTCCTCCAGCCAGTGGTAAAGCGGAGCACGCGGAGTGAGTCTTGCCCAGCACGCAAAGGCGTCACCGAGTTCATACCTCCGGATGGCTACGTCATATAACAACTCGGGAGAGCTGGTTTGCGGGAACGTGCGCCCCAGTTTGTTCAGGTGCTGGATCTCTGACACCAGACCGGCTAGCTGTTCGCTGAGACTCTTCAGCTTCTCTGCTTGCTTTCGTTTGCGTCGAGAGATCACCGCTGGACGCTTGCGCCGCCAGTCACGACCTGCCCTTGTAGCAAGGAACAAGATGGTCGACACGAGCGGGAGCGCCAAAGTTCCAGCGCACCAGAACGAGGCACCTTGTGTAAATGCGGCCGCCGCCAAGCCCATTGCTATGATCGCAGCAACGAGCCATGTAGCTTTTATTGCCCCAACGAAGCCAGACCGAAACTCTTCGTCATCCATCTGAACCCTCCTCTTCGGAGTAAAAGTTGCTGCCGCGACGCTAGCGGGGAAATAATGGAATGTCAATCCTGATCTATCCCCTCCATCTCCCCTTGTATTCAAGGGGAGCGTCTTGACAAACGGGATGAAATAATGAACGTGGTATTTCATGAATTATCTTTACAATGATCCGCTTCTTACGGAACGCCGACGCGAGCTGCGTCGATGTTCAACCGATGCAGAGAGGGCGCTCTGGGAACGGTTACGAGGCAGGCGATTCCAAGGACTTCGTTTTCGAAGACAATTTGGTGTGGATCGATTCATCTTGGATTTTTATTGCCCTCGACTCCGACTGGGAATCGAGGTTGATGGCGATATACACTTACATTCACAAGAACGGGATCGTGAACGCGACGAGATCATCGAAGCGCACAACATTCAAGTGCTTCGATTCTGGAATCGCGAGATATTTGAAAACATCGATACTGTTCTGCGACAGATCGCGGTGGCCGTTGAATTCAGAAAACGCCTCCCTTTGTAAAAGGGAGGCTGGGAGGGATAGAGCCAAGCGGATGAAGTCATATGAAAAAACGACCTCATCAGTCGTCAGTGGGGATGCCGTGCTTGAGGCGTTCGGGGCCGGAGGCGTTCCGGTTCTCCTCTTCGAGGAGCTCCTCTTGGAGCGTTTCGACGCGGACACGAGCCCGCTTCAGCTCCTCACGCTTGGCGTCTCGCGGATCGGCAGAAGACTCGAGCCGGAGCTCGGATTCGAGGCGCAAGATCTCTTCCTCGATCTCGTCCATCGCGATCCGCATCTCCCGTGCCGTCAGCTCCCAGGATTTGCGCTGCGCTTCGAATGCGACCACGAGCTCGGTGCGGGCTGCATCGGAGTCGGGAATTCCCAACTCATCACTTGGTCCGTCGAACGAGTGACGCTTGAACCACACATGGATCGGATCACCGTGACTGAAGCATAGGGTTGTGAGGATATATCTGCTCGATCCCATCTGTCTCAGTTGATCGTAGACGTCTCTCCAAAACTCGATGCGTCTGGGAAACCTTTTCCGAAGCGCGTCCAGGTTTTCCATGCGAATGCGCAGTCGCTCACGATCCGCGTAGATCGCGACGAGCTGCGCTTCGACCGAGGCCGGAAGCCCGTGGCCTTGCCATTTCCGCCGGAGAAGCGCGACGAGCTTCCCCATCCAGCCGAGTTGTACTTCGAGCGCCATGCCGACGACAACCGCGCTCGACCACGCGCCGAGCGCAAGCGCCAAAATATCCCATTCCATATCGGACCTCCTCCGATCTTCGGAGTAAAAGTTGCTGCCGCGACGCTAGCGGGGAAATAATGGAATGTCAATCAGGGCGATGGGCGCGGAGGTAGACCACCCCCGGCCCCCTCCTCATGCGAGGAGGGGGTGCCGAGCGATAGCGAGGCGGGGGTGGTCTACAAAAAAACGACCTTGTCAGTCGTCAGTGGGGATGCCGTGCTTGAGGCGTTCGGGGCCGGAGGCGTTCCGGTTCTCCTCTTCGAGGAGCTCTTCTTCGAGCGCGCGCTCATCGGCGCGAAGCGCTTTGATGTCGGCCCGGATTTTCGCGAGCTCCGCTCGTCGATGGTCAACGGAAGCGCTCTCCTCCGCTGCAACACGAGTCTGCGAACGCCGCTTGTGCTTGGACAACTTCTTGCAACCCACCTTGATCGCCAAGCCTCCGGCGATCAGAAGGAAGGTTAGTAGGGCACTTTGTTGCCTGTTGGCCAGCATGCCGCCATAAACGATGAGTAAAAAGAGGGCGGAGAGCCACAGGCCCGCCACCATCCCGGCCCACATCCACAGGAACGCACGCCGTCCTGCATCGGGTTGCGCCATCACACACCTCCTCCTCGGAGTAAAAGTTGCTCCCGCGACGCTAGCGGAATGTCATAATAAAATCAAGACCCCCGCTTGCGGCGGGAATCTTTTTTGACGTTTCACTCTTCACTCTTCACGTATCACGCTTCATGCCAGAAACCACTTCGGATCGTATTGGACGCGATCGTTGACGTGCTCGTATTTGTAGAGCTCGACGTCCGTGAACCAGATCTTGATCTCGTTGTTCGCCTCTTCGACATTGCCGGAGGCGTGGATCAGGTTGCGAAGCGGGCGGTTCTGCGCGTTCGAGAGCGCGTAGGTGTCGTGCGAAAGGTCACCGCGGATGGTGCCGGGAGCGGACGAAGCGGGTTCGGTCGCGCCGACGAGCTTGCGCACAAGCGACACGGCCATTTCGCCTTCGAGAACCAGCGCGACGATCGGTGCGGATTTGAGGAACGTCACGAGTCCATTCTTGATGTCCGTGCCGTAAGCGATGTGATCCGGAAACGGAAACGGCTCGTTGTTGGCCTCGTACTTGGCCTTGGCCTTTTCATACACCGCTTTCATCCATTCTTCCGTCAACGCATAGTGCTGATCGACATCTTCATGGGACGCGTGGACCATTTTCATGGCAATCAGCTTGAGACCAGCGCGTTCGAATCGCCCGATAATCTCCCCAACAAGGCCGCGCTGGACGCCGTCGGGCTTGATCAACACGAGTGTTTTTTCCATAAGTTGGCCCAAGATTAGAGGTTACGGGTCATTTTTGCAAGGGCCGGGAGCCCTAAATCCTGCAAAACTTGCCAAAAAACGGGCTTTCCGTTATACTTTATTCATCAATGTCGACACTTCTGACATCTGACTTTTAACCTCTGACATTCCTGTTATGGGTCTTCCCGGACATCGTCGTACCAGTTCGCATAAGCGCCGCCGCGCCTCGCATTTCGCATTGACCAAACCCGCGCTCACCACCGATAAAGCCGGCCGTACACATCTCATGCACCGCGCCGCCAAGGGCGCCACTGAATGGAACGGAGTAAAAATTCACGTAAAAGGAATAGATCGCAAGGTGGAAAAAGCGCTTGCCAAGACACGACCGCACGAGCACGAAAGTCACGATCACACGCACGAGGAAAAAACCGGTAGTCAGTAGTCGGTAGCGTAGCCCTCAAGCTACCGCCTACAGCCTACCGACTCCCCCTAGCACCTTTGCCCTATGTCCAATCGACACCTTGCCCGCGCCGTCGCGATGCAATCCCTCTACGAGTGGGATTTCTACGGCGGCGCCAAGGACGCGGCGGAGATCGCCGAACGCAATCTGGCGGAACAGCCGGAGAGCTTCGACGAGAAGGATTTTGCGTTGTCGATCGTGAATGGCGTGATGCAGCACCGCGAGGATATCGACAAGGCGATCACCACGTTCGCTCCGGATTGGCCGCTGCCCAAGATCACGACGGTGGATCGCAACATCCTGCGCATCGGCACCTACGAGCTGCTGTATAACTTCGACATCCCGAGCAAGGTCGCGATCAACGAAGCGATCGAGCTGGCCAAAACGTTCGGCGGCGAGTCGAGCGGCAAATTCGTCAACGGGGTCCTTGGCGCCGTCTATCGCGACCAACTCGCGCAGGGCGTCGAAAAAGAATCCGACAAGCCGAAGGAAAAAAAGGAGAAACCGACAAAAACTGACAACTGACAACTGCCTATGACCATGCCAGACTTCGGCCCGCTGGAGGAACGATTGGGACACGCCTTCCGTGACCACTCGCTCCTCCTGCAGGCCCTCACCCACCGGTCCTACCTCAACGAAAATCCGAGCTACGAATTCCCGCACAACGAGCGGCTGGAGTTTTTGGGCGATGCCGTGCTCGAACTGATCGTGACCGAGTACCTGTACAAACATTACGCGAACGACGAGGGCGAGCTCACCAACTGGCGCGCCGCGCTCGTGAACGCGAAGACGCTGGCCGGCATCGCGCGCGAGCTGGATTTCGAGCCGCATCTCCTGCTGTCCAAGGGCGAGGCAAAAGACAAGGATTCCAAGGCGCGCATGTACATCCTTGCGAATGCGATCGAGGCGATCATCGGCGCGATCTATCTCGACGGCAGCATGCCGGCGGCGGAGAAATTCATCGGCCAACATATCTTGAGTCACCTGCCGAAGATTTTGGAAGACGAGCTGTACGTGGACGCGAAGAGCAAATTCCAGGAAACGGCGCAGGAGCTCATGGGTGTGACGCCGACGTATAAAGTCTTGGAGGAAAAAGGGCCGGACCACGCGAAGGAGTTCACGATCGGCGTGTTCCTCGATCGGGAGCTCGTCGCCGTCGGACGCGGGACGTCGAAGCAGGAAGCGCAGGTCGCGGCGGCGGATGCGGGGCTTGAGGCGAAAGGCTGGCGCGGGCACAAACCGAAGGGGAAATAAAAACACCCCCGCGATGCGGGGGTGTTTTTTTATGGTGTCCCCGGAGGGAATCGAACCCCCATTACGTGGTTCGAAGCCACGCGTCCTATCCGTTGAACGACAGGGACAGACGGCGCGGAGCATAGCGCGAAACGGACAAAAAATCAAGGCTTTGATACACTGCGGCGCATGAAATCCCCCATCGCGATTTTGGGCGCGGGCAACATGGCGAGCGCGCTCGCACTTCATCTTGCGCGACACAAGCGTCCGGTGCGTCTGTATTGCATTGAACCGGATGTGGAAGAAGATATGCGCGCGAACCGATGCAACACGAAATATCTCGCAGGTCATCGCTTTCCGAAGCATGTCACGGCGACATCCGATCTTGCCGCCGTGTTGAAAGACGCGGAAGACGTATTTGTCGCGGTTCCGTCATTCGCCGTGGCCGAGGTCATCGCAAAGGCGAAGCCATTCCTGTCTCCCAAGATCAAAAGTGTCGCGAGTATCACCAAAGGTCTTGATCCGAAGACGCTCGAACCGCTCACCCTCTCCGAGGCGAAGGCGTTGCCGACGAGGCTGCGTCGCAAGGTCTGCACGCTCGGCGGTCCGGCCATCGCGGCGGAAATGGCCAAAGGATCACCGACGGCCTTCGTGGTCGCGGGTCGGGACAAAACGACGATCTCGCGCGTGAAGAAACTTCTCGAGATCGAGGCGGTCAAATGCGCGACGTCATCCGACCTCCTCGGCGTCGGTCTCGCGAGCGCGCTGAAGAACCCGTACGCGATCGCGCTCGGATTGTGTGATGGACTTGGCTATCCGACCAACGCAAAGGCGCTGGTCCTCGCGCTCGCGATCGAGGAAATGGAGCGTCTTGTGGTCAGCGCCGGCGGTCATATCGATACGGCGACGGGACTCGCGGGGCTTGGCGATTTGATCGTGACCGGCATGAGTCCGCACGGGCGCAATCGCACATACGGCGAACGGCTCGTCGGCGCGAAGTCGAAGCATCCCGCGGATCTCGGGCTTGGCACCGTGGAAGGCATCGCGGCGACGACGCTCGCGAGCAAACTCGCGCGGCGCCGCAAAACCAAGACGCCGCTGCTCGACGCGATTGACCTGTGTTTGCGCGCCCGTCAGAATTTCGAGCGACCGTTCGTGCAGTATCTCAAACAGTTGAAATTATCTTGATGTCGCACGGGCAAGGCGCGCCTTGCCCCTACCAAATATGCAAATCCCCGAAGCCTTGCAGCATTTTCCCGAACCGGCGTTGATCGTGACCGCCGACCATGTCCACGCGCGGCTGTGGCTCGCGTTTGAAGACTCGATGGAAGAACTCGAGACGCTTGAAATGCCAAGCGAATTAAAAAGCGACAACGAGGGCGGGTTCTATAACCCCGACTCGGGAGGCGTGAACGCTCCGGAGCCGCGCCTCGATGAAGAACGGTTGCGCAAATTCATCCACGTGCTGGCCCACCGCGTCAACCAACTCATCCGCGACGAGGAAGCGGCAACCTCGGTGCATCTGATCCTGCCGGACGACATGCTCGCGCCATTCAAAAAGGAGCTCGCACCCGAAGCGGCAAACATCCTCGGCAAGGAGATCCGCGCGAACGTCATGAAGGAGGACGAGGTGCAGATCCTGGAACGGATCGTGGGCGCGTAATCACTCCCAAAACCCGACGAGATACGTCGTCGTAAACAGCGGCGAACCGCTATAGGCGTTGGAAATGGACTCTCCGAGGAGGGTCCATTTCGCTTCCTCGAGCGCCTCCATCACGATCGCGATGGATTTACCGTTATCAGTGAGGTCATCATTCGCGCGTGCAAAAAAAAGCGCATCCCTTGTCTCCAACGCCGCCTTTGTCCGTCGATCGTTGCTCATGGCACTTCGTTCATCGAGGTAATGCGACATGTCGGCCGAGACGATCACGAACGTACGGCCGGCCGCGAGCTCGGATGCGAGCCAGGAAGCGATCGCGCGGCGCTCGGTTTCGATCACCGATGAACGGATTACGACGGGAACGAGTTTCGCGTCCGGATACGCGTCGGCTAGGAACGGAACGATCGCGCCGATGCCGTGTTCGCGTTCAAACAGAGCGGACTGCTCACGGACGAACGGGAGCTCGAGCAGGCGCGATACGCCCTCCGCATCCATGACAAGATCGCGTCCGACCGTCCGGTAAGGAAGACGATGCGTCGCGGCGGCCGTCGATGCGGCGAGATTGTGATCCGGCGAGAGGATCACGAACCGCTCGATATCCGGTCGGCAGCGGTTCAATGTGCGGAAAAATCCCGCGAGCAAATCGGACGCAAGCGCGTGATGGTTCACGATGCCGGCGCGAAACGGCGCGCATGCGATCGTCTCTTCGCCCGGTAACCGACGCGTGGCCTGCTTGCCCAATTCCGGAACCGCGAAGCGGTCGACGTCGATGAATGCCTCCCGTGGACCATCATTCCGACCGAAGCGCAGCGAAGCGGAGAAATCGCTTCGAAGGGATCCCTCGGCTTCGACCGGCATGCGCCGGTCTTCGCCCGGGATGAAAACGGGGATCCCTGTAGGGTTTGAATACCAACAGCCCGCACCCGTGAGGATGCAGGCTGCGATGACGATGGCGATCCTCCCCTGCGTCATTTGATCTCCATCGTTTGATCCTGACCCACTGCCGCCACGGCCGGGAATTGCTCGTGTTGGATCACCGGTGCTTCGGCCGTGTACGTGCCGCGCGAGACCACGCGAGCAGTATAACGGATCGTCCGGTCGCCGCGCGTCGTCTTGCACGTGACGAACGAGACGACGCCGTCCTCCACGAGGAGCGGATACCAGTTCCACCCGCCGCCCGCGATGCGGTATGCCTGCTCGGCGCCCCATCCGACGACGGCCTGCCAGCCGCCGGGCATGTGGTCGCGCACGACGTAGCAGCCGTCCTGCGCGCTTGCCTGCCATTCCGGCGCGAGCGTCACCTCGACCGCGTCGCCTTCGCGCAGGTCGGCGAGCGGCTTGCCCGCCTCATACCGGCGCGAGATCGCGATCTCCGGCACGGAGATCGGGCGGCCCGCGACGCGGCGCACGAACGTGATGGCGACGGGGCCGTCCACGCTCGTCACGCGGAAGCGCGCGGCTTCGTCGGCGGTGAGATCGAGCGTCTGAACCGCGCCGTTCGCGAACGTGAGCACGCTCTCGCCCTCGCCCAGCGTGTACTTGAGCTCGATGTCGCGGTTCGCGCGCGTCGGCAGCACCGCCTTGAGATAGCGCGCCTTGGCGAGCACCGGGAAGGCGTCCTTGACCCAGTTCGTCTCCACGAAACGCATGAGATTATCCGCTTCCGGGTGCGCGAGGCGTGCGGCCAGGCCGGCGGCGTCGGCCGTCGCTTCATAGACGTCGGCCTCGCGCTCGGACACCACGAGGCGCGTCACCTCGTCTCGGCGTTCGGCCGTCTCGAGGAGCTTCTCGAGCAGACCGCGCGCTCGCTCGCGATCGCCGGCGGCTTCAAGTCCGCGCGCGACGGCCAGCGTCTCGCGCCACTCGAGCCCTTCCATGGAGGCGGCCTGCTGGAGCGACGGCAAGACGGGTTCGCCGAGAGCGGCAAGACCCGCGAGCGCCTGGATCTGCACTTCGCGACTCGCGTTCTTGTCGTCGAGACGATTCCAGAAATACGCGGAGAGCGTCTCGCCGTCGACATATTCCGGCACGGTTGCGGCCACCTCCGCGGACAACTCGAGATCCGGACTGCCGTACGTCACGAGCCGGACGCCGCCTCCTTCGTCCTGATAATCCGAGAGGCGGCGCGCGAGATCCCGGTCATCCGGCAACCACGAACCCCACCAGCGGTCTTCTGCCTTGAATTCATCACGCAACAACATGGCCGCATATCGACCGGCGTACAACGCATCGGAACGGCTCGACCCCGTCCACCATACGAGATCATTCGCCAACGATTGCAGCGCCGCTCGGTTCTGCGGGACGAATTGGAGCGTAGCTTCGGGCCGGCCGAGCTCGGGCAGACCGGTGCCGGGCGCAAGGTCCACGCGCACGAATTCATCCTTCATGAACCGCGACGGGACGACGGTCACGATCCGTTCGATCGCGTCCGCGCCCTTGGCGGTGCCGAGACCCACGGTCACGACGTGACGGCCGTTCACGAGATTCCTGATGCCCACGTAGACGGGCTCGCCCGCACGTCCCTGGACGGTTTCGTCGATGCCGAGCGACGGCGCCCGTACCGCGAACGTCACGGCGTCGCCGTGCGACAGCTCGGCACCGAAGGCGCGGAGCTTTAAAAACGGCTGATCCTTTTCGAGCAGGCGCGGCGGCGCGACCACGTCCACGAAGACGGGTTTTGTGACGTTCACGTCCACGCGAGCCGCGCCGGCCTCGAGGCGCGACGACACGCCGACGAGCTCGAGCCGCCAACCCGTGATGTTGTCCGGCGCGCGGAAGCGCACGGTCGCGCGGCCGGTGCCGTCGGTCATCACCGTCCCGAACGCGGCCGTGTCCTTGAAGTTCTTACGCACCTGGGCGGAAAGCGCGGCGCGGTCGAACCCGCCCCCACCCTTTTCCGCGCCGCCGAAGCCGTCATACGCCTCGTCATGCGTACGCGACGTGAAGATCACGCCGTCTGAAACGTAGCCGTAGATCGAGTTCAGCGGATCGGCTTCGGCGTCGTACGCGAGCGCGAGGAGCGCCTTGTCCACGGCACCGAAGGCGACGAGCGTGTCGCGCGCGACGTCGCCCGTTCCCTTCACGTGCACGGTGACATCCACCTCGACCTCCTCCCCAGGCGCGTAGCGGTCCTTCTTCGGCCTGGCCTCGATCTCGAGCGCCCGGTCATCGCGGCGGTACAGGACGCCGGCCTGCACCGTTTCGAATTTGCCCTCGCGCCACGTGATGGCACGCAGCTCCGCATTCGGCGCCCACGCTTCGTCGAAGCGGAAAGCGTACTCCGCGCCGCCGATGGTCGCCGTGCGGATGCCGCGGCTCCCCATGACATACAGGACGCCGGGCGCGTTGCCGGTATCCAGCGAGCGCGTCCCGATGCGATAGGTCGCGGTGATCTGTTCGCCGACGCCGTAGCCGATCGGCTCCCCCTCGGCCGGCGGCGGGGAAAGTTCGAGTGACGGATAGGCGGGTTCTTCGCCAGTGTCCGTGGGTGTCGGCCGCGGCGTGCCGTATCCGCCCTGCCACACCCACGTGCGCTGCTGTGTCGGCCGGCTTTGATCGTCGCGCGTCTCGGCGACGACGTAGTACGAACGCGTCTCATCCATGGGGAAGACGTGCCGGAACGCGCCGCGTGCGTCCGTGCGCACTTCTACCGTCACCGGCGGGTCCCATCGTTCTTCATACCGGAAAATCTCTACCTGTTTCTTTTCGATGAAATCGTACCGGAAGCCGTTGGGAATTTTTTCCCAGCGGTGTCCGTGGATCACGAGCGTGACGGGGCGATTTGCCCAGGTCTGTGAGCGACCGCCGTCCTCGGCCTCAAGATTCTGCCGCCAAACAGAACCGCTCACCGTCGCGCTCGTGCGATCGCCGCGCGCCTCAAGCGACAAGGCCGCTTGGCTGCGATGCACGATCACGGATGCGGATCCGACCGTGTCGCCTTCCTCGCCTTCCTCCGGCACGACGGTGACCGACAGCCACTCCGACGGGCTGCACCACGCACGCTGCGCGAGCGCGGACTGGCACGGCGGCATGCGGCGCGTGAAATTGAACCGTGCCATGCCGGCATCGTCCGTCTCGACGACGGTAGAGCCTCCCTCCCAGCGCACGCGGACGCGCAACCGGGACATGGGCGTCCCCTCGAAAAACGCCGCGCGCACCGTCCCAGCGATCTCTTCGCCGTCGTACACGGCGTCTTTGTCCATCGTCACCGAAAGCGCGTACGCCGGTTTCGAGAACTCGCGCACCTCGAACGAACGCGAGGCGAGCGTTTCGTCGCCGCGTCGCGCCTCGATCGTGTAATAGCCCTGCGACAACTCGGTCCACTCGAACGACGCTTCGAAACGGCCGGCCGCGTCGGTCTGCACGGTCTTGCGCCGGTACACCTTGTCCTCGCCCGTCCCCCAATCGATCCAATACGTTTGTTTGCGCAGGCGCACTTCGACCTCTCCCGCCCCTTGGCGCGTCGCGCGATCCTGCGCGAGTCCGAAGAGCTTGAGTTCGTCGCTCGTGCGGTACAACGGACGGTCGAGATAGAGATAGCTCCACGTCTTGGAGACGCCCGCGTCGCGATTGCCGAGATCGAACCAGTAGCCGTCGAACGCGCGGCGCACGATGCCGATGGCACGCAGATCCGTTCCCTCGTCGCCGTATTCGATGAGCTCGAACGGATAGACGTCGCCCGATTTCACGTCCGTACGCTTCAGCACGTCGGGCGTCGAAAGCTCGACCAGCCCGCCCGCGTCCGTGCGTTTATCCTGTCCCGCGAGGCGGACGCGCGTGTTCTGCAGCGCGCGGTTCGTGGACGGGTTCACAGTCCAGGCGAAAAAGCGGTCTTGGTCGGCGATGAGGTACGCCGCGACGTCCGTCGCTTGCAGGAACAACCACGACGCTTCGCCTCCTTGCGGCGCCTTGGGCGTCACACGCACGGCGTAGAAGCCGGGCGCCACCGACGGCATCGCCACCTCGCGCTGGTAATTGACCACGACCGTGTCCGCCTCGAGACGAAATGCCTCGCTCTTGTTCGCCTGCTCGTACGCCTCGTACCGACCGGCTTCGACCGGCGCCCAGGTCGGGATCTGCAACCGACGCTCAAGCAGGCGCTTGGCCTCGGCCATGTCGAGCCGGTAGCCGATCACCTCGGCACGCACCGCATCCGTTCCCTCGCGCATCGGGGCATAGCCGAGCGTGAGCGACCATGTCTTGTTCGGGACTTCTTCCTTGAATTCATCGACCGTAAAGCGGATCGGGGATGCCGCGGACGGGCCCGCCGGCGTCGGCGCCGCGGTCTCGAACCGGATCTTCACATCTTCCTTCAAACCCGCGTCTCCGGCTCCGGCGCCAAATCCCTGCTTCAATGTCACGTCATAACGGCGTCCAGGCTCAAGCGGCATTTTTGGTACGAACGTCAGATAGCGTCCGCGAATATCGAAGCGGCCTTCCACTGGCGGCACGATCGAGAACGAGGAGGTCGCGTCCTCGAATCCGTCGCGCGAGAGCTTGAATTCGATGCCCGTGGTCACGGGCACGAAACCGCTTCCGTCTCGCGGGATAGTCGAGAGGACGCGCATGTCGTTCTTGGCCTGCAGCGCCCAGGAAAATTCGCGGCGCAACCTGGCGCCGTCGTCCCGGTCGACGAGCGTCTCGATGGAAATACGATAGGTTTCCCCGGGCGTGAGTGGTTCGCGAGGCGTCACCTTGTACGTCCCACTCCCCGCGCGTGTCACGTCCACGTCGAGCGGCGGCTCGATGCGCAGCGACTGCTTCAGCACCTCCGGCGTGACATCGACCTTGGACGTGATCGTGAGCGTCGAATCATGCGCGACGCCGGAGGCGTCCGCGGCGTCGGCCACCAGTACGAAGGCGTCCGCGGCCACGGCGGCCGGGATGGACAAGGCCGTCGCGATCGGGTGTGACGGCGGAAGCGTGCGGAAGCCGTAGGGACTCACAAACACCAAAATGAGCACGGCGGCGGCAAGCACGCCGGCAAATCCGTACAGAAACCCCCGCCAATGCGACGTGCCCTGCGGTTTGCGATTTGCGATTTGCGGTTTGGGTGGGGACATAACGGGGGCGGGAGAGGTAGATGAGGACACGGACGCGGGTTTGAGTTCCGCAGCATGCGCGAGCAGGGCCGCGCGATGACGGGTTTTGACCGCGTCCGAAAGCGGCTCGGACGGTTCCCCTGCGACGGACGCAAGGACGTCGGCCGCATCGGACAACGGCTTCGGCATCGGGGCATGACGAGGCGCCTCGTCGGGCGGGACCGGAGAGGACGTGTCGTGATTGGGGTTGAGGAAGTCGGTCATACGGTTGGAACGGCGTAATGCTTGCGCAATCGTCCGAGTGCCCGGTAACAAAGGACGGATACGTGATTGGCGGAGATGCCGAGCAGCATCCCGATCTCTTCCGGATCCAGTCCGGCAAAATATCTCAAGTCAAGCACTTGCTGGTCGCGCGGCGACAACGTCTTCATCGCGGCGAGCAGTTTGTCCTTCTCGAGCGAAAGCTCGGCGTGCCACGACGGATCATCTTCCGGCATCGGCGAGTCGAAGTTTTCATCTAACTCACGATCCATGCGCACGCTCGCGCTGCGCCAGTGATCGATGAGCGCGTTCGACGCGCTGCGATAGAGATACGCACCGATCGTCACGCCTTGCCACTCGATATTGGGCAGCGCTTCCATGAATTTGATGAATACGCGCGATGCCAGATCCTCGGCGGTTTCCTTGTGACCGCAACGTTTGAGCAGGAAACCGAACACCTTGTCCGCGTACCGATCGTAAATCTCGGCCACAAGCGCGGGGTTTTGCTTGGCCCGCTCGAGAAGCTCTTTTTCGGTTTGGAGCTCCGTTTCGCTAACGTTTTTCATGCGTCGGAATGACGATATCGTAACACACCTGTATAGTTAGGCTATATGTTGAACACAAAATCGGCCCTTTATTCGCTCCTCCCCATGGTTGCCGCGTTTGCCTTATTCGGACAAGGGTGTCCGACCCCCGTGACGGTACCCGACGCGACGGCGCCCGCACCAGCGACACAAGAGGAATCCGCCACGATAAACGCGGGCGACGCTATGGAGAACGAAACGCCGCAAACCGCGTCCACATACGAACCGTTCACGCGGGCGAAGTACGACGCGGCGCGGGCCGCCGAAAAGCCGATATTATTATATTTCTACGCGAATTGGTGTCCGTTTTGCCGGGAACAGGATCCGCGATTCGCGCGCGTGATTCCCGAGCATGACGGCGGCGTGGTCGCGTTGCGCGTGAATTACAACGACACGGACACGGATGACGACGAGCGGGCGCTCGCGCGTACGTTCGGCGTCACGTACCAACACACCATGTTCTTCATCGGACCTGACGGCGAAGTGAAAAAGAAAGTGATCGGCACGATCTCGGACGCGCAGACGGTCGAGTATCTCGATCTCATCTCGCGGTAACTATGTTCCAATTCCTGCTCGCGCTCCTCGCCGGCCTCGTCACGATCGGCGGGCCGTGCATCCTCCCGCTTTTGCCCATCGTCCTCGGCACTTCCACGACCGGACGACATGCCCTGCGGCCGGTGACGATCGTCTTCGGTTTTACGCTGACATTCACGGCATTCGCGCTTGTTTTCTCGCTCTTCGGCTCGTTCCTCGGACTATCCCCGCAGGCCTGGCGGTACGTCGCGGCCGCGGTGATCGGGCTGTTCGGCGTCGTGATGCTTTTCCCCAAGCTTCAGGCGTCGATCTTCGCGCGGTTCGAGTCGTCGCTTGCAAAGATCCTCCCGAAAACGGATCCAACACGCACGGATTTGTGGAGCGGATTCATCCTCGGTCTCTCGCTCGGCGCGGTGTGGACGCCGTGCGCCGGGCCCGTGCTCGGCTCGATTCTCACGCTGATCGCGGCGAAACAAAACCTCGCCCAAGCCACGGCTTTACTCTTCGCGTTCGCGGTCGGCGCGGGACTCCCCATGATGCTCATCGCCTATGGCGGACAGGCGGCGGTCACGCGCGTGCGGGCGCTGTCAAAATACACCGTGGCGCTGCAGCGCACGTTCGGCGCGCTCATCATTCTCGTCGCGGTCGGGCTCGTCACGCAGGCGGACATCGCTTTCCAAGCCTGGCTGCTTGAACGCGCGCCGTGGCTCTTTTTCGGACTGACCTTCACCCTTTGACGTATGAAGCTCAAGCCCGGCGCCTGGTTCCTGATCGGGTTCGGCGGCCTGATCCTGCTCGCGTTTTTCATCGTCGCGCTCGCCCCCGCCCCGATGCCGTCTCCGGATGCCGGTTTTCTGCGTTCGTCGCCGATGCCCGTGATCACGGGCTCGCGATTGCCGGTGCTCGCGGACGCGATGCCGCCGTTTTCGGGCATCACACGTTGGTGGAATACGGACGGCGACCGCCCGCTGACCGCGGAGGATCTGCGGGGAAAGGTCGTCTGGATCGATTTCTGGACCTACTCCTGCATCAACTGCATCCGCACGCAGCCGTTTCTGCGCAAGATGTGGGAAACGTATCAGGACGACGGACTCGTCATCGTGGGCGTACACACGCCGGAATTCGCGTTTGAGAAGGATCCGGATAACGTCGAGCGGGCCATCGGCCGGGCGGGGCTCGAGTATCCGATCGCGCTTGATCCGAATTACGAAACATGGAACGCATACGGCAATCGGTACTGGCCGGCGGGCTATTTCTTCGATCGCGAGGGTCGTCTGCGGTTTGCGCATTTCGGCGAAGGCGAATACGAGGAACAGGAACGCGTGATCCGCGAACTGCTCGAGGAAGGCGCGGCGTTGGCGGAAGCACCGGTCGGCGGCATCCCGATGCCCGCCTTCGCGCTGACGCGTACGCCGGAAACGTATTTCGGCTCCGCGCGCATGGCCTCGTTCGCGAACCGCGACGAATTCCAAGCCGAGACCGACGCGCGCTATACGCTTCGGGACGTCGGGGCGAACGAGTGGAGCGTGGACGGGCGCTGGAACATCCGGCCGGAATACGCCGAAAGCCTGCACGCCGGCAACCGGTTCCGCATGAACGTCGAATCAAACGCCATGCATCTCGTCCTCGGCTCCTCGAACGGGACGAAACGCGTCCGCGTCACGGTCGACGGCGTATTCACGGATGAGATCGAGGTGACCGTAAAACAACTGTATACGGTCGCCCGCTTTCCCGAAGGAGGGAGACATCTTGTCGAGGTCGAGCTCGCGGACCCCGGCGTCGAATTTTACGCGGTGACGTTCGGCGAATAAGATGATGCGATATGACCAAACTCGATTTCCTGAACCGCGGCGATTTTTTCAGCGAGCTGTCCGATCTCGCGCGGCGCAACGGCGTTTCGAACCGCTCGACGTGGAACGACCTCGTGGAAGCCACGGTCGAAAGCCATCGCGAGCTCGGCGAGCTGGATCCCGACCAAGACCTGCAAGGATTGAAAGATGACTTGCGTGGCATGTGGGATGAATACGTGCGGCAAGCCGGTCCGATGGACGAGCGCGCGCTCGACGAGGACCCGGAAACGCCGCGCGCAGAGTAAAAAAGAGCCGTCTCGAGAGAGGCGGCTTTTCAGAGTACGACGTCGACGCAGCGCTCGTCGATGAGACCGTCGCAGTTCTGGTCGATGCCGTCACAGAGCTCGATCGCTCGAAGATGGCGCGAAGCGTCTTCGTCGTCGCAGTCGAGATGGAAGGGTGTGCCGTCGCCGTCATGGTCGCGCATGAGCGCGATTGGTTCGTCGGCCGGGCAGATCGTGAACGTCTCGCGCGTGAAGGGCTCGCCGAACGCGACGAGGTCCTCGAACCGTTCGTGCGGGAGATCCGTGATGCCCCGTTCGAGGTATCCGGCTTCCCGTGCGAGTTCCGGCGGACGAAACGCATGCGCCTCGCCTCGCAAGAGGTAGTACAGCCCTTCCTCCGTGCGGACGATCTGCCCGTCGCGGAAGGAGAACAGCGGTCCCACCTCTTCGAACGAAGCCCATGCTTCGTCCCCGGCGTCGAACGGGTCGAGCCAATGGGACGAGAAGCCGTGCGAGTCGAGGACGGCGGGCGCCGTGCTCCGGCGCAGGCGCCGCTCCCAGTCGAGGACGTACACGCCCTCGTCGTCGCCGGGACCGATCACCGGATGCCAGCGCATGATTTCCGGGTACCAGTACTCGACGTCGGGCACGGGTCGGAGACACCGCTCCTCCTCGGGCGACATGCGGATCGCGTCACCGGTTCCGAGACCGGTTTCCGCGAGCACGTCGTCGCCCGAGACTTCGCGTCGCTCGAGCCGGTTCACGACCATCCACATGACGCGGTCCGCACTTCGGAGCAGCGTGCCCGGCGGATGCGTCCGGGGACGCCATACGGGCTCGATGCGCGATTCGCATCCGTCACACGGCGGTTCGACCTGGCACCGCTCGCACGACCGTGGTTCATCGACGGTTCGAGGCGCGGCGGCGTCGAAGGGTACGTGAGCGTCGCTCGCGACCTCCGAGGCATCGCCAAAACCGCCTCCGCCCGGGATACAGCCCTGCACGAGCCACATCCCGACGAACGCAAAAGGGATCAAACGCGTATCCATCACTTCCTCCTTGATTCCCCGATCGGATGACCGGGTCCGGGGTTTTCTCTCCCCACTCCTACCACGTTCCCTATTTTGAATGGTTTGTCAAGGGTGTTGATATCCAAGATGATTCATGGTCTTCTTCGCATATATCCCATGCCACAAATCCCCCGCAAACCACGCGCCATCCTGATCGATGTTATTCCGCCGTCGATGGACGCGCGCACGGCCGCCCGGCGTATGTACGAGCTTGAATCGCTGGTCGGCACATACGGCGGCATCATCGTCGTGAAACAAATCCAAAAACGCGGTTTGCCGGATTATCGTACGTACATCGGCCCGGGAAAGCTGGAAGAGCTCGCGCAACTCGCAAAGTCGGAACGGGCGGAAGTGCTCATCATCAATAACTTGATGAAACCGGGGCAGATGTACAACGTCGCGGAATATCTTCGAAAGCAGAAGCTTCGCATGCAGGTCTGGGATCGCGTGGATCTTATCCTGAAAATCTTCGCCAAACATGCCAAGACGTCGGAGGCGAAGCTGCAGATCAAGCTCGCGGCGATCCGCCACATGGGACCGCGCATCTTCGGTATCGGGCAGGAAATGATGCAACAAGCCGGCGGCACGGGCACGCGCGGCGGACAGGGCGAAACGAACACCGAAATGATGAAACGGCACATGTTCGAGCAGGAAAAGAAAACGAAACGGGATTTGGAGCGGCTCGCCGTGGCGCGCGAGAACCATCGCAAACGCCGTGACCGCGTCGGATTTAAAACCGTCTCGGTCGTCGGATATACGAATGCGGGCAAGTCCTCGCTCGTGAACGCGCTTACCAAAAAAGGCGCGCTCGTCGCGGACGCGCTCTTCGCCACGCTCGACACGCATATCGGGAAGATGTGGTTTCCGGACCCCCCTGTATCCCCCCTTGATAAGGGGGGAATGGGCCGCGGAACGGACGTGCTCATTTCAGACACGATCGGGTTTATCCAGGATTTGCCGCCAAAACTGATCGATGCCTTCCGCTCCACGCTCGACGAAACCGTGGACGCGGATTTGCTCTTGCATGTGATCGATGTAAGCGATCCGTTCCTGCATGAAAAAATCGCGGAAGTGGAAGATGTGCTGACCAAGCTCAAGGTGGATGGGGCGCCGAAGATTTATGTGTTCAATAAGATCGATTTGATGAAACGGGCGGGGAAAGGCGTATTGCCATACGCCCCTACACTGAAAAAACGATATGCCGACTTCGCTCCCCTATTCGTTGCCGCGCATACGGGCGAAGGGTTGGAGGCGTTGAAGGCGGAGATCGGGAAGAGGCTGCTCGCTTGACGAGAACGCCATATTTTGTTACGAATCCGAATCCGGTATTTCCACCGGAGCCCTTTGCAGGAGGTGTCCAATGACACGCAAGAAGAAGAGGCGCATGATCCCAAAGCCCGTCGCCGCGCACCCCGACTCGCGCCGGGCCGGGCGCGTTCTCTTGATCGGTCTCATGCCGGTCATGGCGATCCTGGCACTTGCGGCCGTGAACGCGCGTAGTCGCGACCCCGAGCCGCGTAGCCGCGTCGATGACCGACGCGACGGCATCCGCGAATCTCCGCCGCCCGATCCCCGGGCGGACGAGCGCCGCCGCGTGGAGGCGCTAATCGAGGCCAACGAGGCCATGAACCGCGACTTCGAACAGTGGTTCGACATTGCCGAGGAAGTCGCCGGTGACGATGCGCAGGCGCGCATCCTGATCGAGTTCGCCCGTTCGAGCGCCGTCCCCACGATGCTCCTGCCGGGCGGAATCACCCAGTTCATCGTCACGGGCGATGTCGACCGCGCGCTTGGAAACCAGGCGCGCCTCTCGGCCGAGCCGTCCGAAGCCACTCCCCGGGCCTTCGAGATCACGGTTGCGGACATGGCTCGACGCCGTGCCTATGGCATGCGGGCGCTGTCCGACTGGCAGTACGACCAGGGCCGCAACCAGCTCTTCGTCCCGCCCAGGGCGCGCTATAGCCGCCTCTACGGGTCGATCCTACTGCTGCACGAGCTGCAGCATGCCTACGACCTGTGTACCGGCCGCGAGCCCGGACGCCCGTCGGACCGGGAATGGGCCGAGGGCGAGGCACGCGCCTACGAGCTCGAGCTGCGCCTCGTCAACCGGCTCACGAATGGGGCCGCGTCTCGGTTCGCGCGCACCCTCGCCGACCGGTATCGCCCGCCCGGCGACACGCGATGGATCTGGCCGCATCAAACGCCGGACATCGGTCCGTCGCTCCGGGAGTGGAGCCGCATCCTCGGCGAACCTCCCGCGACCGAAGAAGAGACCGGTCCGCGCGGCGGGACGCTGCTCGTCCTCATGAACCGGGAACTCGCCGAACGCGAAGGTCTTTCGTCGGACGCCTTCCTCGAGTTCATCCTCGCGACCCGCTCGATGCCCCCAACGTAGGGGTCATCGACGGGTCTTTTCATATATACTAGTCCCGATGCCGCGCATTTCGTTCGACTCCCAAGAACCCCGACTGCTCGAGGCGGCGCAGGCGGTTTCGAGGCGTGTGCCCAAAGCGAGGCTCGTGGGCGGATTCGTGCGCGATTGCCTGCTCGGCATCTCCTCAAAAGACGCGGATCTTGAAACGTACGGCATTGGCGCGGACGAGCTTGAGACGGTCTTGAAAGCATTGTTTGACGGGAAGGTCGAAACCGTCGGACGGAGCTTCGGCATCTTCAAAGTGTTTCTTGGCGACGGGTTCGATCTCGACGTCGCGATTCCGCGCCGCGAATCGAAGACGGGACCGGGGCACAAGGGGTTTGAAGTCGAGGGCGATCCGGACCTTGATCCGAAGGAAGCGGCGCGGCGGCGTGATTTCACGATCAACGCGATCGCGGCCGATCCGGAGACGGGCGAGCTCTTCGACCCGTTCGGCGGCGTCGACGATCTCAAAAAGAAGATCCTGCGCGTGGTGGACGGCGCAACGTTCGTGGATGATCCGTTACGCGTCTATCGTGGCGTGCAATTCGCGGCGCGATTCGGGTTACGAGTCGATCCGGCGACCCTCGAGCTCATGCGTCTCATGGTCGCTCGCGGCGATTTGGACGAGCTCTCGAAAGAGCGCGTGACAGACGAATGGAAAAAGCTCCTGCTCAAATCACCGAAACCGTCGCTCGGGCTTGAGCTTATGCGCACGCTCGGACTCATCCGTCGAAGTTATCCGGAATTGCACGCGCTGATTGATACGCCGCAGGAACCCGAATGGCATCCGGAGGGCGACGTGTGGATCCACACGATGATGGTCGTGGACGAGGCGGCCCGCATTTCGCGTCGTGAATTCGCCACGGATAACGAGCGCTTGCAGGTGATGATGGGCGCGCTCTGCCACGACCTCGGCAAACCGTCGACGACGGCGATGGGAGAAAAAAACGGCGTGCCGCGTATCCGGTCCATGGGACACGAGGAGGCGGGCATCGCCCCGACGGAAGCGCTGTTCGATCGGCTCGCGTTCGGCGAGTCCATACGCCATGCCGCGATCGTCTCCGCCAAGGATCACCTGAAGCCCGGCATGCTGTGGCGCCAGCTCGAAAAAGGCGTCCTGACGGAAGCAGCGTACGCAAACGCCGTACGAAAATTGATCAAACGCGCAAAACCGACGAGCTGGCGCGTCCTCTTGGCGATCTCCGAATCCGATCACTTCGGTCGCGGACTTCCCGACGTCGAACGTGAGCCGCATGCCGCGGGCGAGTTGTTCGCGCGCACCGTAATCGAGCACGGGCTGGACGGCGACGGCATCAAACCGCTGATTCACGGACGCGATCTCATGGCGCTCGGCATGGAGCCCGGTCCGCTCATGGGGCGGCTCTTGCGGGAAATCGAGCGATTGCGTGACGAAGGAAAGATCAAAACAAAAAAAGACGCGCTCGCCTACGTTTCGCGTTTCACCTTCACGAGCAATCCGTTTGAATGACACGCGGTTTGCCAACCTCGAATCATCGCTCTAGGATGAAGGTCGAGATCTAACATTTCGATTCTTATGTTGAAATCCTACGAAGCAAAAACCTTTACGCTCGGCACGCTGGACGGCTTGTCCGAAGCCCAGATCGCCGAGCATCTCAAGCTCTATGCGGGCTACGTGAAAAATACGAACGCCTTGCTGCAAAAGATCGAGCAACATAAGCAACATTCGGAAGCGATGGCCATCGAACTTTCGGAGCTCACGCGCCGGCTCGGATTCGAGTTCAACGGCATGCGCCTGCATGAGTACTACTTCTCGCAATTCGAGACATCGGAAGGATCGGGGGACGCGCTCAAGAAGGAGCTCGAAGCGCAGTACGGTTCGTTCGACGCTTGGAAACATCAGGTTTCGGCGACGGCCATGATGCGCGGCATCGGCTGGGTCTTACTCGTGCAGGATGAGACCAACGGCAACCTGCTCACGATCTGGGTGACGGATCACGAACTCGGACAGCTCGGCGGGCAGAAAATCCTGTTTGCCCTCGACGTGTGGGAGCATGCGTACACCGTGGATTACAAGCCGACCGAACGCGCCAAGTATCTCGAAGCATTCTGGAAGAATCTCAACTGGCAGAACGTGGAAGAGCGGTATTGATTCCCTCCACCGCAAATCTGTGCCATACGCGTTTTGATCGCCACAAGGTGATCGCGGCAATGACCAGACCCGCCGTTCCGAAGAGAATATCTTCCGTGACGTCGCGCGTGATGCTCTGCACCTGGTCGTAGAAGAGAAGCGTGCCGAACACACGATCGGACGTGAACTGGAATAACTCGAAGCCGAACAGTCCGACGAACACGATACCGATCGCGATCCAAAACGTGCCGGCGCGTGATGCATGCTTGCCGCGGATCGCCGCCACGACCGGAATCGCGAGGAACGGGATGAGCACGCCGCACACGAAGTGAAGAAACCGGTCGTATTGCACGCCAAGGTCGTGCAGGATGAGACTCCCCGGCGCGTTCACGAGGATGACGAGCATCGCGACCGTCTCGACCGTCCGGAACCAGGACGGCGCAAGGCGCGCGCGCACTGTAGATGAAACCGCGGCGGCAATCCGCGGCAACGCAAACAGGAGCGGGTTCACGAATCCGTACGCGATCCACACGACCGGTTTCGGATTGATCCAGAGCGCGAGCAGCGCGGTCGACCACGAAACTAGAAGCCCGATCCAAAACGTCGCCATATTCATAGTATACTCCACCTCCGACGCCTCGACAGGTCGCGCCGGATTTCGTACGCTGCGAGCGAATGCGCGTATGATGAAGACGTATTACCGCAACGTGAAGGGCGAGGCGCTCGGAGAGATGACCGAGTTCCGTCCGGGCTCGTGGATCCGCGCGGAGGAGCCAAGCGCGGATTCCATCAAACAGCTTGCCGAGACCTTCGGCTTGGATGAAGGGCACCTGCGTGATGCGCTTGATCCGCTCGAGGTTCCCCGCTACGAGGTTGAGCCCGGCGCCGTGTATCTCTATACGCGCATCCCCGTCCGGGACGGCGAGGCGTTCACGACCGTTCCGTGGCTCCTCGTCTATCACGACGAAGCCGTGATCACGATCGCGTCGCGCGCGCTGCCGCCGGTGGATCACTGGGCGGCGAAAACCACGACCGCGATCACCACGCAGAAAGCAAAGCTTCTGCTCCAGCTTCTCAACATCGTCAACCAGACGTACGCGCAGCACCTGAATGCGATCGCGCGCGCGATCCGCGCGCTCGGCCCGAAGCTCCTCGAGCGCGACGTGCAGAATCGGGACGTCCTTCGTCTCGTCGGGCACGAAGGGGTGTTGCAGGATTTCCTCACCTCCCTCCAGCATTCGCAGGTCATGCTGAACCAGCTCCTTCACGGACGACACATCCAATTCCACGAGGAAGACAAGGATTTGATCGAGGACCTCGTCCTCAATACCGGACAGATGGTCGAGCTGTGTCGCTCAAGTCTCAAGACGATCGTCTCGCTGCGCGAGGCCTCTTCCACCATCCTCACCAACAACCTAAACCGCGTCATCCGCCTACTCACCTCGCTCACGGTAATCCTGATGATCCCGAACCTGATCACCGGGCTCTACGGCATGAACGTGACGCTCCCGCTTGCGGAGTCGCCCGCGGCATTCACCGGCATCCTCGCCCTCATTACCGCGCTCACCGCCCTCTTTTTCTGGATTTTTCAGAAAAACCGCTGGCTATAACGAGGTTGACGTTTTGGATTCGATTGTCCAAGCTCGAAGCAGGATCACCAACCAATGGGGGTTTCATGCGGGTGAACCTGATCGCAGCCGCCGAGGAACCGGCGGTCATACGTACGTTCGACCATTGGGTCGTCGAGCTTCATTCGGACCAGGAGTATCCGGGCACATGTCGCAGCCGGTTGCCGCTTCGGCGGATCCTCCGCCCGGACGATCTCAACGCGCACGAACGCGCCGAGTTGTACGAGATCGTACTCCCCACGATCGAGGAAGCGCTGCTCGCGGTTCTCACTTGGAGCCGGAGCGTGTACGAGCGCTGGGTGCGCGAAGACGACAACGGCTCGATGCTTCTCATTCCGCTCGCGAGGCATGCGAAGGTCCCGGTCCTCGACCGGCCGATCGCGCCGTCCGAAGCCGAACGACACGCGCTCGTCCACCGGCTGCGTACGCATCTCCGATCCTGCCCCCCACCCCTTTCGTGAAAGGTGTGGGGGTTTTGTTCTTCAATTTGACTCTTCACCCTTCACCCTTCACCCTTCCCCTCCATGGGCGTGCTTCTGCATATCGAGCATCTCGACAAGGCGTATGGGCCGCATACGCTGTTCGAAGACGCGGTGGTTTCGATTTCCGACGGCGACAAGATCGGTCTCGTGGGACGCAACGGCGCGGGCAAGTCTACTTTGCTGCGCATGATCATCGGTGATGAAACGCCGGATGCTGGCGATATCGTCATCCATCCGGAGTGCCGGCTCGGCTATCTCAAGCAACACGAGGATTACCAAAAAGGCGAAACGATCATCGACTACCTGCAGCGAACGTCGAACAAGGAAGAATGGTCATGCGCCAAAATGGCGGGACGGTTTGATCTGAAAAAAGAACGCTTGCTTCTCCCTTACGAATCCCTGTCCGGCGGATATCGCATGCGCGTAAAACTCGCGGCCATGCTTTTGCACGAGCCGAACCTTTTATTATTGGATGAGCCGACGAACTTTCTCGACTTGCAGACGCAGCTGTTGCTCGAACGTTTTTTGCAGGAATGGAACGGCGCGTTTTTGATCGTCTCGCATGACCGCGAATTTCTCCAGAATACCTGCGAACAAACCCTGGAAGCCGAACGCGGGAAACTCTTTCTCTTTCCGCGCCCGCTCGACGAATACCTCGCCTACAAGGAAGAAAAGCTCGCGCTCGATGTGAAGTACAACCAGAATATCGAGGCGCAAAAGAAGCACCTCGAGGCGTTCATCAATCGCTTTCGCGCGAAGGCATCGAAAGCAACGCAGGCGCAGTCGAGGATGAAACAACTGCGCAAACTGAAGACGATCGAGATCCCGTCGATGCTGAAGACGGTGAAAATCCGCATTCCGGCCGTGGATCATCGCAAACAGTTCGCCGTACGCACGCTGCGGCTTGCGATCGGATACGGGGATCGTGTTGTCGCACAGGATATCTCGTTTGAAATCGACCGCGGAGAGCGCGTCGCGATTTTGGGCGAGAACGGCAAGGGAAAATCCACGCTTTTACGGACACTAGCCGGCAAAATCGAAAAGCTCGACGGGACGTTTGCATGGAACAATCGCCTCACGCTCGGATTTTACGACCAGCATGCGCCGGACGAGCTCTATCCGAAGGAAACCGTGTGGCAATATCTCGAACGCGTCGCGCTACCCGGGACGGAAAAGGAGGACGTAATGCGCATGGCGGGCGACTTCCTGTTTCCGAAAGACGATCTCGAAAAAACGATCGGGATGCTCTCCGGCGGCGAACGATCGCGCCTCGTGCTCGCGGGGCTGCTGCTTTCGCGTCCGGAAGTCCTGCTGCTCGACGAACCGACGAACCACCTCGATCTCGAAACGGTCGAGGCGCTCGGCAACGCGCTCCGTAGATGGAACGGGACGGTGCTCTTCATCTCGCACTCGCGCACGTTCGTGAACCTCATCGCCACGCGTATTTTAGACGTGCGAGATGGGACCGTGAGAAATTATCCGGGAACATACGAGGAATACGTGTACGATGTGGCAAAAGAAGAGGGTGTCGTCTCGAAAGAAGATCAGCTAGCGCAGCAAGAAGCGCGTGTGCGCGGGGCGTCGAAGACGGAGCGGTATGAAAAGCAAAAAGAGCTGAAACGCGCGATCTCGAAAGTCGAGAAGCAACTTGATGCGCTGGAAGACGAGCGGTCCGGCATCATGAAATTGTTCACACAGGATCCGGCGAAGTTTGATTTGGAGCGTACGAAGCGTCTCTCGACGCTGGAAACGATGATTCAGCATTCGGAAGCAGAATGGGAACGGTTGCAGGCCGAGCTTGCGGAGATCGGATAAGAAAAAAACCCGCCACGACGGGGGGTCAGTCTCGGCGGGCGCGGCCGGCGGCGAGCATTTCGCCGACGATCTCCGGATCCACGTCCTCGGCAAGAAGCTCGGAGACGGATCTGACCGGTTCCGAGGGCGGCGGATGCATGGACGGCACCCGCACCTGGATCTTGGAGACCTCGTCGTCGAACGCCTCCGCGCCGATCTCCTCGAGCCTGGTCTTGAGGTCGTTGAGATCGACTTCCGCCTCGTCGGCCTTACGCTTCGCGGCATCGCGAGCACGACGCCTCGCGCGGCGAAGCGCGACTCCGACCATGCCCGCACACACGACCGCTCCGGCGTTGAATCCCGCAAGCGCGGAGAACCAGTCGTCGGTTCCCGCCCACCAGACGACGGACAACGCGGCATTGAGGGACAACGCCGCGGGAAGCCACTTCTTCCAATGCCGCTCGAGCCAGGATTTTTCTTCCATGTCCTCCTTCCTTTCACGTTCAATGAACGATTCCTACCATTCGATTGGAGCAGGTTTTGGATCGATCGTCAACGATTCGGAATGAAAAATCCCGCGTGGCGGGATCAGTCCTCCTTCTTCGACCCGTTCAGGCCGAAGCGCGTGTAGTACACGTCCTCGTGGCGCACCCACCACTTCGGATCGAGGGAGCGCTCGAAGGCATCCGACTCTCCGATCTCGCGCCGGAGGTCGAACGAGACCTCGTCGTCGTCGATCTTGAGGAAGACGTCCGAGAGCGGGATGCGCTTCTCGGCGGAGAGGAACGCGCACTTCTGCATGAAGCGATACGCGGTCTCGCCGGGGACGCCGCGTGCGCCGAGGAGTTCGCGCAGCGGCTGCGTCGCGTACGACTCGTTGGTCGCACGCAGGTTCTCGGCCATGCGCTCGGGGAACGTCTCGAGGCCCTCGAGCACGCGACCGAGCTGCCGGAGCAAGTGGTCGGTGAGGCCGTAGGCGTCGGGCACGGCGATGCGCTCGACCGAGCTGTGGCTGATGTCACGCTCGTTGGCGGTCGCGACGCTCTCGAGCATCACGTGGGCGTACGCGCGGACGAGGCGCGGCAGGCCGTAGAGCTTTTCGAGCGTGATCGGATTCTTCTTGTGCGGCATCGCGCTCGAGCCCTTCTGCTTCTTGCCGAAGGGTTCGCGCACCTCGCCGATCTCGCTCTGCGACAGGAGCCACAGGTCGCGCGCGATCTTCTCGATCACGGCGGCAAGTTCGGCCAGAGAGGCGATGTGCTGCGCCCGGCGGTCGAGCGGCAGGATCTGCGTCGCGACGTCCGCGATCTTGAGATCCAGCTCCGTCGCGACGTCCTCCTCGATCTCGGGACCGAAGGTGCCGTACATGCCGACCGCGCCCGAGAGCTTCATGACCGCGACCTCCTCGGCCGAGGCCTTGAGACGATCGCGGGCGCGCTCGACCATCTCATACCAGTCGAGGCACTTCTTGCCGAACGTGACGGGCTGCGCCCACTGACCGTGCGTGCGGCCGATCATGACCGTGCCGCGATGCTCCACAGCCAGCGCCTTCAGCGCCTCGAGCACACGTTCGATTCCGCCGTCGATCACCTCGTCCGCCTCGCGGAAGAGGAGCGCCATGGCCGGCTCCTCGGTGTCGTAGCTCGTCATCCCTGCGTGGAACTCGTGGTCCCACTTCTGCGGATGACCGAGCGCGAGCGTGTTCTCGATGCTCTGCCCATCGTGGGCGGTCGCCGCGTGGATCATCTGACTTCGCATGATCTCGACGAAGGCGTTGAGATCGTGGCCGATCTCTTTCTCGCGGTTGTTGATCGCCTCGGCGACGTACGAGTCGATGAACGTCGTCTTCGCGATCCCCTCGGCCGTGCCGGGCGGGATCTCGCCGCGCCGCTCGCGGACCTTGAGCACCGCGAGCTCGACCTCGAGCCACTTGGCGAACTTGTTCTCGTCCGTCCAGACGCGAGCCATCTCCTCACTCGAATATCTCGGAATCAAAGGTTCATCCTCCTTCTCCGACGACGTGTCGGGTGACGGGAGGGTGGCAGATTTGATCGAAGAAATCAAGGTTCGGACCTAACTCCCTCAGTCCCTCTTGTACTCAAGAGGGAAGCGCTCTTACGCCCTCCTCTTTCGCAAAAGAGGAGTTGGAGGAGTTAGGAACGATAAAACGGACCACGTAGTCCGTTTTATTCATGGTGCGGGAGGATGGGATCGAACCATCGACCGGGCGTGTATAAGACGCCTGCTCTAACCAACTGAGCTACTCCCGCAAGCGTCTGGAAGATACGTTTCTCCGACGGACGTGTCAAAACCGCCGGGATCGTTTATGCTGCCGCCATGGAAACCCAAACTTGGACGATCGGGCCGGAACACGAGGATGAGCGGCTTGATCTCTTTCTCACCGCCGAGATGCCGGACCGGTCGCGGTCGGCCATACAAAAGCTGATCAAGGACGGCCATGTCACGGTCAACGGCGCGCCGGCGACGGTTCACCGCTTCTTGAAAGAGGGCGATCATGTTGCGTGGGATGGCATCGAACGTTCGAGTAGCGAATATCGAGTATCGTCAATCCCTGCGCCATCCGACGTTACTCGTTACTCGTTACTCGACATGATCGTCGAAGAATCCCCCGATTGGATCGTCCTCGACAAACCGGCGGGACTCTTGGTGCATCCCGATGCCAAGTCGAAGACGGGCACGCTCGTCGACATCCTCATCGCGCATGAGCCGACGATCGCCAAAATCGGCGAGGATCCGGAACGGCCCGGTATCGTCCATCGGCTCGACCGCGAGGTGAGCGGACTCATGATCGTCGCCAAGACGCAAAACGCGTTCGACGAGCTCAAGCGGCAATTCGCTTCGCGCGAAGTGCGCAAAAAATACCTTGCCCTTTGTCATGGGTCTCTCCCGGAAGAAGAGGGTGACATCAAATTCCGCATCGCGCGCTCGACGACGCAACCGCGCATGGCCGCGCGTCCGTCGCATGAAGAGGAAGGGAAAGCGGCCTGGACGCATTATCGCGTGAAAGAACGATTCAAGGGCGCGACCTTGGTCGAATTGGAAATCCTCTCCGGACGCACGCACCAAATACGTGCGCACCTCCACGCGATGCAATGCCCGGTCATAGGTGATGCGCTCTACGCGATCAAAAAAACCGAACGCAACGTCAAGGCGCCGCGACTCATGCTGCAAAGCGTCGAGCTCGAATTCACCGATCCGACCAGCGGCGAGCGCAAACACTTTGATCTCGCTCCGGTACCGGAATTCGAGACATTGTCGGAAGAGTTTCGTACGTCGTAATTCGCAAGCGCATGACCATGCGCTCCCTACGGCTACTTTCTACTCACTACTTTCTACTCACTCCCCATGATCATCACCATTTCCGGCGTGCCGGGCTCGGGCAAAACCTCGGCGGGAAAAATCGTCGCGGAGAAACTGGGGCTGCGCTTCTATTCGATCGGCGGACTGCGCGCCAAGATGGCCGAGGAACGCGGCATCACCATCGACGAACTGAACGCGATCGGCGAACAAGACCACACCACCGACACGGACGTGGACGCGTATCAAAAAAAGCTCGGCGAAACCGAAGACAATCTCATCATCGAAGGACGCCTGTCGTGGCATTTCATTCCGCACTCGTTTAAGATCTTCCTTGATTGCGACCGCGACGAGGCCGCGCGGCGCATCTATCTCGCAAAACAATATGGCGAGCGGAGTGATGAAGGAACGTACATGAGCGCGGAAGACGCGCGAAAAAAACTGGATGAACGCATGGCCTCGGATACGCGCCGGTATCAGGCTATTTACGGCCTCGACTACCAGGATCCGAGTCACTACGACCTCGTGATCGACACGACCGATCTTGATGGTCCGGAAGCGACCGCCCAACGCATGCTCGAGGCGCTCAAGATGCGTGACCTCGCGTGAGAGCATCGCGTCCGCTACACTAACATCAACCTATGAAATCGTTATTTTCTTTATGCATGGCGACCGTGTTGCTGTGCGCGACCGCTCTTCCCGTCTCGGCGCAAAGCGGCGCGCAGACAATCAACTTTGCCGCATCGACGTTTTCCACGAGCAAATCCGTGGTGCGCGCGGACGGCATCGACAACGCGGTGGTGAGCGTCACGATCAAGAATGATTTTTTCGGGCCGCTCGAAGGCGCGACGGTGGAGCTACGGTCCAGCCGCGGCGATCAGGATGAAATCATCGCTCAAAATAACGTCACGAACTCGTTTGGCCGCGCCAGCTTTCTCCTCCGATCGCTACGCAACGGCACCTCGACGCTGACCGCGATCGTGAACGGCCAGACCTTCCCGAAAACCGTGGACGTGTTTTTCGACCAGGGGCTCGCGTTGCAGCTCCCCGTCGGCGCGCTCATCAAGATTCCGGACGATAACGACGTGAACACGCTGAACGACACGGCCGTTTATTACTATGCCTCGAACGGCAAACGCTACGTGTTCCCGAACGAGAAAACCTACTTCACGTGGTATGCGGATTTTTCTCAGGTCCGCATCATCCCGATCGACCAGATGGCGCTCATTCCCATCGGCGGAAACATTACCTATCGCCCGGCATCGCGCCTCGTGAAGTTCCAAACCGACCCGAAGACGTATCTCCCGACCAAAGGCGGCGTGCTACGATGGGCCAAGACCGAGGAGATCGTGCGCACGTGGTTCGGCCCGCAATGGAACACGTTCATCGACGACATTTCCGAGGCGTTTTACGTGAACTACACGTTCGGCTCGCCGATCGAAGGACCGTACGACGTCTCGCTTCAGATCATCGCGGACACGGCGCGGACGGTGAATGAGAATTTAGGACTGGGAAGGCCGTAACTTCACCACTTTCTCTTCGCGCAGGCGCTTTTTGGAGCTTCGGACGAATCCGATGTTCTTGCGACGCGTCTTGATCTTCTTCACGATTTCGATTTTGGCGATGATCGGCGACGCGAGCGGATAGATGCGCTCGACGCCGATCCCGTCCGCGACCTTTCGCACGGTCATCGTCTTGGAAATGCCGGAACCGCCGACCTTCAACACCAGCCCCTCAAAGACCTGGATACGTTCCTTTTCTTCGCCTTTGGTGTTCACGTCCTTGATTTTCTGGTGGACGCGGATGGTCATGCCGGTCTCGATCTGCGAGGGCTCGATCGTGGCCGGGAATTGCGTGATTTCGGGCATATCGGAATGGGCCAAAGGTTAGAGGAAAACGCGGACTACGTCAATACCTCCTTCAAATACCTCCCGGTCCAGGACTTTTTGTTCTTGGCGATCTCTTCCGGACGCCCCTCGGCTACGACCATGCCGCCCTTCATGCCGCCTTCCGGTCCCATGTCGATGACGTGGTCGGCCATGCGGATAACGTCGAGGTTGTGCTCGATCACGAGGACGGTGTTGCCCTTGTCCACGAGCGCGTTCAAGACGCCCATCAATCGCTTGATGTCCTCGAAGTGCAGGCCGGTGGTCGGTTCGTCGAGGATGTAGAGCGTACGGCCCGTGGCGCGACGCGAAAGCTCGGTCGCGAGTTTGACGCGTTGCGCCTCGCCGCCGGAGAGCGTCGTTGCCGGCTGGCCGAGCCGCACGTATCCGAGACCGACCTCGTGCAGGACGGAGAGCTTGTCGTAAATGAGCGGCTGGTCCGCGAAGAACCGGCGCGCCTCCTCGACCGTCATGTCGAGCACGTCGGCGATATGTTTGCCGCGGTACGCGACTTCGAGCGCCTCGGCGTTATAGCGTCGGCCGTTGCATTCGTGGCACTCGACGTACACGTCGGGCAAGAACTGCATGGCGATTTGCACGTAGCCGTCGCCCGAGCACGCCTCGCACCGGCCGCCGCCTTTCACGTTGAACGAGAACTTGCCCGCATCAAAGCCGCGCGTCTTCGCTTCCGGAATCTCGGTGAAGAGATCGCGGATGGCGGTGAAGACGCCGGTGTACGTGGCGGGATTCGAGCGCGGCGTGCGGCCGATCGGCGACTGGTCCACGGAGACGACTTTATCGACATGCTCGATGCCGTCGATTTTTTTGTGCTCCCCGATCGGATCCTTGGATCCGTAAAAATGGCTCGACAACGCGCATCCGAGGATATCGAGTACGAGCGTGGATTTGCCCGAGCCGGAGACGCCCGTCACGCAGACGAGCCGGCCGAGCGGGAATTTTACATCGACGTTTTGCAGGTTGAACGCGTTCGCGCCACGCACGGTGATGTACTTACCGTTCCCCTTACGACGCGTCTTGGGTGCCTCAAGACACTTCTTGCCGCACAAATACAGTGCGGTCTCGGATTCCTTGTTCTTCTTGATCTCGGCCAGGGTTCCTTGCGCGACGATCTCGCCGCCATACTCGCCCGCGCCCGGACCGACGTCCACGATGTGGTCCGCCGCGCGCATCACGGCTTCGTCATGCTCGACGACGATCACGGTATTGCCGAGATCGCGCAGGCGCTTGATCGTATGGATGAGTTTGTCGTTGTCGCGCTGATGCAATCCGATGGACGGCTCGTCAAGGATGTACGTCACACCCGAGAGCTCGGAACCGAGTTGCGCGGCCAACCGCACACGTTGCGCCTCGCCGCCGGAGAGCGACATAGCCGATCGATCCAACGTCAAATAGTCAAGCCCGACCTCGAGCAAATTCACAAGGCGACGTTTCACCTCCCCCGTGATTTGATCGACCACGAGGCGTTCACGCTCGTTCAATCCCGCCGCGTCGGGCGCATCAGGTGCGATGAATCGCGCCCCTACGGTTTTCTTGCCTTTTTGCTTATTGCCTACGGCTTTTTGCTTTTTCCCCAGTCCTTCAAAAAACACGGCGAGCTCATCAAGCGGCAGGCGCACGAGATCCGCGATGGTCTTGTCCGCGACGTTCACGGCGAGCGCCTCCTTACGTAGACGATGCCCTCCGCAGGCCGGACACGTCAGCTCGCGCATGTACTGCTCGATCTCTTTTTGGACATACTCGGAATCGGTTTCCTTGTGTTTTGCCTCAAGCATCGCCAAGATTCCTTCGAATTCTCCGTCCCCGCGGAACAGAACGTCGAGCTGCTTGGACGTGAACTCCTCGATCGGCTGGTTGATCGTGAACCCGTGTTTCGCGCCGACCTGCTCGAGCTTTTTCAGCTGCGACGTTTGCGAACCGGCGATGCGCGTCCACGGCTTCACGGCGCCCTGTGCCAACGTCAGGCGCTTGTTGGGGATGACAAGCTCCGGCTCAAGCACGAGCTTGATGCCAAGGCCGGTGCAGTCGGGACAAGCGCCATGCGGCGAATTGAACGAAAACAGACGCGGCTCCAAGGGCGGCAGACACGTGCCGCACTGCGTGCAGGAGAGCGATTGCGAGAGGGCGCGCTCCTCCCCCGAATCCTCGGAAAGCAGAACGAGCATTCCTTTGCCGATTTCGAGCGCGCGCTTCACGAGTTCGGTCGCGAGCTCGGACGTCATCGGTGACTTCCTTTCGATGCGTTGCACGACGACCTCAATCGTGTGCGGCGTCGTCTTGTCCACGCGCGTCTGGAGCAGCTCGGCGAGATCGACGAGCGTCCCGTCGAATCGCGCTTCGTGGAACCCCGCGTCCCGCGCCCCTTTGAGCGCAACCTTGTGCTCGCCCTTCACTTCACGCACGAGGGGCGCGAGTACGAGCAGGGCATCCGTTCTGTTCCAATCCAGAAGCGCCTGGGCGATGTCCTGCGGCGTCTGCTCGGACACGGGCTTGCCGCATGTTACGCACCGCACGCGTCCCGCACGAGAAAAGAGCAAGCGCAGGTGGTCATAAATCTCGGTCACGGTCCCGACCGTCGAGCGCGGATTGTGCGACGTGGACTTCTGGTCGATGGCGACGGTCGGAGACAATCCTTCGATCGCGTCGACGTCCGGCTTGTCCTGTAGCTCCATGAACTGGCGCGCGTACGACGACATGGATTCCATGTACCGGCGCTGGCCTTCGGCGTGGATCGTATCGAAGGCAAGGGACGACTTCCCCGATCCGGAGAGTCCCGTCATCACGATGAAGGCGTTTTTCGGCAGGTCGATCGAGACGTTCTTCAGGTTGTTCACCCGGGCGCCTTTGATCGAAATGCTCTGCAACGAATTCTTTGGCGGCATGTCGGCGGCGAGACTAACAAAAAACGGCCGACGGGGCAAGCCCCGGGGGCGGCCGTCTTGATTTTCTATCTCGCGCAGGGGGTCGGGGTGGTGAGCACGGACCGAGGCTTGCATTGAGCGGGAAAGGGTCGGCCGGGCTCAAGCACCGTCCAATTTCGCGCCTCCCCTTCACGACCGGAGGGGCAATACACGCAGACGAACTCCGTGTCCAAGGGCGGGCCATTGCAGAGGAGAGGAAACACGCTCTCGCTCTGACCGTTATTGGGCCGAAAGCACGGTGTACCGTCGCGTACCTCAATTTCGCACACTTTATACGGATATCTCGGATCCGCTTCTTCCAGAGAGGCGAACGCGATGCGGCGGACAAGGCTTTGAGGAACCACGGGCACACAGCTCCCGTTGGAGCATTGCGCGTCCGAGTCGCATGGTTCGCCCGGTTGGTTGCCGGAGGTGGTCCAACAGATTTTCCAACTATCGATACAGCTGACGTTTTGCCGCAGATCGCAATGCGCGTTTTCCAGGCAGGGAGCCCCCTTTTCCCCGGTGGAGCACACGCGAACATTCTGCACGTCTTGAACGATTTCCGTCGTGATGCCGATATCACGTCCGACTTGTCCTCCGACCGTTTCTCCGACAAATGCGCCCGCCGCCTTACGGGCATCCACGGGAATGAGGTTCCAAATCATGGCTCCGCCTCCGGCCAGGATCGCGCCCGGCACGGCCCCCACTCCCCCCAACACGAATCCCGCACCGCCTCCCGCCGCCGCCGCCGTGCCGACATCGATCTCTTCGCCGCCGATAAACGAGCCGAGCTCACTTCCCGTCTCCGCGCCCTCCTCGGCCGCCTCCGCCACTTTCTTTACGGAGAAGACGTAGTTGATCCCCGCCACGCAGCGCCTCCCGGGTCCGCACTGATTATCCGTCGTGCAGCGCGAGTTTTTGATCGCCGCCGGAAGATCCAAATCCCGACACTCCACCGGTTCGGGAGGCGTGAAGGAAAGCAACGTCGTGGCGGGATTGATCGTGGAAAGGATCGTGTGCGCGCCGAGGACGATCAGCATGCCGACGATCGCGTCGACGATGATCTTCTTACCGGCCTGGATATCGCCGATGCTCGCGCCGACGAGATAGCGGAAGCCGCCGTACACGACCATCACGATCGCGACGACCAGCACGACGGTGACCAGATAGCGATAGGCGACGTTGATGTAGTCCGGCAAACCGGCGACCTGCGTGATCCCGCCGATGGGAACCGCGAGCGTCATGGGCAGCAAGCTCTGCGAGCGGCGTTCCTCGCACGCGGCGATCAGCGCTTCCTGCTGCGCCTCCCCGAAGGCGAGGCGCGCCCCGCGCGCTTCCGTACAGCTCGAGTTCGGATCGGCGACGCACTCCTCGCAAATTTCCTCGCGATACGTCGTCTCATAGTGAATCGATCGCTTCCCCCCGTCGGCCGCGCATCGAGCGGCGCATAGGCCGAGGATTTCCTCGCGACGAGCCGGGGTAATATCCATATCCGCGACCACCGTTCGCACGGAGGCGGGGTTTGAAATGGCGCCGTCCAAGCCGCGCGGCGCGTATCGGATCGGCCACACCGAGAAATCCGTCGTGACCGGGACGCCGGAGTCGATCCGATGGTGATTGCAGACGCGCGTCGTCTCATCGCGACACCAGCAGCTGAACATGCCGTTCACCGCCGAAGCGGGAGCGGGAATTGCGTGAGCAAAAAGCAAAAAGCAAAAAGCAAAAAGGGCCGGCAGGTGACGCCACCCCCTTATTCCTTTTTGCCTATTGCCTATGGCCCTATTCATACGCTACGGCGTCTTCTTATTCGCGAGGAACTGGTCCACGATGAAGTTGAGCGCTTCGGCGGACGGCGCGCCTTGGACTTTCACGCCGTTGAAAAAGAAGGTTGGCGTACCCTGGACGCCGGCCTGCAATCCCGCGAGCAGATCGGCTTCGACCAACGCGCGCGTGCGGCCCGAATCGAGACAGGACGAGAACGTATTGATATTCAAACCGACTTCCCGCGCGACCTGCATGAGATCCGCATCGTCGAACGAGCGCCGGTCGAGCAAAAACAGCTTGTCGTGATACGCCCAAAAATTTCCCTGCTCCTGCGCGCATCGAGCCGCCATCGAGGCCCGCGTCGCCCCCGGATGCAGGTCTTCCAGCGGAAAGTCGCGGATGATGAGACGCACATCGCCCTGTCGTTCGACCGTCAGCTCACGGACGGGTTCGAATGCCTGGCGACAGAACGGGCATCCGTAATCAAGGAACTCGACGATCGTGACCGGCGCGTCGGCCGGACCGACGGACGGCGCCTTGGGATCGGCGAGCGCGACGAGATCTTCTTGCGTCACGTTTTGGTTCGCCGCGAGCCGGCTGGCGGTGGACTGCAGCCGCTCCTCCAGAAACGGATTCGCCTCGCCGCGCTGGATGGCTTGGTAATACAGGATGGTTTGCCGGGCAAAAAGCACGGCCCCGATTCCGAGCAGGATCGCGAGAAGGATGCCAAGCACTTTCCAAACGGACATCGGGACCAGTTTAGCACGAGTGAAGAGTATAGAGTGAAGAGTCTGACGCTTCACTCTATACTCTTCACAATCCCAACTCTTCCCAATCCAGGCCGGTTGACGTTTTGGCCATACGGGGCTACCGTTTGGCCGATATGCGACAAACCATCATCGCCATCGCCATGATCGCACTTTCCTTCCTGCTGACGGGCGCAATTCTGCTGCAGCAGCGTGGATCCGGTCTCGGCGCCGCCTTCGGCGGTGACAGCACCGTCTTTCGTACAAAACGAGGTTTGGAAAAGGGCTTGTTCTACGCGACTATTGCGCTTTCCTTCCTGTTTTTCGGCACGGCCATCCTCAACCTTCTGCTCGTATAAGAATGAGGCCTAATGAATGAGGGATTGGGCCTTTATGAATTCCCTTCTCGCCCGTCTGCGCGCCGCCTGGAACCAGGTCTTTTTTTGGCAGGTGCCGCCGGCCGATGGATCGGGAGAATTCACGCCGCATCCTCATGCGGACCATACGCTCGTGCTCGCGCTCACGTCCAAAAAGCGCGTACCCCGATGGAAGCAATTGCGCTTCATCAATCGCGTGCTGGCCCCGCAGGAACGACGCCTCCTCTGGGGAGCGCTCGCCGTGGCCCTGGTCGCGCTCCTGATCGGCGGCGGCGACCTACTGCGCTCGGGCACCGTGCGCGTACCGGCGGCCGGCGGGACGTTCACGGAGGCGGTCGTCGGAACGCCCAAGCTCGTCAATCCGCTGTTCGCGCAAAATAACGATGTGGACCGCGACCTGGTCGCGCTCATCTTTTCGGGACTCTTCCGTCTCGACGGGACGCTGCAGGCCGTGCCGGATCTCGCGGAAGCGTACCAGTGGCTCGACGACGGCAAGACCCTGGAAGTACGGTTGCGTTCCGACGCGCGTTTCCACGACGGCGAACCCTTGACGGCCGACGACGTCGTCTTCACGTACGACGCCATCAAGACTCCCGCTTGGCGCAGCCCGCTCCTATCCACGTTCAATGACGTGCACGTCATCCGCGTGGACGACCGCACGATTCAGTTCCAGATCCCGCATGCGAATCCCCTGTTCCCGAACGAGCTGACCGTCGGCATCCTCCCTGCGCACCTGTGGAATGACGTCACCCCGTCCAACGCGCATCTCGCGGACGCGAATCTCAAGCCCGTCGGCAGCGGCCCCTACCGCGCGGTGTCCTACACGCGAGACGGACGCGGCAACATCCTGCATTTCCATCTCCAGCGGTTCGCCGGCTATTACGGGTTGCAGCCGTTCATCGACGAGATCCGCTTCCGATTCTACGCCGACAAGACGAGCGCGCTCCTCGCCGTCACGAACGGACAGGCCGATGCGGTCGGGTTCGTCTCCTGGAGCGAGGCATCGCGGTTGCGCGGCGAGCAGTTTCGCGCCGTGAGCCTGGACCTCCCGCAGGAAACGATCGCGTTCTTCAACACGAAAGACACGTTGCTCAAGGACGAGAAACTCCGGCTCGCACTCGCGCTGGCCGTGGACCAAGCCGAACTCGCGAGTCTCGTGAGCGACCGGGCGAAGCCGGTGAACTCCCCGTATCCGTTTTTGAACGACACATCGAGCACGATCCCGAACCTCGATCAAGCCCGCACGCTGCTCGACGAGCTCGGTTGGAAGCTGCCCGAGGGCGAGAACGTCCGGCGGCTCATGACCGGATCGGCCACGTCGTCCGCCGCGACGACCACGCTTTCGATCACGATCGACGTTCCCAACCAACCGGACCTCGTCGCGCTGGCCGAACTCCTGAAGCGCCGGTGGTCGCTCGTCGGCGCGCAGGTCGAAGTCCGTGCGGACGACGACGCCGCGCTCCTGCGCGACGCGCTCGCGACGCGTGCGTATCAGGTGCTCGTCTGGAATATCCTCATCCCGCCAAACCAGGACCTCACGCGCCTGTGGGGCAGCGCGTTCGCCGGCACGTCGCGCGGCCTCAATCTCTCGAACCTGATGGACCGCGACGTGGACACCTCGCTCGAACGCGTGCGCAACGCGACCACGACGGAACGCATCCTCGAGGCGCAGCTCGCGGCCTCGCAGGCCATCAAGAAGCGTATCCCCGCGCTCTTTCTCCTGCGTCCCGCCGAGGCATACATCGTTTCAAGCCGTGTGAAAGGCGTGAGCGACATGCGTATCTCGCGTCCCAGCGACCGGTTCGCCGACATCGCCCATTGGTTCGTGCGCGAGCGGAGGGTTTGGAAATAACGCGATTGACAATCGCGACAAAACGGCGCACGATGCGGCCGTCTGACTCGGAAGAAGGAGTTCGAAACCGGCTGAAGGGCGAGTGGCGGAACTGGTAGACGCACTGGCTTCAGGAGCCAGCGACCGCAAGGTCATGAGAGTTCGAGTCTCTCCTCGCCCACCAACCGGTTTTGAACGAAGGATACAAAAAGAACCCCGGACGATCGGTTCGGGGTTTTCAGTTCAGCTCGGCCGGATCGAGCAACGCATCACGACTGCGATAGGCGATCGCCTTGGCGGCGTCCTTCGCCTGCACGGGAATGCGCGCGTCCGATGACACCCGCTCCGCGATCTGCTTGAACGCGTTCGCGAGCGATTCCCTGGACACGGGGCGCATGAGGCGCTCGCCGACGTCGTGAACGATCGCGTCGATCCGCGCCTCGCCGAGCGCGACGAGCTTCCGTGCCGCATCCTCGTACGCATGGACGTAACCGGACCTGTGCACGCGCGGCCCGAGACTCTCGTCCGGATCCACGCGCGCGTTCTGCGAATCGACTCGGCGGGATGTCGCGATCAGCTCCCGCGACCAGGCGACCAGCGATCGCACGCCCGCCCTCAATCGTTGCAAAAAGCCCATCTCTCCTCCTCCTTCCTGCATTGATCCATCGTCGGAGATGGCTCTTACTTGAGCAGAAAAATCGATCCCCGTCAACTCGTTCAGGACTCCCGAATCTGGATTCGTTGCTTGACGCAGGGAAAAATTCTTGGTATTCTATTGAATGTAACGTTTTTCGCCGGCGACCCCACGTAAAGCTTCGCCACGTGGGATCACCTCGAAAGTCGTGACACTAATTTAAGAGTTACGCGGACAGCTAAAGCTTTTTCGCTGTCTTATGGGTCTCGCTGACCCTTTCATTCCTAGACTATGGATCAACACAATCAAAAATCTTCAGGGGCGAGCCCGAGCGGCGCGTCCCGTCCTTCGGCGTTCCGCCGAACACCTCAAGGCATGCCCAGCCTCAAGAAAGGTTTTGCCAAGGAGGAGCGCGGCCCGTCCGACAAACACGAGGTCAAGCGCCGCGGCGGGAAAAAGCGCGGTCCTATGGGCGGCGCCTTCCAGTCGGTGCCCCGCATGAGCACGTTCAAGCACCAGCCGTTCCGCAAGACCGGCACGGACAAGGACACGCTTGAAGGTGACCAACGTCTCAAAGTGATGGTGATCGGCGGCAACGAGGAAGTCGGCCGAAACTGCACGGTGATGGAGTACGGCAACGATATCATCATTATCGACATGGGCCTGCAGTTCCCGGATGAAGACATGCCGGGCGTGGACTACATCGTCCCGAACCTGTCGTCGCTTAAGGGGAAGGAAAAAAATATCCGCGGCGTGATCATCACGCACGCGCACTACGACCACATCGGCGGCATTCCGCATCTCGCGCCCAAGCTCGGCAACCCGCCGATTTTCGCGACGGACCTCACGTGCGGCATCATCGCCAAGCGTCAGGAAGACCATCGCGACAAGCCTAAGCTCAACCTGTTCTCGGTGAAATACGATGACGTGCTTCAGCTCGGCAGTTTCAAGGTCGAGTTCTTCGGCGTGTCGCACTCGGTGCCGTCGTCGGTCGGCGTGATCGTCGAGACGCCGGCGGGCATTATCGTGCACACGGGCGACTTCAAGCTCGATCCGGGACCGGGCTCCCAATCCGTACAAGAAACGGAGAAGATCAAGGCGCTCGGCGAGCGCGGTGTGCTCGCGCTCATGATCGACTCGACCAACGCGTCGAAGCCGGGCAAGCAGCTGCCGGAAATCGACATCCAGACCAACATCGACGAGATCATTAAAAACGCCAAGGGCCGCGTTATCGTCGGCACGTTCGCGTCGATGATCGCGCGCGTCCAGCAAATCATCAAGGCGTGCGAGCGACAGGGCCGCAAGGTCGCGATCGAGGGATTTTCGATGAAGTCGAATATCATGATCGCGCAACAGCTCGGCTACATGGATATCCAGAAAGGCACGCTGATCGACACGCGCGACATTCATAAATATCCGCGCGAAAAGACGGCCGTCATTTGCACGGGCGCGCAAGGCGAGGAACGCGCGGTGCTCATGCGCATCGCCAACCGCGAACACCCGATCCTCTCGATCGAACCGGGCGACACCGTCGTGTTCTCGAGCTCGGTCATTCCGGGCAACGAGCGCTCGGTGCAGCGCGTGAAAGACACGCTCTACCGCGAGGGCGCGGAGGTCATCCACTACAAGATGATGGATGTGCACGCCGGCGGCCACGCGCAGCAGGACGACCTCGTCGAAATGCATCAAATGATCAAGCCGAAATATATTATTCCCATTGAGGGGCACTACTCGTTCCTGTGCGATCACGCGAAGGCGGCCGTCGCGGCCGGCTTCCCGGCGGAACGCATCTTCATCGCGGACAACGGGCAGATCATGGAGTTCGACAAAAACGGCAACGGCCGGCTGACGAACGACAAGGTGGATACGAACTATGTGTTCGTGGACGGTCTCGGCGTCGGCAACACGAACCAGGTGGTGCTGCGCGACCGCCAGCAGCTCGCGGGCGACGGCGTCGTGATCATCGTCGCGGTGGTGGACGGCAAGAGCGGCGCGCCGGTGGCCGTGCCGGACATCGTCTCGCGCGGGTTCGTGTTCATGAAGGAACACCAGGAGCTGATCGCGCAGTCGCGCCACAAGGCGCATGCGATCCTCAAGGACGGCATGTCGCGCGTCAAAGGCGCGGGCATCGACATGTCGCTTCTCAAGGACAAACTGCGCGACGAAATGGGCGAGTTCCTCTACGTCAAAACGGAACTTCGTCCCATGGTGATTCCGGTGATCGTGGAGGTGTAATCATCCACCTCACCTAAACCCTCTCCTTCGTAAGGAGAGGGTTTTCGTTACGAAAAAGATCCCTTGCGGGATCAGTAGAGAGGCAGGTGCCCGAGCGAGATGACGTCCTCGCGCAGTTTGCCTTCCGTGAAGATGGCGAGCGTAGCCGCGTGACGCGCGCCGACCTTCTCGACCAGCGTCTCGAGTGCCTGGAGCGTGCCGCCGGTCGAGACAACGTCGTCCACGAAGGCGACGCTCCTGCCCGCGAGACGGGCCGCGTCCTCGGCGCCGAGGAAGAGCTCCTGCATCCGGTCGGTGGTGATGCTCTTGAGCGAGACGCTCACGACCGGATCGCCCATGTAGGGCTTGCGCTCCTTGCGCGCGACGAACGTCGGTAGCTGGGTCTCACGGCCCATGACGTGGAGCAGGGCCTGTGCCTTGCCGTCCGGCATGAGGAGCGCATCGATGCCCTCGGGGACGCGCTTCGCGAGCTCGACGCCCGCCGCTTCGGCAAGCTCCCAATCTCCGAGGAGATTGAAGAGTGCGACGCGGATGTCCGGCGCAACCTCGCGGATCGGCAGATGTCGCGTCACGGACCCGATGCGGATCCGGCGCATGCCCGGCCAGGACAACTCCTCGAAGAGCTCCACAAGCGCGCTCTTGAGAATACACCCGCGGCTCATCTCGCCCTCGGTCAGGAATGAGTGCGGATCCTCGGGATGGCTTCCGTGCTTCTCGGCGAGCAGCTGACCCACGGTGACCTTGAAGCCCGTCGCCCGCGCCTCTTCGACGAGCGCATCCGGCACGAGGACACAGGCCGTACAATCTGCGTATTCCGAGCCGTCGGGCGCGATGAGATGCAGATAGGCGCGGTCCACCCAGTCGCGAGGCTGAATGATGCCGTTCTCGATACCGAGCGCATATGCGTCCGGATCGTACGCACGAGCCGCAAGCGCGCGGTTGCGCGCGCCCGTCATGCTCTCGAGATCTTCGATGGGCTGCGGATTCACTCCCGAGTCGGCCTCGATGCACACCACCTCGCCGTCGACGTTCGCGACCTGGAGCGCATGCACGACGGCCTGACGCTTTACCTCGCTCTTGGAACCCAAGACGATCTTGATGGTCATCATCTTCCCCTTTCACTTTTTTCGAAGAAGCGGGTGGACTGTGGCACAGAATCTCCAAAGAGTCAATCTCACGACCCCGTGTTTCCTCGTTTACACTTTACGCCCTGCGCTCTACACTTCCCGCATGAAAGACCTCGTGTTTTCGGGAGTGAAACCGACCGGGACGGCGCATCTCGGCACGTACATCGGAGCGCTGAAGCAATGGGTCGCGATCCAGAAAAACCATCGCTGCCTGTTTTGCATCGTGGATTTGCACGCGATTACGGTGCCGCAGGACCCAAAGGAGCTCCGGGCGCTCACGCTCGACGTGGCGGCGGCGTATCTTGCGGCCGGCATCGATCCCGCGCGCTCGGACATCTACGTCCAAAGCGAGGTGCCGGAACACGCGGAGCTCGCCTGGATTCTCGGCACCATCACCAAGATGGGCGAGCTCGAGCGGATGACGCAATTCAAGGACAAGTCGCAAAAGGGCGGGCGCGAGCGCGCGGGCCTCGGGCTCTTCGCGTATCCCGCACTCATGGCCGCGGACATCCTGCTCTACGACACGACGGCGGTACCCGTCGGTGAAGACCAGATGCAGCATCTCGAGCTCACGCGCGTCATCGCACGGCGGTTCAACGAGCGCTTCGGAGACACGTTCGTCGTGCCGCAGGCGCTCATCCAGAAGCACGGGGCGCGCATCATGAGCCTGCAGGATCCGGAAAAGAAAATGTCCAAGAGCGACGAGTCAAAAAGCGGCGTGATCATGCTCGATGACGATGCGGACACGGTCCGCCGGAAGATCATGCGCGCGGTCACGGACAGCGAGGGTCGCGTCTATTTCGATCAGGATAAAAAGCCGGCTGTTTCGAACCTCATGACGATCTACCACCACGTCACGGGATTGAGCCTGAACGAAATCGAAAAGGCGTTCGACGGCAAGGGGTACGGCGATTTCAAAAAGGATTTGGCGGACCGGTTGATCGAACATCTTGCGCCGATCACGAAACGCTTACGCGAGCTGCGCGACGATCCGTCCGAGCTTGAGCGGATCCTGGACGCAGGGCGCGACAAGGCGAAGGCGTTGGCGGAAAAGAAGATGAAGCTCGTGCGCGAACGCGTCGGTCTCGGCCGATGACCCGACGCCTCTCCCTTGACGGAGAGGCGTTTTTACTCCCAAATAGGGCGCGCGAAAGGAGGATGCATTGAACTACGCATATCGCATTCCCAACGAACAGGTGGATTTCCGCGGCTGCAAGCAGGCGGAGCCACTTCGGTTCTTCCTCACGTCAAGAACGGTCGAAGCGTTCGTCCCCTCGGCGACGCCGCGCGACACCCTGCCGCTCGCGCTGCTCGTCGGGTTTACGGACCCGAAGAAGCCGTACAACGGCTCGCCAGCCTGGACGGTGCCGTTCAAGACCTGCGAGCTCGAGCCTGCGGCCGTTCGCAAACAGAAGCTCGCAACGCGTTCCATAAACGTCGGTAAGCTCATCATCCAAACGGACTCGTTCCGTGTCGGCATCGAGCAAGCACTGCTCGAATGGGTCGGCGGATCGTTCCGCGTCAGCGTCCAACACCATCCCAAGGGCTGGATGATGAGCAACGAGGCGAAATGGCGCATCGAGCTCCTCTTCGGCGACAAGGTGATCTCCCAGTGGGATCGCTCCATTGCCGAGGCCAAGCTCCCGTTCTTCCTCCCCACGGGCAACCCGGTCTGACCGAGCTGAGCTCGGTTTTTTCATTTCTTCGTCATCACCCACGTCCCGTTCCATTCCGGCGGTGGCGGCGTTTCCTTGTAGATGCGACAGCGCTCGGCGAGATGTTTTGCCGCCGCATCCTCCGGACGCTCGGCGAGCAGCGCCTCGCCATCGCGAAGTGCCTCGTCAAAACGCCGCGCGAAGTAGTGGTCGAGCGCCGTTTCGAACCGGCGCGCATAGACGAGCCGCTCGTCGGGCACTTCGCCGGCGAGACCGAGCACTTCGTAAATGCGAATGGGCTCTTTCTTCCCCTTCACCGCGACTTGATCAAGCAGACGCACGTGGAACGCGTCACCCAAATCCGCGACGGTATTTTGCGTGACGAGAAGCTCCGCACCGTATTCCTTGCACAGGCTTTCGGTACGCGAAGCGAGGTTCACGCTGTCGCCGATCACGGTGTAATCGAATCGCAGCTCGGCGCCGATGTTGCCGACAACCATCTCGCCCGTATTCAACCCCACGCCGACCTTCAATTCGATCCCCTTGGGGAACGCGCCTTCTTCGTTCATCGCTTTCAGGCGGTCGCGCATGCGCACGCGCGCGAAGACGGGCAGGTTCCCCCGGTGCCCGCGCCCGAGCCGCGGCCCGAGCACGATCACGTCGGTGGGGTCGCCGTCCGCCGACCAGTAGCCGATCGCGGAGCCGTAGTTGAAGGGGCACGGGACCGGCGAGACGAAGTCGACGCGGCCGTCCGGCCCGCGCTTGACGAAGCCGCCCCTGGGGACCTCGATCTCGAAGTCCACGCGCTCCGGCAGGTTCTCCGGCGGGAGGATGGGCGCGGCGAGGCCGGGCGTGGGACCCTTCATCCGTGTTCTGGTACCGCATGGCGCGGCCGCGCGCTATCGTGACGGCCGACCACCGGAGTTCGAACCATGCGCGCTGTCCGCCTCCCCACGCTCGCCCTGCTCGCCGCCTGTGGCGGAGAGACCGGCTTCCAGCAGACCCCTGGCCAGAACACGACCACCGAGGCCAATGGCCAGATGGAGGTCTACCCGAGCGAGCTCACCTGGACCGACCTGGAGGTCGGGATCCTCTCGCGCGAGTACCTCAAGATCACGAGCACGGGCGACGAGACGCTGCGCATCTACGACATCAGCGTGGTCAGCAGCGCCAGCGGCCAGTTCACGATGGAGGAGGTCGAGGAATTCGAGGTCGAACCCGGCCTGGAGCGCGAATTCACCGTGGCCTGCACGCTGGCCGCCGATCTACCGGCGCAGGGAGAGCTCCGCATCCGAAGCAACGACCCGGACCAGATCGACCTGAGGCTCTCCCTGTACGCCACCCCCTTGGGGTATACCGGTACAGGGGAGACGGGCGACACCGGCGACACCGGGCAGGGCTCGTAGCCGGAGGGGAGAGACCATGAGCACGAGTC
>RHKK01000010.1 GCA_008363075.1 Candidatus Uhrbacteria bacterium
ATCTTTCACTCCAAAGATTTTTTCCATCCGCCGACCATCTTACCGATCTCATTCAGGGGAACGGAGATGGCGGCGAATTTTTTATGGTCGAGGACTTTCACTTCCCATCCGATTTGTATGAAGAATTTGAGTAGGGGCACGGCGCGCCGTGCCCCTACAAGACGCCGTCCAATCATTTCTGCGTGATCGCCTTGCATTAGAATTGCACCCCGGTAAAATCATTCTTAAAATAGTTGCAGCCGGAATCGACTTCTTGGGCTGGACCCATTTCCCGCATCATCGCGTCCTGCGAACCAAAACGAAGCAGCGGGTGATGAAACGCATGAGACAAAAGCCGGAAGAAGCAACGTTGCAGTCGTACTTGGGAATGTTGGGGCATGGGGATGCGCACGCGCTTGGTCGCGAAATACGGAATGCGTATTGGTTTTTCTGTTAACGAAAAACCGCCGGAACGTCCAGCGGTATTTTCGTGCCTTTGGTTAGGCCTTCGCGGCCTCTTTCTCCTTCTCCTTGCGAAGCGACAGGCCGAGGCGGTGGTTGTCCGGATCGATGGAGATGATGCGGAACTCGAATTCGTCGCCGACGCGGGCCACTTCGTTCACGTCCTTTACCGGCTTCTGGCCGAGCTCGCTGATATGCGCGAGGCCGTGGATGTCCGGGTCGAGCTCGACGAACAGGCCGAACGGGTTGATCTTGAGCACGCGGCCCTTGACCCACTGACCGATGTTGTAACGGCTCGCGACCGACTTCCACGGGTCCTCGACAAGCTTTTTCATCGACAGGAAGATCTTGGAACCTTCGATGTTGATGATCTCGGCGCGCACGTGGTCGCCGACTTTGAGCACGTCGCTCGGGTGGTCTATGCGCTGCCAGGCGATTTCCGAGATGTGCACGAGGCCTTCGAGGTTCGCGTCAAAGCGCACGAAGGAACCGAAGTCGGTCACGGCCGTCACGTCGCCTTCCACGACGTCGCCGACCTTGTACTTGGCGAGTACCGACTCCTGCTTGGTTTCCCACACGGCCTTCTCCGACACGACGACCTTCTCTTCTTCCTCGTTCACGTCGAGCAATTTCACGTCGAGCGTCTGGCCGATGAGCTGCTTCAACTTCTCCTGGATCTTGCTCTTCTCGCCGCCCGCGACGCGCGGATAGTTGGCGGGGGAGAGTTGCGAAACCGGGATGAACGCGGGGATGCCTTCGACGCGCGTGACGAGGCCGCCCTTGTTCGCGTCGAGTACCTTGACCTGGATCGGCGCGTTCTCCTTGATGAGCTCGCGAATCTTTTCCCACGAGCGACGGCGACCCGCGCCCTTGAGCGAGAGCTCGAGCTCGCCGAATTCGTTATCGAGCTCGAGGACGGTCGCCTCGACCTCGTCGCCGACGCGCAGGTCCATGTGTTTGTCGAGCTCCGGACCGCGGATGAGACCGACGGCCAGGCCGCCGATGTCGAGGCGGACTTCGTTACGACCGACGGAAATGACCGTGCCTTTCACGACCTCGCCGACATTCGGGAACGCCGGGGAGACGCCGGCCTCGAGCAGCTTGGCGATTTCCGACTCGGAGGCTGCGTTGGGTTTGGTAGTCATAAATAATTGATGATGCGAAAACGACGGATCGAGACTGACTCCCGGGATCCGCCGTTCGGGTGGATGATGACCTCGATCAGTCTGCCGATCGGGGCCGATTGCCGTGGGTCAAACGCCCCGGACCAATCGATGAATTAGGGTGTCAGTCGTGCCGAACCTTACGGAAATTCAGGGAAAACGTCAAGTCTCAATGGGTTTGCTTCGTCGCCCGCCGGCTGGCGGACTCCTCGCAATGACAGACGGTGTTTGCTACCCTCTTTGTCATGGCCCGATTCCGCTTGATGTGGGGATTATTCGCCTTTGCCGCCACGTTTGTGGCGTTTCTTGTCCTGCTCATCATGCAGCATCAGCCGTCCGCGCGGCCGACAGCCCAAGAGACGTCGATCGAGAGTCTTGTTGCCGCCGAAGTCGCGGCGCGGTACGCGGTCCCGCGCGAGGTGCCGACGGTGACGCGGCTCACGGATGTCGCCGCGCTCGCCAAAACGAACCCATCATTTTACGCCGGCCTTCTGGACGGCGATTGGCTCGTGCGTTATCCGCGTCTGTTGATTGTCTATCGCCGCGAGGAAGGGAGGATCGTGAAGATCGAGCGCTGACGTTTCGGGAAACAAATACCCCGCCTGCGTGCAGACGGGGTCTCCTCCGAGAAGGTACGTATGAATCGTCGCGATTAGCGGCGCTTCTTGGCGGCCTTGCGGCGCTTGGTGGTCTTGCGCTTCGGCGCGGCCTTGCGCTTCACGGCGCGGCGCTTCGGCGCGGCTTTCTTCGTCGCCTTCTTCTTGCGTTTCATTGCCATACGTTTCCCTCCTTTCGTGGTTAATCGTCTCGCGTAAATCGCGGGATCGATGCTCGTGAAAAAAACTTTCACGCGTGCAACAAAAGTATAGCACAGATTTTTCAAAACGTGTGTCAACGGGAACCTGTGGATGAATTGTTTTGCATCAAGGATGCACGATATCCGGCTGACATTATTTTATTTTTTCAACTTATACGCGCGCATGCGTACGCCGCTCATCGACAAGGGCAGGCGTTGGAACGCATACCGTTTGGAGGTACACGCCTTTTTTGCCGCTTCGGTGAGCAGGATCTCGCCACGTTCCGCCGTGTCTTCCCCGAGTTTCGACGCGAGGTTCATTTCATTTCCGTACAAGTCGTCGCAAAAGAGAAGGACGGGGCCGTGTCCGATGCCGATCGCGACGTGTACGTCGCTCGCGTCGTCCGTCAGGAGATTCGCCACGTCCAGGTCATGTTGGATCTCGAGCGAGGCCGCGATCGCCGCATCCGGGTTCGGGAACACCGCAAAGCAGTTGTCCGCCTCGTACTTGACGACGGCGCCCTTGTGCCGTTCCACGATCGGCCGGGTGACGCGCTGCATCTTGTGGATCATGGCCAGATAGTGGATAAGGCCGTATCGCTGTACGGTCCGTGAAAACCCGGACATGTCCAGGACGAAAATCGTTCGGATTTTCTCGAATTGCTTGTTGATGCGCCGATCGATCTGCACGGCGCGTTCCGGGTGCTCGATGCGTTCGGCGAGAATCTTGTGGAAATCGTGGCAAGAGGGGAGCGTGGCGTGGCGTTTCATACCCGTCGATTGTGCCAAAGCCCTTGACAATCGGCAAAAAATCCGCCATCCTATGTGTTGGATAGCACGTGCGAGGGTCCGTCCGTTGGTCGGGGAAGGGGCGCGCAAACGGTATCCGTTTACAATTGTGTCGGTCCCGCAAGGGACCCTAACCGCATGCCCACGAAGTTGTTCGTCGGAGGCATCCCGTACCGCACGTCGGACGAGGAGCTCCGGCAGCATTTCTCCCAGGCCGGCGAAGTGCTCTCGGTGTACATTCCCATGGACCGTGAGACGGGCCGCCCGCGTGGCTTCGCGTTCGTCGAGATGACCGACGACGCCGCGGCTGACAAAGCGATCTCCATGTTCGATGGTTCGGACATGGGTGGCCGCCGCATCGCCGTGAACAAGGCCCGCCCGATGGAGAATCGCGCCCCCCAGGCGTAAGAGAAACAAAACATCCCCGCGACGCGGGGATGTTTTGTTTCTGGGCCCTTGACAGACACGTTGAAATAGGGAACGTGGTAGAAGGCGGGCCGACAGCATGGTTGCTCATCCAGACTTGGTAATCTTGGATGATGGGGTTCGATTCCCCACGTCGGCTCCGCAACGCGCGCTTGACAGGGAACGTTCCACGATCTATTCTTGAAAAAGATTACCAAGTCTGGAGCACCATGTTCATCAAACAAAGCGCCCGACACCCGTCGGGTGTTTTGTATTGGATAAAAAGAACGCGTCGAAACGCGTTAGGTGGCGCGATGAGAGATAGCGCCGAGCAGCGCACTCACCGCATAACTTCTCGGATCGCAGCCATCGGAGCTTCGAGCCGTTTCCGAACGGAGTCGACGCAGCCGAGTTTCCAGACGGGTCAAGAATCCCGCATCGAACGGCGAGGACTCTTCGACCAGCTTCTGAATCGCGTCGACGACTCCCTTGAAGTGCGCGGTTGAATCCTCCCGGAGTACGATCGACTTCAGCTCTTCGGCTTTGTGAGGAGCCGAGCCGACGGCGGACGTGAAGTAGACGACTTTTGATGCTTCATTATCGGTCAAAGAGCCCTCACTTTCCGATGTTCAGATCCTTACATGATGTCGTGTGACGCACAACATCATTCGATGCCAAGCTGACGCTTGATCTCCCTCTCCGCCGCTTCCGGATTCGCGCGGCCTTCGGTGGATTTCATCACGACGCCGACGAACCATTTTACGAGGGCGACTTTTCCCGCGTTGATCTGTGCGACTTGTTCCGGGTTTTGTCGAAGAACCGTCTCGACGATGTGCGCAAGTTCCGCCGGATCGTTCATTTGGCCGAGATCGTGTTCCTCGAGGAGCTGCGAGGGGTCCGCGCCGGTTTCGAGCATGAGTGCGAGTAGTTTTTGTCCGTTCGACGAGTTTACGGTTCCCGCATCGAGCAGGTGTAGGAATTCCGCAAAGTTTTCCGGCGTGATCCTCACGTCGTCGATGGTTTTGCCTTCGGCGATCAGGAGCCCCGCGAGCTTGCTCGTAAGCCATCCGCCGGCGAGCTTCCCGAATTTTTGCTTTTGTTCGGAGAGGATCTCACCGCCGCTTTTGTTCGTGTCGTCGGACGCCTCGATCCAGCCCGCGAGCTCGCCCATGACGGCCTCCGCGTAATCGGTCCAGCCATTCGCGACAAAGAACCGTGCGTCCTCGGCGGAGAAGCCGTGGTCCTGCACGAGCGTCGCGCGACGTTGCGCGGGAAGCGGCGGGATCTTTGCCGATTCCTCTTCTCGGATGTTCGTGAGATCGAGCGGCGGCAGATCCGGTTCCGGAAAGTATCGGTAATCGGCGCTGCTTTCTTTCGTGCGCTGTTCGAACGTCTGTCCCTTGTGTTCGTCCCAGCCGCGCGTGGCGTGTTCCGGAACTTGGCCGGCCTCCATGAGCGCGCGATGTCGCTCGATCTCAAACGCGAGCGCACGCTCGACCGCCTTGAACGAGTTCAGGTTTTTTACCTCGGTTTTCGGATTATATTCCGCCTTGAGCGGTTTGTTATCCTCGCCGATCTCGAGTAGCGAGACGTTCGCGTCGCAACGCATGTAGCCTTTTTCCATGTCCGCGTTCGAAGCGCCAATCGCGCGCAGGATCGCCTGCAATTCCTGGAGCAGCGCCTTCGCTTCGGTAGGGGAGCGCAAGTCAGGTTCGGTCACGATCTCGAGCAGCGGAACGCCGGCGCGGTTGTAATCGACGAGCGTCGAGCCGGTCGCGGCGTCGTGGATGTTTTTTGCGGCGTCTTCTTCCAAGTGCGCGCGCGTGATCCCGACGCGGATCGAATCGCGGGGCGGCTCTTGTCCCGGAACTTCGACTTGTACCGCACCATTCACCGCGATCGGATGGTCGAATTGCGAAATTTGGTAGCCCTTCGGCAAATCCGGATAAAAATAATTTTTGCGGTCGAAATGCGCCTTGTCGGGAATACGACAGCCGAGGGCAAGTCCCGCACGCACGCCGAGTCGAACCGCTTCCGCGTTGATCGAGGGGAGCGCGCCCGGCTGGCCCGTCGAGACGGGGCAGATCGCCGTGTTCGGCGGCGCGGCATCATCCACGGCCGGGCAATCCGAAAACATCTTCGTCCTGGTTTTTAGACGAACATGAACTTCCAGGCCGATGATGGGAATTAGGCGCATACAGAAGTGAGTAGAAAGTAGGGAGTAGTGAGTAGCCTAGCGGAGGCGAGTTTATTCAACATTCTCATTACTTCATCCAGCAAAACTTGGCAATCAGCACGTTTTTTATCGCTCCCGAATTTTAATCTTCCTGAAATCTCTAGTTGTGTTTCAAGTTCTGAAGCCGAGCCAAAAGCGATGCGGCAAAAATGCTTGAACTCGGTTTTTGTCATTCGCCGTCGCCCTTCCGATATGTTCGATGGAATCGAAACAGCCGCTCTCCGTATCTGGGAAGTTAGACCGTATATTTCTTCTTTGGGGAACGAATCGGTAAGTCCGTAAATAAGAACGACTAGATCCATCGCTTTTTGCCAGACAATCAAATTTTTGTGATTTCCTGTATTCATCAGGCTACTGTCTACTCACTACTCACTTATGTTTTACCGTGTCCGTTTCAATCCGTGGAAAATCTTTACTTGATAAATCACGGCGAGCGGCACGAATATCGCTTGCACGATACCGTTCAAGACCGCGAGAATGCCGTCGACGACAGGGTTGGCGGGGATGTTCGGATCGTTCACGTAGTCGGCGAGTCCGAATACCTGGTCCATGCCGATAAACAAGCCGACGATGACCAGGACGAGCAGCGTGGTCAGCGAGGCGAGAAGTCCTACGACGATGCCGACGACGAGGTTCCGCCCGAAGACGGCCCACCATCGCCCTTTCACGAGATCCGCCGATGCCTTGAGCGCATCCAGGCTTCGTGTGCCGTCCTCGACGAGGCTCGGCAGCGAGTAGCCGAGCAACACCGACAGCCAGATGCCCGGGAGAAAGAAGATCATCAGGCCGCCGAATACGGCGACGGACTGCAACACGAGTACCCACAGGAAGGGAAAGAAATGCGTCCGGCCGACCTCGACGCTCGCCTTGGCGTCGCCCGTACTCGATCGGTCGCGCCGCAATGAGAGCTCGAGGAGCGTGAGGATCGTGTGCAAGTTGATGGCGGCCGCCACGCCGACCGCGAGGAGATTGAACGCGAGGCTTCCCGCAGGTGGGAGCGATTGGCCGATCAGCGCGGCCGCGAACACGATGGCGGCGGCGAGCACGAAGCGAACCGACAACTCGAGATTCGCTTTCCAATCGCGTTTGAACTGTTCCCAGCCGGAGGAGATCAGGACGCCGACGGGCATGAGAGGTTGCGACATAGTATTACGCTTTCGTGGACCTGAGTGAGAAAAAGAGGCGCGCCGCGACGCTGGCTTGGTAGATCGCCTGCGCGATGATTTGCGCGGCAAACAGCAGCATACCCGCCAGCAGGATGAGGAAACCGAACAGGATGCCGAGCAGCCCGAATCCCACGTTGGCCGCGCGTGCCGCCTCCGCCCCCGCCTCCTGTCCGATGCCGAGACTTGCGAGCCATCCGCCGAACAGGGCGAACCCGATCATGAAGATAGCTCCGTAGAACAGCGAGAGGATCGTCCACACGATCAGCTGGAACGCGAGGTTCGGTACGAGGATGCGCCAGAGCGTTTTCCACCAGCGGCCGCGCACCAGGGCGTACGAGCGCTTGATCGCGGCCACGCCGCGTGCCTCGTCCGTGAGCACGAGTAGGTACGATTGCGAAAATGAAACGCCGATCCAGATCGTGAAGACAAGGGCCGCGAGAAACAGTACGGCGAGCAGGATGCCGGCCGCATTCGAATCCCTCGCGAAGAACAAGGGAAGGTAGGCGATGATCCACGCCGCGACCGCGGGAAGCGTAGCGAGGATCGTCACCCATAACAGGCTCGGAAGATAGGAAAGAGCCGGTTTCTCCGGCTTCCGCTTGCCCATGTCGTGCCCTTGCGCATGTCCGATGACGTGCTGCATGAGCGCAATGGAGGCCCAGACGAGTCCGAGGATCAGTGCGATGTATCCCAGGATGAACAAACCGAACAAGCCCATGCCGGGTTGCGCGCCCCCGAGCCCCGTCGCGAGCAGCGAGATCCAGGTAAAAATGACGAAGAGCAGCGGTGCGAGGAAAAACCAAACGGTATATTTCAGCGTCGGTTTCCAGGTTTTTTGAATATCCTTGAGGCCGTTGGTAATCAGGTCTCCGATGGAGATAAGGGAAGTCATATGGTCGGAAGAGTAGCAAAATATCGAACAAAATGAAAAAGCCCTCCTGCTTCCGCCTGCGGCGGGATTGGGAAGGTGTGGATCGTTTCAGGTTGCGATGACGGATTCCAGATAGGCGACACATTTCGCGGCCACCTCGTCCGGGGAGTCTTCGGCATCGACGAATTCGATGCGCGTACCGAGTTTCGTGAAGACCTTTTTCAGATCTTCGTCGCGGTAGCGCCGCGAGACGCGCTTCTGGAATGCCTCCTCGGCGAATTTGTCATCGTCGATTTTGTTTGTGCGCCCCGCGAGTCGTTTGACCGCGGTTTCGGTCGAGACCTCGAGAATGATCGCGCAGTCGGGTCGTCGTGAGAGCTCGAGCCGGTTTCCCGGCAGTTCGAGGAGTTCCGGAATGGTGAGTCCCTGCACGGTCTGGTACGCGAGCGTGGACATGAGCCCGCGTCCTTGCAACACGATACGCCCCGGTCGCGCGCGCAAGAACGGCAGGATGGTGCGCTCGTACAGAACTTGTCGGTCGAGCGCGTACGCTTGCGCCGTGGCGCGGACGTCGTAGGCGTTGTGTTTCATGATCTCGCCTCGGATGACCCGGCCGATGCCGACGTACGTCGGCTGCGAGACGTAGATCGCGTCCACGCCGTCGAGCCGCGGATCGTCACCGCGCTCGAAGTAGAACGCGTTGGCGCCGCGTGCGACTTCGTCGAGATCGACGAGGTTGCGCCCCGTCTTCCGGACGTACGTACGCAGTCGTTCGGCGACGGTATCCTTGCCCGCGCCGTCGATCGCGTCGATGACGACGAGGCGCCCTTGGTCGGGCGCCATCACCGGTAGTGACATGGCATGTCCGCTCATAAAGCGCCTCCTGTTTTCGTGTGCAGGTACCGAACGCATCCAAGCAGGTTTAAGCGATCGGGTCAAACCCGAGCTCTCGCATCATCTCCTTCACGGCTTCCTCGAATTCCTCCCTCGTGCCCTCGTTTTTGATCGTTTTCCACGCGCGCGCCATGACTTCCGGAATCGTGATCTCGGTCGGTGCGCGTTCTTCGGCCTGAAACTGCTCCCAGCTCATCGTGGCTTCCGTCGCTTTTTCGCCGCGTTTTTTCATGCGTTCAAATCGCAGCTCGGGCGACACGTCGATGGCGATCAGCTTGAATTGCGGCAGCGGCTCGAGTGCGACGATGTCCTGCAGCCGCCGCATGCCATCCAGAATCACGATGTCTTCTTTCGCATTCAACGCGGCGCGTTCCACGGCATAGGAGAAGACGTCGTCGCCAAAGGTCTCGCGCAACGATTCGGACAGCTTGATGAAATTATCCCGCGTTTTTTCGACAGAGAGCCGTTCCAGAATGTCGCTCAAAATGCCGCTGAAGCGGATGTATCCCGCACCGTACTTCTCGCGCAGATAATCGGCCGCCGTTCCTTTGCCGCAACCGGGTTGGCCTACGAGTCCGATGATGAGTTTCGGCATACGCGGTGCATGCTAGCAGGCGTGCGCCGTACGGGGGAGATGCGTCAAGGGTTTCGGTGTGATAGGTTTCGATCCATATGATGAAGCCTCTCGCCGAACGCACCCCCGACGCCCAGTACCAGCGACTTTTGCGCGATATTTTGGAGCGGGGAGAGCGCACGAACAGCCAGCAGGGCGTGGATGCGCTCACCTTGATCGGGCCGAACCCGCTTCACTTCAGGTTCGAGAACGGATTTCCCATTATTAATGAGCGAAACATGGCACCCAAGGAGTCGGAGCGCTTGCCCGTCACGATCTGGAGACAGGCGATCGGGGAGATCTGCGCATTCGCGAACGGCGTCCGCACGCAAAAGGGTCTCGAGGAATTCGGCTGCACGTGGTGGGAGTCGTGGGTCACGCCGGAGAAGTGTGCCAAACGCGGTCTCGAGGCGGGAGATCTCGGCCCGGGTTCGTACGGAGCGGCGTTCCACGATTTTCCGACGTCGGAAGGCGGAACCTACAATCAGTTTCAAAATATCATCGAGCAGATTCGCGAGTTTCCGCATTTGCGTACGCATTTCATCTCGCCATGGATTCCGCAATACATTATTCGTGGGACAGGCAAGCAGCAAAAAGTCGTGGTCGCACCCTGTCACGGCTGGATCCACCTGCGCGTGCTCGATAACAAGCTCACGCTTCACATGTTCCAGCGCTCGGCCGACGTTCCCGTTGGCGTTCCATCCAACATGGTGCAATACGGCGCGCTGCTCATGATGCTCGCGCACGCCACGGGCACGGAGCCGTATGAATACGTCCACAGTTTTTCCGACGCGCATATTTACGTGGATCAAATTCCGGCGGTCGAAACGATGCTTTCGCGCGAGCCGAAGCCGCTCGCGACCATGAAGATGGATACGTCGAACATCAAGGATTTCTTCGACTTCCGGCATACGAATTTCCAGATTGAGGATTACGATCCGCATCCGGGGATCAAAGGGATTCCCGTCGCGATTTGAGTATGATTTCGATCATCGTTGCGGTTTCCGATAACGACGTCATCGGTCATCAAAACGTGTTGCCGTGGTATTTGTCGCGCGATCTCAAGAACTTCAAGAAGCTGACCACCGGCAACACCGTGGTGATGGGCCGCAAGACGTTCGATTCGATCATGGCGCGGCTCGGTCATCCGTTGCCGGATCGCAAAAACGTTATTATTACCCGGCAAGAGGATTTTCGCGCACCGGATTGCGTTGTCGCGCATTCCTGGGAAGAGGCGATCGAGAAAACGAAAGGGGAGAACGTGTTTATCGGCGGCGGCGAAGCGATTTATCGGATGGCTTTGCCGCAGGCCGATCGGCTTCATCTCACGCGCGTGCACATGCAATCGGAAGGTGATGTGAAATTTCCGCCCGTCGATTTTTTCGAATGGAATCTTGTCCATGAGGAGGAGTGGCCGAAAGATGAGAAAAACGAAACAGCCGCGACCTACCAAATCTATGAGCGAAAACGATAATCGGTTCATCAGCATGTCCGCCGTACGTCGCGACGACCAGCGCGCCGTGATGGAGGAGATCAAAGAACAGGGGCATTGTCCGTTTTGTATCGAGAATCTCGAGAAGTATCACAAGAATCCTATTTTGAAGGAGGGGAAATTCTGGCTGCTGACGGAGAATCAATGGCCCTACGAGAAAATTAAGCACCAACTTTTGGCGATTTACAAAACGCATGTCGAGCATCTTTCCGAAATTGATCCGGAGTCTGGCAAAGAATTATTCGAAATGTTCGCGGAAGAGTCCAAAAAGCGGAAGATGGATGGGGGAGGAGTGGCGATTCGTTTTGGGACGTCCGAACACGGTAATTACGGTTCAAGCGTGAATCACATTCATGCGCATCTGATCGAGCCTGATCTTGAAGCGTTGGAAGAGACCGAAGCTTGGAGATTCAAATTTGGGCAGCCGAAGAATTATAAAAAGAAATAACTCGTGTCATTGCGAGGAGTTCCGCTTGGCGGGACGACGAAGCAATCCCCGTTCTTAGTTCTGAGATTGCTTCGCTTCGCTCGCAATGACAGAGCGTTGACGGGTCGGTTTTATTATGGTCATGTTGCGATGCAATTTTTACCCACGAGGAGGCAACGATGGGTTTACTGGACCTTCCGAGTATCGACGGTCTGACCGAAGACCAAGTACTGACGCTCGTTTACTGCCGGTCGTACAACCAGTACGTCGTCATGATCGAGGACTATCGCGTGGGCAAATGTTCGTTCTGTGATCCGATGGATGACCGGAATAAGGTCATCGCAGAGGCGCGCGGCTGGCGGATGTGGGTGAACCCCTTTCCGATCAAGCACACGAGCCCTCACCTCATACTTGCACCGGTGAGACATCAGCTCACGACCGACCCGATCTCGATCGAGGACTTCACGGCCATGGGTGTCCTCTTCAACCGGGCGAAGCACGGGTTTGGATTCACCGGCGGGGGCTTCGTCATGCGTTTCGGCTCTCCTCGAGAGAGTACGGGTACGGTATTGCATCTGCACGCGAACATCATCGTCCCGGATCTCACGGGCCCGGTGGAGGCTCCGCTCGCCAAGTCGCCCGAGAAAATCGCGGCGCAAGTCGCCCGGATGCATGTCTACGAGAAGCTGCGACTCGGCGCGAGGACCGAGGAGCTCACGTCCGAAGAATTCGCGCTTGTCGAGGGACGGCTCTGATCCGCTACGCGGGTTTTTTATTTCACCCAAACGATCTTTACGCCTTGCGATTTTAGAATCCGTTCACCATCGAGAACGGAATACCCATTTCGATAATAAACGGTTTTAATACCGGAATAGGCGAGCTGTTTGGCGCAAGGCGGGCAGGGGAACGTGTCGCAATAAATCTCCGCACCCTCGAGCGCGATGCCTTGTTTTGCCGCCTGCGCGACCAGGCTGGCTTCTGCGTGTAGTGCGAGTGAGGATTCAAAGTGCTGACCGGCTTTGAAGTTTCCGCGCGGATCACCCTCGTCATTCGCGGTTTGATCCGACGGAACGTAGACGTTATGCGCTTGAAAAAGGATTTTTCCGTCTTTGACGGCGACCGCGCCGATGCGCCGCCACCAATCTTTCGCTCGCGTCGCTTCCTGTTCCGCCAGGCTCATCATCCCACGGTCAAAATCCGCCTCACTTATTTCAACGTCCGGCGAGACTTGAACCGGTTCAATTGATTTCATTTTGTCCCAGCGCAGGAAAATCGTATCTTTTTTGACGGGGTGATCGGCAAAATGTTTCTCGACCAGCGCCTGCGTCAGTTCGTCGTCCGAAACGATCAATGGTGTTTTCGAATCTCGAAGTCGGGTAATCACGTTTTCATCCAAGATCGAAACATTCTCAAATCTTCCCCACGCTTCGATCGCTTTTTTCACGAGCGCCGGATCTAATTTGCGAATATCCTTTCGTAAATAATCAAATTCGGCGACGATGTCGTTTCCGAAAAGGCAAAGCTCGGTTGCATCGAGGTGACGTTCAAACAGTTGTCGGTATCCCTCATGAAGGACGGGGATGTAGCAGACGATGGCCGGCATACTATCCCTCGCGGACTTGCGACAGCGTTTCTTGGAGGAGCGCGATCAGCTTCGGCGTGAGTGTTTTTTCCAGTTTTTCCGCCGTCGTGATCTGCAAATGCCGGATCTTCGCGCTGGTGGACGTGGTCGCCATGCGTTCGAGCACGACCACTTCCTTGCAGAACTCCTTCAACTGTTCGATTTCTTCCGGCTCGTAAGTGTCTTCGGTTGCAATCAACACATCGGGCTTGATGGCTTTGATGAGATGCCATTTCGGGTCGTCATGATTCTTAAGAATAACGAAGTCCACCGGGCGTAGGTGCAACACCATTTCAAGGCGCTCTTCCTCCGGTACGACGGGACGATCGGGTCCCTTGCGCTGCTGGATTTTCTTGTCACAGTCGATTCCGACGATGAGGACGTCGCCGGCTTTTTTTGCCGCTTCGAGATAGCGCGCATGCCCGATATGCACGAGATCGTATGATCCTTGGGTGAGCACGATTTTCGCGCCGAGCGCCTTGAGGCTCTCTACTACGGTTTTCAGATCCTCGTGGTCGTTGATCTTCCTCCCGGTCTTGTACATAACGTGTTCCCGAAGACCTTAGCAGACGGATTTTGAAAACAAAACACCCCGCAAGGCGGAGCATTTTGAAGGTCTTAGGCCAAATAGCCGGTGTCGATGCGGATACCCGGACCCATGGAAGAGGTCAGCGTCACGGATTTGAGATAGGTTCCCTTGGCGGAACTCGGCTTCACCTTTTTCACGGCTTCGAGAAGCGCGTGGAAGTTTTCGAGTAATTCTTTCGCGCCGAGATCGGTCTTGCCGATGGCCTGGTGGATGTTGCCGGTCGAGTCGTTCTTGAAGGCGACCTTGCCCTTCTTCACGTCCTCGATCATTTTCTTCACGTTCGTGCCGACGGTGTCCGTCTTCGGGTTCGGCATGAGGCCGGTCGGACCGAGCACCTTCGCGACCTTGGCGAGCTTCGGCATCATGTCGGGCGTCGCGACCGCGACTTCGAAGTCCACTTTTCCCGTCTTCGCGATCTTGTCGAGCATCTCGTCCGTGCCGATGAGATCGGCGCCAGCTTCTTTCGCCTCCTTCTCGCGGTCGGCCGGAACGAACGCGATCACCTTCTTTGCCTTGCCGATGGAGTGGGGGAAGATGATGGTCGAGCGGACCTGTTGATCGCCCTTTTTTTCATCAATACCGAGATTGATGTGGACTTCGACGGACCCCGTAAATTTGGTGGTTGCCGTTTTCTTCACGAGTTCCATCGCCTCTTCGGGCGAGTAGAGCTTTTTCGGATCAACGAGCTTTTTCAGTTCGGTGTAGCGTTTGCTATGCATAGATACGTGGTTCGAGCCCCCGTGAACGCGAAGCGTTTTTACGGGGTCCCACATAGGATTAAGTGGCCAAAGGCTAACGAAAAACGCCCGAAACGTCAAGTTTCGAGCGTTTTCTTGATTGATTATTGGGCGGCAAGGGTTTGCCGGATCGGTCGGACCGTGATCAGCGGGGAGTAGGCACGTGGAAGCGTTTCGCCTCTGTCGTTGCTGACGATGGCGTAAAAGCGGTCTTCGATATCCTTGGTAATCAGTTGGTAGTCGATGTCCTGCACGCACAGGTCGATGCCGCGGCAGGCTTTGATCCACGGGCCGTTTTCGCGGAAGATGTCGGTTCGCAGGTTTGCGATGTCCGTGTTGGGCTTGGAAACGGTGACGCGAAACGAGACGATCGTCGGCTGTTCGGGCGGGTGGACGACGATCGGGTCAACGGTCGTTTTGACATCCGCCTTGAGTGGTGCCGTGCTACTCGGCAAAAGACCGTTCGCGCGGCGAAGCTCGAGATCGCGTTCGGGCATGCTCGCGGCGGCGAGTTCCGCGGAGCGGTCGAAGTCGGAGGTGTAGACGAGCGGCGCGCCGACGCGATAATTGGAGAAGAGTGCCACGGATAATGTTTCCACGTTCAAAAGCCATTCGCTGCCGTAAAACGCGGACGCAAGCTCGGGCGTCGCAGCGCGCAGCACGGCGCCGCGGGTCACTACGTACACGGTCGGATCCGAGGCGAAACGCACGAGACGCGAACCCGGACGCATCGTCATCGGGCCGCCGACGGGATATTGCTCAAGGTCGACGTCCGATGCGTCGTTGAGCATGCCGGGCGTACCGCCGAGCCAGCTTTGCAGCGTAGCGCCGTCGGGAAAGACGTACCGGCGTTCATTCTCGGCGAACCAATACACGGTGCCGTCGGAGGAGCGGACGAATTGTCCGGGTTCGAGCTCGGCGGCGCGTGTCGCGACCGGGAGAGCGAAGCATGCGCCGATGATCGCCAGTGCGGGAAGAAAGTGTTTCATATGCGCCAAACCTTACCGAGCGGTCTCAAAAAAGAAAAATCCCGTCAAGCCGGTCTGACGGGATGTGTGCTGCACCCGCTATCGCATCTGTTTGATCCGTTCCTCAATGAGGGCGTAGAGCCCGCCGAGGGCGAGCAGGAAGACGAGGACAAGGATGATCCAGCCGATGACCGGGATGAGGCCGATAAAGGCGAGCAGGAAGGCGCCGATCACGGCCGATTTCCAGTCCACGCCCTTTGCCTTGCCCTTTGATCCGAGACGCCACAGCCATGCGCCGAACACGATGCCTGCGTAGATTTTTGCCAACGCGACGGCGAACGCGTATCCGAGGCCGAGCAGGATCCCGAGCCAGCCGCCCACGATCGTGAGTCCAAGCGCGAACGCGACGATCGGCGTGAGTACGGCGAAGGCGAAGCCCGTCAGCAACGCACGGCCCGGTTTGTCGAGCGCGCGATCCGCGAGTTTGTTCGAGGTTGTGCGGAAATAACCGGCAAAGAATCCGGCCGCGATCATGAGGCCGACGAGTTCGAGCACGAAGAGCAGCGTGATGAATCCGAGCAGCGGCTTCACGAATTTCTCGGCCTCGAGCCTGCCGACCGGTTTGCCTTTGCGATATTCGACGCGATTGAACTCCACGCCGTTCGGCAGCTGCGCGCCGTCGTCCACCCGCGCTTCCTTCGGAGCGAAGACGCGCGCCTTGTTCATGAGTCGCGCGCCAGTGCCGAACCGTACGTTCTCGGCGCGGATCTCCGCGAGGCCGTCGATCGTGCCGTTGACGAGAATCGAACCGCCGGCGAGGAGCGCGTTGCGTTTCGCCGTGCCGTCAAAGACGAGCGTCCCCGCGCCCGCGACGAGGTCTCCCTCGATCGCCGCGTCCTTCGATACGAGAACGTTTCCGCCTCCGACGATCACGTCGCCGCCGACGCCGTTCAGGATCGAGACGTTCCCGCCCGCGACGCGCAGGTCGTCGCCGATTTCGCCCGCGATCGTGAGGTTCCCGCCCGCGGCCATGACGTCTTCGGACACCGGGCCGTTCAGGATCACGGTGCCGCCCGCCACGGAGACGTCGCCATTGATACGGCCGTTGAGGATCACCGTCCCGCCGCCGACGTACAGATCGTCGTTGAGCGTTTCATCTTCCGGGAGGATGAACGTGTCGCCGCCGCGGATGGTCATGGCGGCGGCCGGCAATGCGAGCGCCGCCGACATCGCGAACACACCGAACGCGACGCCGAGTCTGGAAAGAATGTGCTTCATATGCGTCGTATGATACCGCGAAATGATGTTTGCGTACAAAAAAACCCGCCTCCGCTCTTTCGAGCTTCGGCGGGCAAAGCCTTACGTCCGATCGCACCAGGCACGTGCATTCTGGAACATCCGGAGCCAGGGACCGGCTTCGAATGTCCTCCACGTCTGCGGCAGGTACGGCCATTGCCACGGGAGCACGAGACGCTCCGGATGCGGCATGAGCGCGAGGTGACGTCCGTCCGGCGAACAGAGCCCGGCCGCCGACTGCGCGCTTCCGTTCGGGTTGAACGGATAACGCATGGTCGGCTTGCCGCTCCAGTCGACGTACGTCGCCGGGATGAGCCGAGCGTCCACGATGCGCGTCAGCGTATCGTTGCTCGGGTGTACGTCCGTGATGTCCTCGATGCCCGGCAGATGGAGCCGGCCCTCGCCGTGCGCCACCCAGCAGCCGAGCACCGAGCCAGCCATGCCGTTCAGCATGAGGGCCGGGCTCTCCTCGATGCGGAGCTGCGAAAAGCGCGATTCGAAGCGCCCCGAGCGGTTGTGCACGAAGCGCGGTTGCCGCTCCGTCGGCAGGCCGAGGTCAGGCACCCAGCCCAAGAGAGCGAGGAGCTGACAACCGTTGCAGATGCCGAGCGAGAACGTGTCCGTGCGACGCCGGAAGCGCTCCAGCTCATCGCGCAACCGCGGGTTGTAGCGGATCATTCCCGCCCAGCCCTTGGCCGAGTCGAGTACGTCCGCGAACGAGAAGCCGCCGACGAACACGGCGCCGCGGAACCCGTCGAGGCCTACGCGTCCTTCGAGCAGGTCCGACATCGTGACGTCCCAGGCCTCGAAGCCCGCGAGGTGGAAGGCGGCGGCCATCTCGCGATCACCGTTGCTGCCCTCCGCGCGGATCACCGCGACCTTCGGCTTTGCTGCCCGCGTCAGGATCTCGGGAGCCGTCTGCCCCGGGACATAAGTGAGCCTCCGGAACGGTTCGTCGCACAGGTCGTGGGTATTCGCGCGTTCCTCGTCCGCCAGGTCGGCGGGGATTTGGAGCTTCTCGAGTTGGTAGCTCGTTTCGCTCCAGATCGCGCGCAGCTCGCACATGTCCGCCTCGAGCCTTTCCTTCCCGTTGTGACGAACGCGGATGCGTTGATCGCACGTCGTGCGTCCGATGCACTCGGCGTGAATGCCTTGTCGCGCGAAGAATTCGAGCAGCGACAGTCCATCGACGCATTCGATGACGAGGCCCGGTTCTTGCGCGAAGAGCGTGCGGAGCGTTCCGGCGGGGGAGAAGGTCTTCACGTCGATCCCGAGGTGACCCGCGAAGGCCATCTCGAGCAGCGTCGTGATGAGTCCGCCGTCGCTCACGTCGTGCACGGAGAGCGCGAGTCCCTCGCCGAGCAGATCCTGCGTGGCGGAGAAGACGCGCTTCAAGATCTCCGCGTCCGCGTCGGGCGGATCGTCGCCGAGCTGCCCGTACGCTTGCGCCAGCGCCGACCCGCCGAGGCGGTAGACGTTGGGCGAGAGACTTATGTGCACGAGCGCGTTGCCCGCACCCTTGAGGTCGGGCGTGGCCTTGCGGGCTACGTCCGGCATGGTGGCATACGCCTTCACGATGAGCGTCGGCGGCGATTCGATGTCGCCGGCCGCCATCGAAAGCGAATCCTTTCCGCCGTCGATCGCGCAGCCAAGCTGCACGCAGAACGTCGAGAGGGCATCGCAGGCGTCATAGAGCCAGGCATCGCGTCCCGGTTTCTTCGCCGCGAGCATCCAGTTGGCCGAGGCTTTGACGCCCTCGAGATCGGATGCGGTGTCGATGCGCGCGCCGGCCATGTTGAGGATGGCTTCGGTCATCGCGAGCCGCGCGGCCGCGCCCGGGGAAAGCATACCCGCGATGGGTTGCTCGCCGAGCGCATGCACGGTTCCCGACCGGCCAAAGTATCCATCCGCCAGGACGGAGAAGTCGGCGACGGGAAGTTGGGCCGGGCCCACGCATTGCTGCTGGGCGATTCGGCCGCCGACGCTGCGGTCGACCTTGTGCACGAGGAAGCCCTTCGACCCCACGGACACGAGACGCAGCACACGTTCGAGCGCCGCGCGAACCGTGAGATCCCGCGGCCATTCGAGCGGCTTCACATCGAAGCGCCGACGCGTGTCCGTGTAGGACTTCCGCGGCAGCGAGCCGAGGATGTGCTCGAGCGGCAGGCTGACGGGCATGGTTCCATCTTCCCGTTCGAGCGTGATGCGTCCGTCGCGGGTCACCGAGCCGATCACCGCGAGAGGGCAACCTTCGCGCTCGGCGATGCCTTTGAGCTCTTCGAGCCGGTGGGCCCGGATGAGCACGACCTCGCGTTCCTGCGCCTCGTTGCCCCAGAGCTCGAGGATGGAGAGGCTCGCGTCGCCGCACGGGATGTCCCGGAGGACAATACGCCCCCCGGACGGGAAGACGAGCTCGGGGACGGCGTTCGAAAGCCCGCCCGCACCCAAGTCATGCGTCGAGACGAACGGGTTCGCCTTGTCGAGTTCGAGGCAGGCACGGATGACGCGCGACATCCGTTGTTCCATCTGCGGCGCGCCGCGTTGCACCGACTTGAAGTCGAGCTCCGCGTCGTTCGCGCCGCCGACCATCGAGCTGGCCGCTCCTCCGCCCACGCCGATCCGGTATCCCGGACCGCCGAGTTGCACGATGAGCATGCCCGACTCGGGTACTCCCTTGTGCAGATGCTCGTCGCGGATCGACCCCGCGCCGCCGACGTATACGATCGGCTTGTGCCAGGCGTAGTGACGTTCGTCGGGCGCGGTGAGCGCGAAGCTGCGGCAGACGCCGGCCGTGACGGGATCGCCGAAGCAATTCCCGTAGGCCGAGACGCCGTCGCTCGCGCGGATGAGGATCTCGAGCGGCGAGGCCGCGTAGCTCGGATGCGGAACCGCATCCTGCTCGAACGGCAGGGTGTATCCCGGGATCCGGAGCGCGCCGACGAGGTAGCCGGCCGCGCTCATGCCGAGCTGGCCGCCGCGACCGACCGACAGCCGGTCACGGAATTCGCCGCCCGACCCGGTGGCCGCCCCGTCGAAGGGGGCGATCATGCTCGGGTGGTTGTGCGTTTCCGCCTTGTTAGTCGGATGCACGAGCCGTCGTTCGATGACGAGCGGACCCGGGAGTCCCGGACGGCTCGGGACGAAGAGCTCGATCTCCCGTCCGCGGATTGCGGACGCGTCGTCCGCGAAGGCGAGCACCGAGTTTCCGGAACGGCGCTTCCACGGAGCCTTGATGAGATCGAACGGGGAGTGCGGCAGGCGCATGCCGTCGATCTCGTGTACGCCCGCGAAGCGATGGTGGCGCGAGTGCTCGGAATTCGCATTCGCGATTTGGAAGAGCTCGACGTCGGTCGGGTTGCGCTTCTCCGTCTCGCGGAAGAGGTGCAGGAGCATCGCGATGTCGTTCGCGTCGAAGCCGCATCCGAACTCGCCGCTGAAGCGGGCGAGGTTCTCGGCGCCGAGATCGCTCAGCGCGTCCACCTCGAACGAGGCGACGGGCGCGATCGTGAGGCCGAGCGTCTGCGGCGGCGTCGCATAGACCATCTGGGTCATGCGGTCGAACGCGAACGGCCTGTTCGCGCGCATCGAGCGTTCGAGTCGCATCACCTTGCCGAGCCCGCAGGCGCGGCAGATGTCGACGGCCGTCGAGGAGAAGGCGGTCTCGAAGTTGGGCCGGGGCCCGACCTCGAAGATCTCGCCCTCGAGGAACGACGCGCGGCCGTAGCGATCCGGCTCGAACGTCTCCGAGAGGAGCCAGTCGAGGGTGCCCTCCTCGTCGGGCGTGAGCGGATCGCTCGTTTCGACGTAGAAGCACCACTCGCGCGGCTCTTCCCCGTCGATCCTGCGGAACCGGGTGATGAGCATGGCAGATCCTTTCCGGCTTGGAGCCCGAGTTTTGGTTGTCGAAAGGGCTCCAAAGAGCCGTCGCGATTTTACGGATCGAGCGGGAAAAGGCAAATAAAAAAGCCCGTCGGGATTATCCCTTCGGGTAGAGGATCTGCGCCATCTGTTTCGCGATTTCGAGGGACGCTCGCTGGTGTGGCGGCACCAGTCGGGTTTCCCGAATGCGATCTTGAGCTTCTCCGTCCGCGAACCGGCGTAATGCTTCGATCTGGACGCGCCATTCGACCTCGAGCGCGCGCTGCTGCAGGTCTTCAACCGTGTCCTTTGGCAGGATCGGTACGCGCTCCGCATGCACCACGTTGCCGAGATCAAACTCCGGCGTCACGCGATGCGCGACAACCTCGGTCCACTGCTCCTCGCGCTTCGCGTGGGTCATGCGCGAGAAGAGCAGTCTCGCCGCGTGCACGCGGCGGCCGTACATGCCTTTCCCGCCGAAATCCGGGTAGCCCGGATCGAGCGGCCCCGGATGTTGGTTCACGATGCGGTCGTGGAAGGCCTCGACGACGTTCGCCGGCGTGAGCGGCAACCAGCCGTATTGACCGATGAAGTTCACGCCATGCCGTCGACACTTCTCGAGGAGAACGTCCCCGTAGTCGTTCGGGAACGCCCGTGGCCGAATCGTCATGACGTTGCGACATGCCACACCGCCATCAACCGCTTTACGCAGGCCGGCCGCCTCCGGATTGCTCGAGATGACGAGAACGGGATCGATCTTTCCGGTGAGCGGACCGTTGCGCCATGCGTTGAGGATGGCGGACATGGTGGTACCGCCGCCCGAGATGAGCAGGGCCAGCCGGAGTGGATTTTGCGTCACGAACTCCTCCTTGAATTGTTGAACGGAACCGCCGTGATGTTACAGTTTCGATATGTTCTTGCAAACCAAAACCCCGACCGGAGGCGGGGTTTGTGCTTTTATTGAACCAGCGCCTTCCACGTTGTTACACGGCCTCCAGAATCTCGTAGCGCATAACGAATGACAAAATGTCCATTACTGCGTCTTACATCGTAGCCTACAGGCTTGAGAACGGTATTAGGGATCCCATGAAGAAGGAACGCCTTTTGTGAGGCATGGTACTTGAATGCGACCCCGACATTGGGTATTTCCAAAAGGAAGGGGTCTAGATCGCGCTCTAGCCAATACTGCAAACCCGTTAACACAGGATCATTAACGTTCCGAGTTGCTTCTTCAACCCAAGCGCCACCATCAGAAATAAAGTAGCGTGTTTGTTGAAGAGGTGCGTCTGAACGGGTTTCTATCAGTTCGAAGCCATTTGGGAAACGGGAGAAGTACCAGGTAATCCAACCACCTTCGGGAATTTGTTCAGCGGCTAAGTCCTTAAACCAAGGGGGATTTACCGTAACGGCGTTTCCACGAGCATTGATAAGAGTGATAGCGCTTGTTCCATGAATTATTTTGGAATAGCCGCTCTCACCTTCTTTGATCCTTGAGACAAGACTGAGTCGGCCTCGAACCTGAACGATGCCTCCGTTTTCAATAATTGGGCCACCGGACGTCTGTTCGTATTCCGGAGCAAAAGACGTTTGGCTCACGATTGCGTTTTGGATTGAGTTCCAACTCCCCGTCTGCACGGTTGTAGCAAGTTTTTCTATGACGTAATTTGGGGACTGTTGAAAGCTATGCGCATCGGAACGGAGGTAGGAAGTCGTTTCATTCAGACACCCCGCAAGACGCATTGGGTTGTATCGGAGCCCTTGTTGGTCTTCCCAAAATCGCCCAGTAGATCTTCCTAAGGCATCTCGTTCTTCAATAAGGATTTTGCTCGCTGGAAATACTTCCGTACTCCATTCAACAAACGTCCGGTCTCCGCATGGCTGGATCTTTTGGAGTTTGGCGCCTGCGAGTGCTCGGGCTGGTTTTGTGATCAAGAATGTGGAAGTTTGCTGTTTGGAAATGATCGGTGTTGGGACAACGGCCGCGCGTGCCATCGAGGGTAAACATACGGAGACCAGCGATAATAGAGCAAGGAATCGTTTGATCATAATATTCTTAATATTAACACAAACCCCGCCGGAGGGCGGGGTTTGTTCTTATGCCGTCACTTCGATGCCCATGTTGCGGGCGGTGCCTTCGACCTGGCGCATCGCTGCTTCCACGTCGTGGCAGTTCAGGTCCGGCATCTTCTTTTCCGCGATCTCGCGGACTTGCGCCTTCGTCACCTTGCCGACCTTTTCGACGTTCGGCTTGCCCGCGCCTTTCTCGATCTTCGCGGCCTTCATGAGGAGTGCGGAAACCGGCGGGGTCTTGAGGATGAAGTCGTACGAGCGGTCTTCGTACAACGAGATCACGGCCGGGACGACCTCGCCGATGCGGTCCTGCGTCGCGGCGTTGATGCGCTGGCAGAATTCGGCGATGTTCATGCCGTGCTGACCGAGCGCCGGGCCGAGCGGAGGCGCAGGCGTGGCCTTGCCGCCGATGACCTGGACCTTGATCAAGGTCTTAATTTTTTTAGCCATATCGGAAGGGTGGAGTGAGTAGTGAGTAGGCTGGTAGCCTGATGGGCGGGAAGCAAGCGCCCTTTGCGTAACAGTTGGCAGTTTTATAGCGGATTCCGAGTTTTTGGTCAAGGTCAGGCTACTCACTACTTCCTACTCACTGGCTTAAATTTTCTTGACCTGCGTGAAGTCGAGTTCGAGCGGGGTTTCGCGGCCGAACATCGAGACGAGCACCTTCACTTTGCCGCGCTGGGCATCGATCTCGTTGACCTTGCCTTCGAAGCCTTTGAACGGCCCGTCGCCGATCTTTACGGCCATGCCCGGCTGGAGATCCACCATCACGGTCGGTTCTTCCTTGGTGACCGCGCGTTTCATGATCGCGTCGATTTCTTCCTGCGAGAGCGGGGAAGGCGTCGTGCCCGTGCCGATGAAGCCCGTCACGTTCGGCGTGTTGCGCACCACGTACCACGAGTCGTCCGTCACGTTCATTTCGACGAGCACGTAGCCCGGGTAAATCTTTTCCTCGATGACGCGGCGCTTGCCGTTCTTGATCTTGATCTTCTTCTCCTTCGGGACCATCACATTGAAGATGAAGTTTTGCATGTTGAGCGCGGAGATGCGTTGCTTGAGGGATTCGGCGACCGCCTCCTCATACCCGGAATAGGTATGGATGGCGTACCAGCGGCGGCCGTATCCGGCGGTTTGCTTGGCCATAGATTATTCGGGGGTTACGGTGAATCCGGCGTCGTCGCCACCCTCCATGGGGAGCGGAGTGACATTCAGCGGCACGACGTTCCCTTCCGCGTCGATGCCTTCGATGGTCGGGCCTCCGGAATTGATCGGCTCAAGGTCCGGTACGATCGGTTGGGTCGGCGCGGCCGACGGGCGCCCTTTGAGCACGAGGTCCACGCCCTGACCGAGACCGAAGTCGAGTGCGGCGAAGAACGCGGCCGTGACGAGGCTGACGCCGACGACGAGCAGGCTGTAGCGGAGCGTCTCCTGACGCGTCGGCCAGGTGACTTTTTCAAGCTCCGCCTTGGACGAGCGGATGTAGTCCATGAACGAGGCGATCGGATTGGTCATAAGATGGATGTTCTTTAAAAGGCCCCTGGGGGCCGATGGGGAAAGGATAACTGATTTTTCCCTGTCTGGCAAGTAGCTTGAAGGAAACCGCGTTTTCTTATACGCTCGCACAGCTTCGGGCTATGGCGCAGTTGGTAGCGCGCATGCATGGGGTGCATGAGGCCGAGGGTTCGAGTCCCTCTAGCCCGACCACGTAAGGGCCGTAGCAAAAGCTGCGGCTTTTGCTTTACGGCCACGTGGCGTGGCCATCACCCTTGACGTTTTCCTAAGGATTTCTTGCGTTCTTGGAACGAGCTGCGCATAATACCCAAGCAAACCCGACATTTTCATTCCTAACCCGGGTTCTTTCCTCCATTTTCCTATGGCCAAGATGACCAAGTCCCAGCTCATGTCCGAGCTCGCGGCGAAGCTCAATGTGAGCAAGAAAGAAGCAACGATGTTCGTGGAGACGCTTGTCGACATGGCGCTTAAGCATGTGAAGCAAGAGGGCGAATTCGTGCTTCCCGGCATGGGCAAGCTCGTGAAGGTGAAGCGCGCCGCGCGCATGGGCCGCAACCCGGCCACGGGCGAAGAGATCAAAATTCCGGCCAAGACGGTGGTGAAATTCCGCGTCGCGAAGGCGGCGAAGGAGGCCGTGCTCTAGAGGGGAATCAAAAAGAGGCTTCGGCCTCTTTTTGGTATGATGCATCTATGAAGATTCGCGCCTCACTCGCGTCCACCGGCGGGATCGTCCTGTCCGGCATCTTGCTCGTCCTCGGTGTGCTCACGTGGTTCTCGGCACAGGCGGATCATATGCCCATCCAGTTCGGCCTCTTCGGATTCTTGTTCCTCGGGCTTGCGGTCTATGAGGCGGACGCCTGGAGCGAATCGCTCTCGTTGGAAAACGGCATCATCCAATTCGATTCGCTCCTGCATGCGAAGAAGCGCATCAATGCCTGCGCCATGGCGGACGTCCTCGTCGTCCACGAGGGATTGAACCAGGAGCGCGGCATCATTTCCGCCGTGTTTCGTGAACCGGACGGCACCAAGCATCGTCTTGCGCTCGGCCCGCTGTGGCGCCGCCGCGATCTTGAACGTTTTTTTGCCTCGATCGAAGAAGCGACGGGGGAGTGCAAATTGGTCGAACATGTGCGGTAGGCGTGATACGATACGCGCATGCCAAAAACGCCATCCAACGGAAAAAAACCGACCGCAAAGAAATCATCCCCGAAGCGCCTTCAGGATGCGGGCGTGTATCATCGCGATTCGGAAACGCAGTTCCTCCCCGAACCGAGCTGGACGGGTCCGGGAGCGGGTTCGCCGGCCGCGCATCGGTTCCGTCACTGGGTGTGTAGCGACAACAATACGTGCGTGCCCTACGTGGAGCAGGAGAGTTTTACCGAGAACATCAACTGGCGGATCTTTCGCATCATGGCGGAGTTCGTCGAAGGGTTCGAGTTTCTCTCACGGCTCGAGAAGGAGGTGACGTTTTTCGGATCCGCGCGTGCGATGCCGGAGAACAAATATTATAAGTCGGCGCGTGAGCTTGCGCATCGGCTCGGCAAGGAAGGCTTTACGATCATCACGGGCGGCGGACCCGGTATCATGGAAGCGGGCAACCGTGGGGCCTTCGAAGCGGGCGGGGAGTCGATCGGACTCGATATCCAGCTACCGACGGAGCAGCGGCGTAACAAATACGTGAAGCAATCAAAAGGGTTCCATTATTTCTTCACGCGCAAGGTGATGCTGTCGGCTTCCGCGCAGGCCTACATTTTCTTTCCCGGGGGATTCGGCACCATGGACGAACTGTTCGAGATGGTCACGCTCATCCAGACCGGAAAGATGTCGGATCACGTCCCCGTCATCCTGTTCGGAAAAGACTACTGGGAAGGCATGCTCGACTGGATCAGGAAGAACATGATGGAGGAAAATCATTTCATCGAACCGTTCGAACTGGAGATTCTTCGCGTCGTGGATTCCGTCGATGAGGCATACGAGATCATCCGTCAAACCCCGGAACGGGTGCTGTGAAGCAAAAAAAGCAATAGGCAATAAGCAATAAGGAGATCGTGGCATTCAAAAACCGAGTGACTCCTCGGTTTTTTTGCCCGCCTATTGCTTTTTGCTGGTTGCCATTGCCTCTTTCTTCGCGGCCTTCTTTTGCCGCTTAGTCGGCAGCTCGCCGTGCGCCTGTTTCGCGAGTTTGCGCAACGTGCGTAGGGTGCTCGCCGCCACGCGAACGCGGCGCCCGTTAATGCGGACGGTCTGGAGATTCACGTGCTGGCGGCGGCGCGTCGCGATGTTGGAGTGGCTGCGCGAGTTGGCACTCTTGGCGCCTTTGCCGGTGATGGCGTCGATGCGGGACATAAGTTGGGGCAGGTGTTAGGTTTCAGCTGTCAGGTGATAGCTTCAAACCTGAAACCTGAAAGCTGTTATCGTTCCGGAAGGATAGTTGAATTCGCGCTCTTTGTAAAGAGTGGCGGATATGAGAGGATGTACGCATGGGTCTCATCTCCCTCTTGTTTCAAGAACCTTTGGCGTTTTTCGTCTTGGTCGTCGCGCTCGTGTTTACGCTCTCCGTGCATGAGGCCGCGCATGCCTGGGTCGGACACCTGCTCGGTGATTCCACGGCCAAGCGCATGGGGCGTCTCACGCTCAACCCGTTCGCGCATCTCGATCCGCTTGGCTCTCTCATGATCCTCTTCGCGGGATTCGGCTATGCGAAACCCGTGCCGTTCAATCCGTATAATTTGCGCTATCAGCGATGGGGGCCGGCCCTTGTCGCCGCCGCCGGTCCCGGATCGAACTTCCTGTTCGGCATGCTGTGCGCGCTCGCATACGGTTGGCTTGTTCCCATGCTCGGGCCGGCGAACCTGCTGACGCTGACGCTCTTGTTTCTCGGCCAGATCAACTTTGCGCTCATGGCGTTCAATTTGGTTCCCGTTCCTCCGCTCGACGGGTCAAAGGCCCTGCTCGCGTTTTTGGCCGGTCCGCAGCATGCCCGGACGCGATACCTTCTAGAGACGCAGGGGCCGAGCATTCTCTTCATGTTGATCATCCTCGAGATTTTGTTCAATTTCGGGCTTTTTTCTTGGATTTCCTGGGTCGCCACGGGACTCTTCCGGTTTTTCAGCTAACCCCTTGACGACTTCGCCATCCCGCTGCTAGATTACGGGCACTTTTCCCGTTTTTGGGATGATTTTCCGCCCACATGCCTACGATCAACCAGTTGGTCCGCCGGTCGCGCAAGCCGATCAAGGCGAAGTCCAAGAGCCCCGCGCTCCAATACGCGATGGACACGCTTCACCGCAAGCGCACCTCGCTTCGTCGCGGTGCGGCCTTTAAGCGTGGCGTCTGCACCAAGGTGACGACCATGACCCCGAAGAAGCCGAACTCGGCCATCCGCAAGATCGCGCGCGTGCGTCTTTCCAACGGAACGGAAGTCTCGGCGTACATTCCGGGTGAGGGCCATAACTTGCAGGAGCACTCGATCGTGATGATCCGTGGCGGTCGTGTGAAAGACCTTCCGGGCGTGCGCTATCACATCGTGCGCGGCGTGTACGACACCCAGGGCGTGCAGAACCGCCGCAAGGGCCGATCGCTGTACGGCGCGCGCAAGCCGAAAGAAGCGAAATAAGAATCATGAATCACGAAGCATGATTTTCTCAACACCCTGATTCTTGATTCCAGATTCCTGATTCTACCCAATATGCGTGGCAAAAAAGCCCCCCGCCGCAAGATCGCCGCGGATTCCAAATACAACTCGCCGTTGGTGACCAAGCTCATCAACTACGTTATGGAGGACGGCAAGAAGACGACGGCCCAAACCATCGTCTATTCGGCGTTCGATCACATCGAAAAGAAGATGGAGAAGCCGGCGCTTGAAGTGTTCGACGAAGCGCTGAAGAACGTGTCGCCGGTGTTGGAGGTGAAGGCGAAGCGCGTCGGTGGCGCCAACTACCAGGTGCCGATGCAGGTGCGCGCCGACCGCCGCATCCAGCTGGCTTACCGCTGGATTCTCGACGCGGCCCGTTCGCGCAAGGGCAAGCCGATGGCCGAGAAGCTCGCGTTCGAACTCATGGAAGCCGCCCAGAATCAGGGCGACGCGGTGAAGAAGAAGCTCGACGTCCAGCGCATGGCCGAGGCCAACCGCGCCTTCGCGCATTTTGCGAAATAACATAGGTCCTCTAGGTCCGATCGGACCTAGAGGACCTATTTTCCGTAGGACCTATACCACTTATTACCTATGCCCCGCGAATATTCGCTCCAGGATACCCGGAACTTCGGGATCATCGCTCACATCGACGCCGGTAAGACGACCGTCTCCGAGCGCGTGTTGTTTTACACTGGCCGCAAGCACAAGATCGGCGAAGTGCACGAGGGCGAGGCGACCATGGACTGGATGGAGCAGGAACGCGAGCGCGGGATTACGATCACCGCGGCCGCGACGACGTGCTTCTGGAAAGGCAAGCGCCTGAACCTCATCGACACGCCGGGACACATCGATTTTACGATCGAGGTGCAGCGCAGCTTGCGCGTACTCGACGGCGCCGTGACCGTGTTCGACGGCGTCGCGGGCGTGGAGCCGCAGTCCGAGACCGTGTGGCGCCAGGCCGACAAGCACAACGTGCCGCGTTTGTGCTTCGTCAACAAGCTCGACCGCATGGGCGCCGACTTCTACAAGGACGTCGCGTCGATCCACGAAAAGCTCACCAAGAGCGCGTATCCGATCCAGCTGCCGATCGGGGCCGAGGCGAATTTTCAGGGTATCATCGACCTCATGACGATGAAGGCCGAGGTGTATCTTGATGAAATGGGGCAGAAATTCGAACAGCGCGACGTGCCGGCCGACATGCTCGACAAGGCGAAGGAATATCGCGCCAAGCTCATGGAGGCGATCGCGGAAACCGATGAGACGTTGATGAACAAGTATCTCGGCGGTGAGGAGCTGACGGCTGAAGAAATGAAGTCCGGCCTGCGCAAGGCGGTGATCGCGAACCAGATCTATCCGATCCTGTGCGGTTCGGCGTTGAAGAACAAAGGCGTGCAGTTTTTGCTCGACGCGGTGGTGGAGTATCTGCCGTCGCCGCTCGACATCCCGCCGACGAAGGCACATGACATCGACGATCCGGAGAAGGTGATCGAGGTGAAGGCCGACGACAACGAACCGTTCGCCGCCCTCGCCTTCAAGGTGATGACCGATCCGTTCGTCGGGAAGCTCGTGTTTTTCCGCGTGTATTCCGGCATGTTGAAGTCGGGTTCGTATGTCGTGAACGCCAAGAGCGGCGAGCGCGAACGCATTTCACGCATCGTGCGCATGCACTCCAATGAGCGGGAGGAAGTGCAGGAAGTGTTTGCCGGCGAGATCGCCGCGGCCGTCGGTTTGAAGGCGACGTACACGGGCGACACGCTCTTTGATGAATCGCGTCCGCTCGTGCTCGAATCCATCGTCATTCCGGAGCCGGTGATCTCGATCGCCATCGAACCGAAGACCAAAGGCGATCAGGAAAAGATGGGCGTCGCGCTTTCCAAGCTCGCCGAAGAAGATCCGTCATTCCGCGTGCGCACCGACGAGGAAACGTTGCAGACCATCATTTCCGGCATGGGCGAATTGCACCTCGACATCATCGTGGATCGCATGAAGCGCGAGTTCAAAGTCGAGGCGAACGTCGGTCAACCGCAGGTGTCGTATCGCGAAGCGATTCGCGGCCGCGCCGAAAACGTGGAAGGGAAATTCATCCGTCAGTCGGGCGGACGCGGTCAGTACGGTCATGCCGTGATCAACATCGAACCGCTGGAGCGTGGCAAGGGCTACGAGTTCGACGACCAGATCAAGGGCGGCGTGATTCCGCGCGAATTCATCCAGCCGATCAACAAGGGCATCCAGGAAGCGGTGCAGCGCGGCGTACTCGCCGGCTATCCGGTGCTCGACGTGAAAGTCGAATTGGTAGACGGTTCGTTCCACGACGTGGACTCGTCCGAAGCCGCGTTCAAAATCGCGGGATCGATGGCGTTCCAGGAAGCGTGCAAGCGCGCCGGGCTGTATCTGCTCGAGCCGGTCATGAAGGTCGAAGTGGTGACGCCCGAGCAGTTCATGGGCGACGTGATCGGGGACCTGAACGCCAAGCGCGGTCAGATTCAGGATATGGAAGAGCGCTCCGGCGCCCGCGTCGTGAACGCGCTCGTTCCGCTGTCCGAGATGTTCGGCTACGCGACCAACCTCCGCTCGATGACGCAGGGTCGCGCGAGCTACTCGATGGAGTTCAGCCATTACGGCGAGGTGCCGAGCAACGTGGCGCAGACGATCATCGAAGGGAAAGGGAAGAAATAACGGATAACAAAACCCCGCCGAACGGCGGGGTTTTTCGTCAAAACGTTGAAGTCGTATTCAGGCTTTTTCTATCGAGATTTTTTCCTATCGAACCTTCGTTGTTTTTCGTGCGTTTCGTCCGGAAGCATGTGCCGGATGGACGTGACGCTTTTCGCGTAGCACTCGGACCCATAGTAGCATATTTTCTCAATTTTGTCAATGATATTTCAATATTCTTCGCTAGGATTAGCGAAAATAAAAAAGAGATCCCGTGAGGGATCAGGCCGGGTTCAGGAGGTCGCTCTCCGTGAGCTCGCCGCTCGCAAGCATGCTCAGGAAGCGTTCGAAGGCGCCGTGAAAACGTCCTGCCTCCTGCCGCGTTCCGTACGGGAACTGATTTCGCAGAACGCTACTCGCGTCCCGGACGCGGCGCATGACGGTCTGTAGGGGTAGCACGACCTCGGAGAGATACGCCTCGAGCGTCATCAGATCCTTCTGGACCTCAATGAGTCCCCACAGATCGTACTTGGTGGAATGGTTACAGTCGTCGTGGTCGCCGCTGTAATCGTGTCCGATCGTCCATCCGAACCTGAGACTTTCTTGGAACAGGTCTTGCAGCCCCTTGTGAAGCTTGCAGCGCTGCTCGAGATCGCGACAATTCGGGCGCAGCAGCTCCCAGTGGGCCGGCTTTCTGTAACCGATTGACGTTGTTGCGTGCAGGAAGCACAGGTACGCGATGGCGAGGTCGATCTGCGCCGCGGTCACTGTGATGGGTTGTTCGTTCTTCAAGGTTCGCCTCCGTGTCGCGAGCATGGCATTTGCATGATTTCCGGTCAATCCATTTGACGTTGCGCGATGCACGATACAAGATTCACGACAGATATGTCATTCCAACGTATTTTTGAGATGGTGAAACGGCAGGGGATGCCGCTTGTCATCACCGACGGGCAGGGGAAGGATCCGCTGATTGTTTTACCGCTCGATATGTACGAGGCGCTGGCCGACGGTCAGGCGCTTGGCGCGCCCCCATCGACCCAAGAAGGGGAGAAGGAGCCGGTCATTATCCCGGTGAAGGAGAAACCCTCGCCGGCCGAGTCCGATCTCTTGGCCGATTTGAGCATCGAGGAGCGTTTCTATATCGAGTCGTTGGAAGAAGACAAAAATAGCTAAGATAAAACAAAAAGATTGATCCATGCAGCTTGGGGATCATCCCCCTTGCAGGATATTTCTGCCTCTGCTATCCTCTGGGAACTCGCAAACGCGAAAATTGTTTTAACTAAAGCCATTCTTCACTCATACGCACTATGGCGGACAAGTTTGAGCGGTCCAAACCGCACGTCAACATCGGCACCATCGGCCACGTTGACCACGGCAAGACCACGACCACGGCAGCGATCCTGACCGTGCTTGGAGCTCACGGCATGACGGCCCAAAAGAAGGGCGTCGATGACCTTGACAAGGCTCCCGAATCCAAGTCTCGCGGTATCACCATCGCGACGGCCCACACCGAGTACGAGTCGGAAAAGCGCCACTACGCGCACGTCGACTGTCCGGGTCACGCCGACTACATCAAGAACATGATCACGGGTGCCGCCCAGATGGACGGCGCGATCCTTGTGGTCTCCGCGACCGACGGTCCGATGCCGCAGACCCGCGAGCACATCCTGTTGGCCCGCCAGGTCGGCGTTCCGGCCATCGTCGTGTTCTTGAACAAGGTGGACATGGTGGAGGATGCGGAGCTGATCGACCTCGTCGAGCAGGAAGTCCGCGATCTTCTGACCAAGTACGAATTTGATGGCGAGAAGACCCCGGTGATCCGCGGTTCGGCCTTGAAGGCCCTTGAGAACCCGTCGGACGAGGCCGCCGCCAAGCCGATCCTCGACCTCATCAAGGCGTGCGACGAGTTCATTCCGGAGCCGGTGCGCGAGACGGACAAGCCGTTCCTCATGCCGGTGGAAGACGTGTTCTCGATCGAAGGCCGCGGCACGGTCGTCACGGGCCGCATCGAGCGCGGCATGGTCAAGATCAACGAGGAAGTCGAAATCGTCGGTCTCGGCGAGACGCGCAAGACGGTCGTGACCGGCATCGAGATGTTCAACAAGCAGCTCGACGAAGGCATGGCCGGCGACAACGCGGGCTTGCTCCTGCGCGGCATCAAGAAGGAAGAGATCGAGCGCGGTATGGTGCTTGCCAAGCCGGGTTCCATCACCCCGCATACGGAGTTTGAAGGCGAGGTGTACGCCCTCACCAAGGAAGAAGGCGGCCGCCACAAGCCGTTCGTCACGGGGTACAAGCCGCAGTTCTACATCCGCACGACGGACGTGACGGGCGAGGTGCAGCTTCCGGCCGACGTCGCCATGGTCCAGCCGGGCGACACCGTGAAGATGACCGTCAAGCTCATCACCCCGGTCGCCATCGAAGACAAGATGCGCTTCGCCATTCGCGAAGGCGGTCGTACGGTCGGCGCCGGCGTCGTGACCAAAATCGTCAAGTAATTCCTAGCGAGGGGAGGTTTCCTCCCCTCCTTCGGTATTCGGACCTCGGTCCGCGTCCCAAAGGAGGGGAGGAATGCCATGGCCTCCTCCGTCATACCCCATGTCCGCAGACACCAAAAAGGCTTCCGCAAAGGACGCCGCTCCCAGTCATCGCGTGCGTATCAAGATCCGGGCGTATGATCACAAGATCATCGACCAGGCGACGCGCACGATCATCGAAACGGCGGAGCGCTCGGGCGCGAAAGTGATCGGCCCGGTGCCGCTTCCGACGGAAAAGAAGAAGTGGACGGTCAACCGTTCCACCTTCGTCCACAAGAACGCGCGCGAGCAGTTCGAGATGCGCATCCACAAGCGCATCGTGGACATTCTCGATCCGAATGCGAAGACCATCGACGCGCTGACGTCGTTGAACCTCCCCGCGGGCGTGGATGTCGAGATCAAGATGTAGGCTCCCATCAAAATCCAGTTCGATCCCAAGGAGAAAGTTTCCCGCATTGCGGGAATAACCTCCCTGCAGTGCATCGAAATCGATATCACGGTCAGGTTTTTCAAGCCTGGAATGTGTAGGCGATTTCCGATCGCCTGCGGATTCCAGGCTTTATGAAATTCATTCTCGCCAAAAAGCTCGAAATGACTCAGGTGTACCGTCCCGATGGGACGGTGGTTCCGGTTACCTTGGTACAGGCGGGTCCGTGCGTCGTCACCCAGGTGAAGACGCCGGAAAAAGACGGCGTCGCCGCCGTACAGATCGGGTTCCTGCCCGCGAAAAAACTCAACAAGCCCGAAGCGGGTCATTTGAAGGACCTTCCGATGTTGTCCGAGCTGCGCGATTTCCGCGTCGATGAAACATCGGAACTGAAGCGTGGCGACGCGATCGAGGCGTCGGTGTTTCAGCCGGGCGACATCGTACATGTCTCCGGCACGTCGAAAGGCAAGGGATTTGCCGGCGTCGTGAAGCGCCACGGCTTTCATGGCCACCCGACCTCGCACGGTCACAAGGACCAGGCGCGCATGCCGGGTTCGATCGGCGCGGGCGGGCCGCAGCACGTGTTCAAAGGCCGCCGCATGGCAGGCCGCATGGGTAACGAGCGCGTCACCGTCCAAAAGCTCCAGGTTGTCGAGGTCCGCGACGGCGGCATCCTGGCGATCAAGGGCGCCGTCCCGGGCGCGCGTAACGCCGTTCTTGAAATCGTCTCCGCGTAAATATGCCTAACGTTTCCATTTACAGCCAAGACGGCAAGTCCGTCGGCGAGATGAGCCTCCCGGAGGCCTACTTCGGCGTGAAGGCGAAGCCCAAGCTCGTGCACGAAGTGCTCGTGGCGCAGCAGGCGAATCGCCGCAAAGCCGTTGCTCACACCAAAAACCGCGGCGAAGTCAGCGGCGGCGGCAAAAAGCCGTGGAAGCAGAAGGGGACGGGCCGCGCCCGCCAGGGTTCGATCCGCTCGCCGCAATGGGTCGGCGGCGGCATCGTGTTCGGTCCGCGCGCCGAGCGGAACTTTTCCGTGAAGGTGAACCGCAAGGCCAAACAGAAGGCGCTGTTCATGGCGTTGTCCGACAAGGTCGCGAACAAATCGCTCCTCGTGATCGAGTCGAGTGGCCCCGGCGTCCAACGCGCCCCTTATGCGCATGGTGCGGAATCTGCCCAATGTGAAACTCGTCACGGTGCAGTCGGTGAACCTCGAGGACGTGCTCAAGTATCGCTCGGTGGCGTTCCTGAAGGACGCGGTTCCGGCGTTTGAAAAGATCTATGCATAATATGGCTATCCTCGATCGATTCAAGAAGAAAGGCGCAGAGCGTCACGCGAAGAGCGTCACGTCGGAGAAGAAGGCGCCTGTGGAGAAGGCGACTGGCAAGGGCTCGCCGCTTTCGCATGCGCTCCTGCGGATGCCGCAGGTCAGTGAAAAGGCGGCGCGTCTCGCGGATAAGGGGACGTATGTCTTTCGCGTCCCGATGCACGCCGAGAAGGTTGCCGTGAAAAAGGCCGTCGAATCCCTGTACGGTGTGAGCGTCGCCAAGGTGCGCATGATCACGACACCAGGTAAGCCGGTGCGCCGCGGTCGCCGCGTGAGCCATCGCCAAGATATCAAGAAGGCGCTCGTCACCCTGAAGAAGGGCCAGACGATCGCGGTGTACGAAGGCGTCTAATCCTATGCCGATCAAGAAACTCCGCCCCGTCACCAAGGGGGCACGCAACATCTCGCGACAGGATTTCTCCGACATCACCTCGATGGAACCGGAGAAGTCGCTCGTGACGATCAAGAAACAGTTCGCCGGCCGGACGGGCGGTAAGATTACCGTGCGTCACCAGGGAGGCGGCCACAAGAAGTATCTTCGCGAAGTGGATTTCATTCGTCGTCGTTTTGGCATTCCGGCCACGGTGAAGACGATCGAATACGATCCGAACCGCGGCGCGCGCGTGTCGCTTCTCGCCTACAAGGACGGCGTGAAGAGTTACATCCTTCAGCCGGACGGTCTCAAGGTCGGTGACGTCGTCGTGTCCTCCCAGACGGAGGCGGAGATCTCCGTCGGGAACCGTCTGCCGCTCGAGAAAATCCCGGTCGGGACGCCGGTACACTCAGTGGAACTCGTGCCGGGCAAGGGTGGTCAGCTCGGTCATGGCGCGGGTGCCCGTATCGAATTCATGGCCGTCGAGGGCCAGTGGGCGGTGCTGAAGCTCCCGTCCGGCGAGATGCGTCGCGTGCCGAAGTCGTGCATGGCCACGATCGGCACGGTGTCCAATCCCGACTGGCATCTGATCCGTTGGGGTAAGGCGGGTCGCATGCGCCATCGCGGCATCAAACCGACGGTGCGCGGTAAGGTCATGAACCCGGTGGATCACCCGCACGGCGGCGGTGAAGGCAAGCATCCGATCGGTATGAAGTACGCGAAGACCAAGTGGGGCAAGCACGCGCTCGGCGTGAAGACGCGCCGTGCGAATCTTGCGTCCGACAAGCTCATCATCCAGCGCCGTAAGGGCAAGAAGCTGTAATCCTATGTCTCGAAGTCTCAAAAAGGGTCCGTTTACCGACCCAAAGCTGCTCGCCAAAGTGAAAAAGGCGGGACCGAACTCGAAAACCGTGATCAAGACCTGGTCGCGTGCTTCGACGATCACGCCGGAAATGGTCGGGCTGACCTTCGGCGTACACAACGGGAAGCAGCACATCAACGTGTTCGTGGTCGAGAACATGGTCGGTCACAAGCTCGGCGAGTTCTCGCCCACGCGCAAATTCACGCGACACGGCGGCAAGCTGACCAAGACGCTGGAAGCCGGTAAACCAGCCGCCGCTCCGGCCGCGAAATAATATTCTATGGACGTCCAAGCTCATCTGCGCCATCTGCGCATGTCGCCTCGCAAGGTCCGGCTCGTCGTGAACACGGTTCGCGGTCTTTCGGTCGCCGAAGCGGAAACGCGACTCACGTTTTTGCCGAAGCTCGCGGCACGGCCCGTGCTGAAGCTCTTGCGTTCCGCCGTCGCCAACGCGGAGCACAATTTCAAACTTGACCGGAAGGACCTGTACGTCCGTCATATCACGGCTGACGGCGGTCCGACCTTGAAGCGCTGGCGCGCCCGCGCGTTCGGCCGCGCGGCGCCGATCCGCAAGCGCACGACGCACATCACTCTTGTTCTCGCAACGCGCAACGCGCAACGCGCAACGTTCGAAGAGAAGACGGTGAAGACGGAAGTCACTGCGAAGCCGGTCAAGAAGGCCTCCAAGCCTGTCGCGAAGAAGCCTGTTGCCAAGAAGCCTGCCCCCGACAAAGCTTCGGCGGATAAAGCTACCGAATAATATGGGTCACAAAGTCCATCCCAAAATTTTCCGCATCAACACGACGACCACGTGGCCGTCGCGCTGGTTTGCGCGCGAAGACGCGTATCGCGCCCAGTTGCGCCAGGACCTCGCCATCCGACAGTTCCTGACGCAGGAGCTGAAACAGGCGGCGGTCAACCGTATCGACATTGAGCGCTCGCGCGGCCAAATCGTCGTGACGATCCACACCGCGAAACCCGGCCTCGTGATCGGTCGGTCCGGCGAAGGCATCGAGACGCTGAAGAAGAAATTCATGAAGAAGTTCTTCCCGATGTCCGCGAAGACCGTCCAAGTGCAGGTCAATGTGGTCGAGGTCGGCCGCCCGACGCTGGAAGCCGCCCTCGTCGTTCAGGGTGTGATCGCGGACCTCGAGCGCCGCATGCCGTTCCGCCGCGTCCTCAAGATGGCGATCGAACGCGTCAAGAAAGGCGGCGCCCTCGGTGTGAAGATCGCGGTCTCGGGTCGTCTGAACGGCGCGGAAATCGCGCGGCGCGAATGGCTCGCCTGGGGCAAGATCCCGCTGACGAACCTCCGCGCGGATATCGATTACGCGCAGGACTTCGCGCGCACGATGGCCGGCACGATCGGCGTGAAGGTCTGGATCTACCGCGGCGACGTCTTCGCGCAGGATCGTTTGAACCAGTACCAGCCGACGACGCCGACGCGTCGCGACGGCCGCTTCGGCGGACGCGGTCCGGGTCGCGGGCCGCGACGGGACTTTGACCGTCGCGACGATCGCGCTCCGATGACGGATGCGCCGACCGCTCCGATGACGGAAGCCCCGGCTCCGTCGGAAGCGCCGACGGCTTAACCCCACGCCTATGTTGATTCCCAAGAAAGTCAAACATCGCAAGTGGCACAAGGGCCGCGCGCGCAACATCCGCACCGCCTCCGACAAGGTCGAGCTCGCGTTCGGCAGCTACGGACTGAAGGCCACGACGCCCGCCTGGGTGTCGAGCCAGCAGATCGAAGCCGGTCGCCGCGTGCTCACGCGGTACATCAAGAAGGGCGGCAAGGTGTGGATCCGCATCTTCCCGGACAAGCCCATCACCAAAAAGGGAAACGAAGTGCCGATGGGCGCGGGCAAGGGCGCGGTCGATCACTACGTCGCCGTGGTGAAGCCGGGCACCATCATTTACGAGATGGACGGTTTGCCGGCCGACCAGGCCAAGAAGGCGCTCCAAAGCGCGGCCTACAAGATCGGATCCGTCTGTAAATTCGTCACCAAATAGCCTATGGACGCCAAGGAACTCCGATCAAAAACTCCGGCCGAGCTCTCCCGTCTTGCGGATGAGCTCCGCGCCCAGCTGCGCGACGTGCGCTTCAAGGTCGCGACGCGCCAGCATGGCAAGGTCCACGACATGAAGCGTCTGCGACGCGATCTGGCCCGGGTAGAAACCGTCCGCGTCGCGAAGCAGGCGGCCGCCTCCTAACCTCATATGAACGTCACTCTTACTCCTTCCGCGTCGAGCCGCCGCCTTCAGGGCGTCGTCGTCTCGACCGCGATGCACAAAACCGCCGTGGTCAAAGTCGACCGCCGTGTCCCGCACCCGAAGTACGGGAAGTACTTCACGATCTCCAAAAAGTTCAAGGTGCATGACCCGGAGGGACAGGCCAGGGTCGGCGATGTCGTCGAGTTCGCCGAGTGCCGCCCGATCTCGCGCGACAAGCGCTGGATCTACGTGAGCACGGTCTCCGCCGCAAACTAATATGGTGCAACATCGATCCATGCTGTCCGTCGCGGACAACACCGGCGCTAAACTGCTCCAGGTGATCAACGTGCGCGGCGGCTACAAGAAGCGCTACGCCAAGCTCGGCGACCTGGTGACCTGCGTCGTCAAATCGGCGACGCCGCGCGGCCTCGTCAAGAAGTCGGATATCGTCCACGTCGTGCTCGTGCGCACCCGCAAGGAGACGCGTCGCCCGGACGGGACGTACGTCCGCTTCGACGACAACGCGGGCGTGATCATCGACGAGAAAACCAAGGATCCCAAGGGCACCCGCATCTTCGGGCCGGTGGCGCGCGAATTGCGCGGACGCGGGTTCTCGAAGATCGTTTCCCTGGCCCCGGAAGTCGTCTAATCCTATGCCGAAATTCCATCTCAAAACCGGCGACGAAGTGATCGTGATCGCCGGCAAAGACAAGGGAAAGAAGGGGAAAATCATTCAGGCGTTTCCCCGTCTGAACCGCGTGGTCGTCGAAGGCGTGCGCGTCACCAAGCGCCACCTGCGCACCCGCAAGCAGGGCGAGAAGGGGACGATCGTCGAAGTGTCGATGCCGATCCACGCTTCGAACGTCATGCCGCTGGTCGGCAACAAGGCGGCCCGCCACACCAAGGCGCGCGAGCAGAAGTAACCTATGAAGACGCTCAAAGAACGCTATCAGGCCGAGATTCGCCCCGCGCTCATGAAGGAGCTCGGGATCACGAACGTCATGGCCGCTCCGAAGGTCACCAAAGTCACGGTGTCCGTCGGTTTGTCGCAGGCGATCAAGGATCCCAAGGTCCTCGAAACCGTCGAGCAGACGCTGCGCCGCATCACGGGCCAGGCGCCGGTCAAGACCAAGGCCAAAAAGTCCATCGCGAGTTTCAAGATTCGCGAGGGCATGGTCGTGGGCACGATGGTCACCCTGCGCGGCGACCGCATGTGGGACTTTCTCACGCGGCTCACGCAGTTCACGTTCCCGCGCATCCGTGACTTCCGGGGCATTTCGCCGAAGGTCGTCGACGCCTGCGGCAACCTCTCGATCGGTTTTCGCGAGAACCTCGCGTTTCCGGAAATCCGCGCCGACGAGGTGGAGCGCGTGCACGGCCTGCAGGTCACGGTCACGACGACGGCCGGCGACCGCGCCAAAGGCCTCGCCTTGTTCAAAGCCCTCGGCTTTCCCTTTACCGAGTAATTCCTATGGCTACCCAAGCTCAAATCGCCAAGTCGAACCGCAAACCCAAGTTTTCTACGCGCGAAGTGCGCCGGTGCTGGCGTTGCGGTCGCAAACACGGCTACATGCGCGACTTCGGCATCTGCCGCATCTGTTTCCGCGAGCTGGCAAACCGCGGCGAATTGCCCGGCGTGACCAAATCAAGCTGGTAATCCCCCTATGTATACCGATCCCATCAGCGACTTCTTGACCCGCCTGCGCAACGCCCAGGCCGTCGGCCACGAGACCCTCCGGGTCCCGGGGTCGAAGTTGAAGTACGCCATCGCCAAGATCCTCGAGCGCGAGGGATACGTCGGCTCCGTGACGGAGTCGCACGAAGGCCCGAAATCGTACATCGACATCACGTTGAAGTACGACCACAAGACCCCGGCTATCCGCGCCCTGAAGCGCGTCTCGACGCCCGGCCGCCGCGTGTATCGCGGAGCCGGCGAGTTGCCGAACGTGCTCTCCGGCCAGGGGATTGCCATCATCTCGACGTCCGCCGGCGTGATGACCAACCGCGAAGCGCGCAAGCGCCGTCTCGGGGGCGAGGTCCTCTGCGAAGTGTATTAATATTATCTTATTCTATGTCCCGTATTGGAAAGAAGCCGATCATCCTGCCCTCGGGTTTCGACGTAGCCGTCGAGGCTGGGAAGGTGATCGTGAAGGGTCCCAAGGGATCGCTGACCGTCGAGATTCCGCCACACACCAAGGTGGAGATCGGCGGCGAACCCAAGGCCCTCACGGTCACGGTCGAGGAACCGGAGAGCGTGAAACAACGCGCGCTTTGGGGACTCACCCGCCAGCTCATCGCGAACGCCGTGACCGGGCTTCAGGCGCCGTTCGAGAAATCCCTCGAATTCGTCGGCGTCGGTTATAAAGTCGCCTTGGAGGGGAAGAACATCGCCATGGACGTGGGCTTTTCCCATCGCGTGATGTTCCCGCTGCCCGCCGGCGTCGAAGCCTCGGTTGACAAGCAGGTTCTCACCCTGAAGTCCTCCGACAAACATCTGCTCGGTGAAACCGCCGCGCAAATCCGCCGTGTCCGTCCGCCCGAGCCGTACAAGGGCAAGGGTATCAAATACGTTGACGAGGTCATCCGCCGCAAGGCCGGTAAGACCGCAAAATCCGCCTAAACTCTATGACGAATCTCAAGCGTAAAACCGCCAAGGATCGCCGCATCGCGCGCGTGCGCGCCATCGTGCACGGCACCGCGGAGCGACCGCGGTTGGCCGTGGCCCGCAGTCTGAAGCACATCAACGCCCAGATCATCGATGACGTTGCGGGCCGGACCATCGTCGCCGCGTCCGATGCGGATGTGGAAGCGAAGGGCAAGAAGAAAACGGAGATCGCGGCGCTCGTCGGCAGGCTTGTGGCCGAGCGCGCGAAGGCGAAGGGGGTCTCGACGGTCGTGTTTGACCGCCGCGACAAGCGATACCATGGCCGGGTGAAAGCCGTCGCTGACGGCGCCCGCGAAGCCGGACTGATTTTCTAAGCGTATGAACGAAGAACAGAAGCAAGAACAGAAGGCACCCGAGACGAGCGCGCCGACCGGCGGAGCTCCGTCTTCGGACCGCCGTCCGGGCGGATTCCGTGGCGGCCGCGGTCCGGGTCGCGGACGCGGGGGTCCCGGCCGAGGTCGCGGCCCGGGCGGACGCGGCCGCGGTCCGCGCGCGGACGTTCCCGCCGAGGCCGACTATGAGGAAAAGAACCTCGAGATCGCGCGCGTGACGCGCGTGACCAAGGGCGGCAAGCGCATGCGATTCCGCGCCCTCACCGTGATCGGCAATCGCAACGGACGCGTGGGATACGGCCTCGCCAAGGGCGTGGATGTCGCCGGCGCAACCTCCAAGGCTGTCACGCAGGCGCGCAAAGCCCTTCTGACCGTTCCGCTCGTGAACGAGACGATCCCGCACGCGGTGACCGCCAAGTTTGGCGCGGCCGTCGTCCTGCTCAAGCCCGCGCCGAAAGGCGCCGGGATCAAGGCCGGCGGCGCGGTCCGTTCCGTACTCGAACTCGCCGGCATCCCGAACGTCGTGTCGAAGATTCTCGGTTCATCGAACAAGACCAACAACGTGAAAGCCACCTTTGCGGCGCTCAAGAAGCTTCGTCCGCCCGTCTCCGTCCAAGTCTCTGCGGGCAAGTCGGCTCCTGATGAGAAGGCGGCTTAATCCCAATTATATGACTCTCTCACTCAACTCCCTCCAGCCCGCCCATGGCGCGCGCAAGACGTCCCGACGCGTCGGACGAGGACACGGCTCCGGCCGCGGCAAGACCGCCGGTCGCGGAACCAAGGGACAACGGGCCCGCTCCGGCGGCCGCAAGAAGCTCAAACTCAAGGGCATGAAGCAGATGCTGCTCGGATTCCCCAAGAGTCGCGGCTTTCAGAGCCGGTTCCCGGACGCACGCGCGATCCCGGTTTCGCGGCTCGACGCGTTTCCGGCAGGTGCAACGGTCTCGGTCGAATCGCTCAAGAAGCAGGGCCTCATGCGCCGGCGCGACGTTAGCGCGAAGATCGTGGGCAACGGCCCGATCAAGAAGGCGCTCAAGATCTCCGGCGTGAAGGTCAGCGCGAACGCGAAAGCCGCCATCGAAGCGGCCGGCGGATCCGTCAAATAACGACACTCGAACACCAATATGTGGGACAAGCTGCTCAAAGCCTGGAAGGTGAAGGAAGTCCGCGACGGACTGCTCTTCGTCCTCGCCATGATGGTGATCTTCCGGGTCACCGCCAACATTCCGCTGCCCGGCATCGACCTGGTGGCGTTGAAGCAGCTGTTTGAAACCAACCAGGCGCTGGGACTCCTCAACCTGTTTTCGGGCGGCACGATCCGCAATTTCGGGATCGTTGCGTTGGGCGTGGCTCCCTACATCACGTCGTCCATCATTTTCCAGCTGCTCGGCATGATTTCGCCGACGATCGAGGAGATCCAGAAGGACGGCGAGCAGGGGCGGCGTAAGATCAACCAATGGACGCGCATGCTCACCGTGCCGCTCGCCTTCATCCAGGGATTCGGCCTCCTGCAAATCCTGAAACAGTCGCAGATCCCGGTGCTCACGACCTCGAGCGCGCTGCACATCTTCATGATCCTGTGCGCCATGACGGCGGGCAGCATGTTCCTCACGTGGATCGGCGAGCTCATTACGGAAAAGAAGGTCGGGAACGGCATTTCGCTGCTCATTTTCGCCGGTATCGTCGCCGACCTGCCGAATCTCGCGTCGCAGTTCGTCGTCTCTTACGACTCGTCGCAGTTGTTTACCGTGCTCGTCTACGCGGCGATCGGATTGCTCACCGTCGCGGGCGTCGTGTTCGTGTCCGAAGGGACGCGCAACGTGCCCGTGCAGTATGCGCGCCAGTCGAGCGGGATGAGCGGTGCGGTCGGCGGGGTCGCTTCATCCTTGCCGTTGCGCGTGAATCTCACCGGCGTGATTCCGATTATCTTCGCGATCTCGCTGTTGCTCTTCCCGTCCATGATCGCGCAGTTCTTCGTGCAGGCGCGCTCCGCATGGCTCGCGCAAGCCGCGAATTGGGTGCTCGTGACGTTGCAGAACCAGGTGGTATACGGCGCGCTGTATTTCGGCCTCGTCGTCCTCTTTACGTATTTCTACACGACCATCGTCTTCCAGCCGGAACAGGTCGCGGAAAATCTACAGAAGCAGGGCGGATTCATCCCGGGCATTCGTCCGGGCCGACCGACGGCCGAATACCTCCAGACGGTGATCAATCGCATCACGCTCGGAGGTGCGTTGTTTCTCGGTTCCATCGCGGTGCTGCCGATCGCGGCGCAGGCCGTAACCGGAACCACGACGCTTGCCATCGGCGGCACGTCGCTGCTTATCGTCGTGTCGGTTGTCATCGAATCGATCAAGCAGATCCAGGCGCAGCTCACGATGAGGGAGTACGATGTATATTGATCGAATAGCGAATAACGAGTAACGTCGGACGACACTCGTTACTCGTTACTCGTTACTCGATACTCGATACTCGAACTATGCGCCGTAAGCGTCTTCGTGCCGTGTTCTTCGGTCCGCAGGGGTCGGGTAAGAGCCAGCAGGCTGCGCTTTTGGCCGAGCGTTTCGACGTGTCGCTCGTGTCTTCCGGCGAGGCGTTTCGCGAGGAGATCGGGGAAAAAACCGCGATCGGAGATCTCGTGTCCGAGTACGTGGAGGCGGGGATTTTTGCGCCGGACGAACTTGTGAACGCGATCCTCACGAAGCGGCTGAAGCGACTCGATTCGGAGGCCGGATTCGTACTCGACGGGTATCCGCGCAACGTGGAGCAGGCGGAGACGCTTGACCGCCTCGCGCGCGTGACGCTTGCGATTCAGCTCAAAATATCGGATGTTTGCGCGGTCAAGCGACTCGCGAACCGCGTGGTTTGTACAACCTGCCGCGCGACGCTCTCCCGTGACGGTGTGGAAACGCCGGAGGGGTTCGTGCCTTGCCCCGTCTGCGGTGACGAACTCGTCACGAGACCGAAGGACGAGGAAGAAGCCGTACGCCGCCGGCTCGCCGCATATCATTTCATGACCGAACCGCTTGCCGGGTACTATCGCCAGCGCGGCGTGTTGCTCGCGGTGAACGGGGAGCAGGCCGTCGGGGATCTGTTTGATGAATTGACGAGAAAGCTCGCCAAGTTGGGATTCGTCGCGTAACATTTTGATACATGTCCCTCATCAAGACGCCCGAGGAAATCGCCAAGCTCCGCGAGGGCGGGGCGATTTTGTCGCGCACGTTGCGGGAGATCCGCGAGGCGTGCGTGGCGGGCGCGTCCACGCAGGCATTGGATGACATCGCCCGAAAACGGTTTGCCGAGGCGGGCGCGGAGCCGAGCTTCCTCGGATATCGCATCGGCGGAGAAGGGACGCCATTTCCGGGGGCGGTGTGTATTTCGATCAACGACGAGGTCGTGCACGGATTGCCGATTCCGGATCGTCGGATCAAGGACGGCGACGTCGTCGGTCTCGACATCGGTTGCTGGTACAAGGGGCTGTGTACGGACATGGCGACGACCGTGATCGTCGGTCGCGTGGACGAAAAAACGAAAGCACTCGTACGCGATACGCGCGAGGCGCTTGTCGTCGCGCTGGCGCAGGTCCGCGCCGGCCGTTTTATCCATGAGATCGGCAATGCGATCGACGATTTCATTACGCCGAAAGGATGGGGGATCGTGCGCGATCTGGTCGGTCATGGTGTCGGACATGCGGTGCATGAAGATCCGCAGATTCCGCATTATCGCGAACGTCGCGCGCCGCGCATCAAGATGCAGGAGGGGATGGTGATCGCGATCGAGCCGATGATCACGCTCGGCGATTGGCGCGTGTATCTGAAGGATGACCAGTGGACGATCGCGACGCAGGACGGTTCCACGGCCGCGCATTTCGAGGTGACGCTCGCCGTCTCGAAAGACGGCTACGAGCTGATCACGCCGTGGCCGGATGTTGATTGAAACCGCAAACCGCAGGCATCCGCAGCATCCGCAAGGCGCAAGGCACCCCCGACACCCACTCTTGCATTTTTTATTCATATCGCGTAGGTTCGATCCCACACCGAAACGGAAGGAGGGTTCTTTTCATGCAGGGCGCCGCGCAATTGTTCGAGAAGGTCAACAAGTTCGCCGTGACGACCAAACACGGCAAGACGAACGGGAGGCTCGTGGCCGCATCGGTCTCCGGGCATCGCATCCTCGTCGCGCTCGAGACGGTCTCGTTCGAGACGGTCGCGAAGGGCAGGTCGAAGACGGTCACGTACCCGGAGGGAACCGGGTTCATGTACCACGGCGAGCTCGGACTGCACCAGATCTTCCCGGGCGGCATGTACGACATGCTGCGCTCGCGCGCGCACGCCTCCCGAGGCGAGCGATACGAGTCCAGGGACATGCGGGAGATGGGGCAGCTCACGTTCGACTTCGTGCGCCGCTACGTGAGCTGGTCGCTGCTCGACGAGGAGGCGCGTCGCTTCACCGACGACGGCATTCGTTCGCTGGCGGACGAGCTCGTCACGAAGCGCAACGACCGCAAGCGTACGGCCGCCACCCGCTTCCTCAAGGCGACCGGTTTGCGCACGAAGAAGAACGGCAAGCGCATGCCCATGCCGTCCGCGTTCACCGCGTCGGCCGGGGCGTACCATCTCGGGCTTCGCCGCGAGGATGTGGGCGAGATCCTGCGCTACATCGATCCGGAGCGGATCGAGGTCTTCGATCACGTGGAGGGCGTACACCGGCGTCTCGACGACGCATGGCGCGCGGTCCGTCCCGATGCCGTCGAGCGGCCGGGCCATGCGATCGCGCTCGCCGCGATGCATCCGAAGTCGGCACAAGCCGTGAAGGTCATGCGCGAAGCGCTGCGTCCCGTGTACGACGGCCTGCGCGAGATCCGCGTGCGGCCGCTTGACGGCTGCGCGCGGGAGGCGGCGGAGGCGTTGCGCGCACTGCGCAATCGGATCCTGCGCGCGCCTTCGGCGGAGTCCGTGGATGTCACGGAGTACCTCGTCGAGGCACGGCGCGCGCTCGCGAGGGCGCAGGCGATCCGGACGACCGAAATGGAGGCGATCTCGCCGCTCTCGTTCCTGCTCGCGCGGTGGCGTCGTCTCGACGACGCGCAGCGCGAGAAGGTGCGTCGTCGCGCCGTCGAGCTGTGTACGGAGTTGCCGCGGACGCTCGCCTCGCGCGAGGCGTTCTTCGACGAGCGTACGCGCGAGAGGTTCCGCGATGGAATCGACATGGCGACGCATCTCGCCGAGACGCGCAACGACGAGCATCCGCGCCGACAGCTCGTCGCGGTGAAGAAGACGCTGAAGAAGTTGTCCGCTTCGCTCATCTAGACCCCCCTCGCGGGTCTCTTTTCTTACAAAAAAGCGACCTTGCGGTCGATGCGTCAGGGATTGAGTCCCGCCATCTGACCGGTCAGGGCGAGGTAGGCCATGTAACCGAGAATGGCGAAGATGACGAGCAGCGGCCCGAGGCAGCCGCCCTTCGGGGGTGCGGGTTCTTGCGCGTCCACGTCCGGCCTCCGATCACGGAATGTAGCGGTGCGCGATGAAGAGCGAGGCGAGGATGATCGCGATGACGGCGATCGCGACGAGGAAGGTCTTTGCGATATCGCCCGCGTCGACCGCGGGGCGTACGGAATCACGACGAGTGACTTTGGAGTGCCCCTCGTTCGTCGAACGGTCTTGTTTGTCGTGCACGGTGCGTCCCTCCGATGCGACGTACCCTCTCGCGTTTTTCCCGGTCCGTCAAGCTTCCTTGTATGCGCGCACCAGCTTGCGGATTTCGTTCCATAGTTCACCGCGGCCTTCCTTGTTTTCCGCTGAGTGCGGGATGACGACGGCGTTCGGATACGCGACGTCGAGCGAGCGCAATCGCTCGGCGCGTTCCGAGCGCGAAAGTTTATCGATCTTGTTTGCGACAATGATGAACGGGATTTCCGATCGTTCAAGCGCATCGATCATGTCCCTGTCGAGATCCGTCGGTCCGAGACGCGCGTCCGTAATCACGACGGCGCCGGCGAGCGGACCCGCTTCTTCCAAATATCCGATGATCAAATCGCGTAACGTGTCCCGTTGGCCGTGCGATGTCTTCGCGTATCCGTATCCCGGCAAGTCCACCAAGATAAAGTCTTTGCCAAAAGCGAAGAGATTGATGAGCTGCGTGCGTCCCGGTGTTGAACTGGTTTTGGCAAGCTTTTTGTCGCTGGCAAGCGAATTGATGAGCGACGACTTGCCCACGTTTGAGCGTCCCAAAACCGCCACCTGCGGTGGCCCGTCCTGCGGCACCTGTTTTGGATCGGCGTAGCTTTTGAGGAAGAGGGCTTGCATGGCGAGTGGACAGTTAACAGATGACAGTTAACAGGAATCTCGGCTCACTGTTAACTGTTTACTGTCAACTGTTATCTGTACTTCGCCGGTTCGTACACGTTCCTCGCGTTCCAGAGCATCCAGCCGGAGGCGCCGGCATCGCGGGCGGCTTTGATCTGCGCCTCGATGCGGGCGGCCGTGTACACGGCGCCGATGTCGAAGTCCTGCAGCCATGGACGGAATTTCGGGCGGCTATCCTCCTGCGGAATGAAGCGATCCGCTTCGAGCATCTCCGCGCCTTTATCCAAACTTTGTTTCACGATTTCATACGGATACAGCGCCGGGTTTTCGTATCCGCGGAAGTTGGGAGGATAATGCGACGGATACACCATCGGCGAAATGAAGTCGGCGAACGGGTACGCATCTTCAAGGCGTTGACCGATGCCGAAATGCGACGAAGACCAAAACGTCATACCGAAGAGATCGTACGAGACAACCACCCCCTCCTCGCGCAACACGTTCAACGCTTCAAAGAATCCGCGCATGACCTCGGCTTTGTCGCGGTCGCGCGAGATCGGATAACGAACGATGGAGAGAACGCCGTCGGACGGGTAGCGTACGTAATCGTATTGCACTTCGTCGAATCCCGCCGCGATCGCTTCTCGGCCGAGTGCGATCGCGTATGCCGAGACTTCGGGCGCGGCCGGATCAAGCCAGGCGGCGCCGGTTTTGTCGCGCCAAAGGCCGCCACCCGAACGTTGCACCGCGATCTCCGGATGCGCGGTCGCGAAAACGGAATCGCGCATGATGGCGATACGCGCTATGCGATAGATATTCTTTTCTCCGAGCTCGTCCATAAGCATCCGTACGTCCCGGATCGGCGGCGTATCCATCGCATACGGTTTCAATAATGCATCGGCCGGCGGAAACGCGATCGCGCCATTGTCCATTTTCAGATCGATCACGACCGTATTCAAATTTCGCTTCAGGATGTAGTCCGTGAGTTCTCGTCGTTTGTTCGGATCACCGGCCGTGGAAGCGGTCCAATAGATGCCGCGCACCTCTTTCGGCAAGGCCACGCGGACCGGTCCCGGATCGGCGGGTTCGGTTGTAGCGGGTTCCGTCGGGGGCGTTTCCGATTCGGCCACCATCTGTTCTTTGATGTTTTCCGTGACCTGCGACGTTTGGGCCAGGATGCCATACCCGCCCAGAACCAGCAGCGAGACGAGAAGCCCGATCGGGAGCGCGATCCTGACGATCTCACGACGCGAACGAGGCTGATCCATATAGAAGAGTGTAGTCCACAGCCCTGCTTGACGCCACTTTCGGGCATCGTTATGCTGACTTCATGATGAAGCACAAGAGCGTTTCTCTTGCCACCAAGACGATCGTCCTTGGCTTTATCCGCGTCCTCACGTAGGGCGGGGCCGGTATCTTTCTTACGCAGAACGTTATCGGCCCCGCTCTACGCGGGGCATTCTTTTTTCCGCTCTTTCTTCCTCTCGTCAACGCATGCCAGGGAACAGGTGACGCACATGTCGAATGAGAACGAGACGCCGAAGCAGAACCCGTCCAACGCGACCCAGGAGACGTCTCCGGAGAACGCGAGGTACCTTCTTCAGCGCGAGATCGACGACGATCCGCGCGCCGCCGAGGCGCGACTCGACGCCATCTTGTCCGAGGGCCTGCGCCCCTCGCGACCCCACGACTGACTCCCCACGGGGGTCTTTTTATCTCCAATCGATCTCCTCCTTTCCGTGTTCTTTGAGATAGGCGTTTGCCTTACTGAAATGTTTGCACCCGAAGAATCCGCGCTCGGCGGAGAAGGGAGAGGGATGTGGAGCCTCGAGCACGAGATGCTTTTTTCGATCGATCACTTCTCCTTTTCGTTGCGCATACGAGCCCCAGAGCAGGAAAACAAGATGTTCGCGTTTGTCGGAAAGCGCTTTCACGATCGCGTCGGTGAACTCCTCCCACCCGCGAGGTTGGTGCGAACCCGGTTTCCCGGCTTCGACGGTGAGCGTCGCGTTGAGGAGCAGTACGCCCTGCTTCGCCCAGCGCTCGAGATCCCCGCTAGGCAACGTCTTGATGCCGAGATCGTTTTCGATCTCCTTGAAGATATTTTGCAAAGAGGGAGGCGTGCGGATGCCTTCGTGTACGGAAAAACTTAATCCGTTCGCCTGATTGGGTCCGTGATACGGGTCCTGTCCGAGGATCACGACTTCCACCTTTTCGAACGGGCAGTCGTCAAGCGCGCGGAAGATTTCGCGTGGCGGCGGATACACGGTGCGCCCCGTGTATGCCTTGCGTACGAACGAACGGAGTTCGGCGAAGTACGGCTTGTCGAACTCCGTCGCCAGCTCTCGTTTCCACGACGCATCCAGTCTGATCTGCATGGACGTAAGCATACCAAACGGGCGCGCGGCGTCGAAAGCTGCTATACTCTTGCAAAAGAATATGAGTCAAAAAAAGAAGGAACGCGCATTTGACGTCGGCTTGACCGTTTCCGGCATCGCACTCGCGGCGATCATCGTGTTTATCATCCTGTTCGCGTTCATTCCGCGTCCCGGCATCGCGCCGTCCGACGGCCGCGCGGATGAAGCGTCGACGGTGGAATCCGTCGAGTCAGGAATGCGTCGGTATATCGGCACCCTGCCGTGTCCGGATCCGGAGTGCGACGGCATCCGTACGGAGCTCGTGTTGCGCGAAGACGGCACATTCCGCCTGACGGAAACCACGCTCGGTCGCATCGCCGGACGCCCGACCGTCGAGGTCGGCAAGTGGACGACGCTGCGCGGCAACGCGCGCGATCTCGACGCGGTCGTGTATCGCATTAACTACGACAAGCTCACGACGGCACGCAACTACCTCTTGCTGCCGGACGGAAATATTAAAATGGTGGACGAGAATCAGGAGGAGTTTCCAAGCGCGGGGAATTATACGTTGGTGAAGCAATAAAAAAGACCGAGCTTAGCTCGGTCAATGCCCGAAGAAGCCGCGGGCTTCGGCGTCGGGGAGCGTGTAGAAACGCACGCCCGCGTCGGCGCAGGTCTTCTTGACGATCTCGTCGTTGACCGAGCCGCTCGTGGCGAAGATCGCGCGGATGCCGGCCTCGATCAGCACCTTCGGTCCGTCCTCGAACGGGAAGAAGCTGTCGCTGTAGGCGACGGCTCCCTTCGGGTCGTGGCCCGCGTCGCGGGCGCGCTTGATCGCGAGCTCGCAGCAGCCGACGCGATCCTGTTGGCCGACGCCGTTGCCGATCAGCATGCCGTCCTTCACGAGGGTGACCGTGTTCGAGTTCGAGTGTGCCCCCACGGACCACGCCATCCCGATGTCGAGCACGTCTTCGTCGAGAAGGTTCATCTTCGACCAGTCCGGCACGAACCTGTAGTTCGGCTGCATGAGAAAGCCGCCGCGTACATAGCGGCAGCGAGGGCGTGGATCGAGCGAGAAGCCGAAGAACGAGTTCCGATCGAGCGCCTCGTTGACGATGAACCGGCACTTGTCGCCCTTGCGGCGGAGCATCTCGATCGCGCCCTGGCTGAAACCCGGGGCGATGATGCCATCGAGCAGACGGCGTCGTCCGCCATCCATACCGTGCGTGAGCAGGATGTCGGCGAGCTCCTCGTCGATGTCGAAGGTCGTCATGACGAGACCGCCAAAGATGGCGCGGCGATCGCCGTCGATCGTCTGGGCGATGATCATCGCGCGGGAGCGATTGCTCCCGGGATCCGGGTAGTCTCCGCGCACGTGGTCGCATGCTGCCCCACAGGGGTTGCCATGTTTCACGGCCACAGCTCCTTCGTAGGACGTGCCCTTGAGTGCCACCATCATGTGCGTGATCGTCTGGAGCATGCGGTCGAGATCGCACAGGTTGTTGTAGCTCGGCGGCTGACCGGCCACGACGTGGAACTTGTCGAGGCCGAGCGGATCGCGCGAACCGATCGAGTAGAGTCCGGCCGGCGTCTGCCAGGCGTTCTCGCCGTACTTGGGCGTGAGCACCTTGGTGCCGACCATGCCGTCGATCTCGCCCTGCGAGTGGAAGCGCGCGGACGCGAGGCAGTAGTCGGCGATCACGCCCTCGACCTTCGCGCAGAGCTTGGTGATGAACGCATCCTCGTCCGGCTTGCCCTCCTTGAGCCATGCGATCACCTTCATGCGATCGTCGGGATCGCAGATCACGATGCGCCGACCCTTGGCGGCCGAGCGCAGCATGGTCGGGCCGCCGATGTCGGTCTTGTCGATCACGGACGCGCGCGTCGCGTTCGGATCGGCGATCGCGGCGTGCAGCGGGTAGAGATCGAGGCAGCACAGGTCGATCCACGGATAGCCGAGTTCGTCGAGCTCGGCGCGCATGTCCTCGGAGGCCAGGAGGCCGCCGTGGATCTGCGGCACGAGCGTCACCACGCGGTGGCCGAGGATCGCGGGCAGACCCGAGATCTCGGCGACGTCGGTGACGGCGAGTCCGGCCTCTCGCAGCACCTTGGCGGTGCCGCCCGAGGACAACAGGTCGAAGCCGAGCGCGACGAGCTCGCGCGCGAACTCGACGATGCCCTGCTTGTCGAAGACCGACAGGAGGGCCAGGGGCTTTCGTTCCATCGGAACCTCATCTTTCTCCGGCGTGTACGCCGGTCGTGTCTGTCGAGGAGCCGCGGCGTTTGTACCGAAAAAGGTGGAAAAAAGCAATACCTAACCCCCCTCGATCCCCCTTGTGCTCAAGGGGGAGGCGATTCAGGCAGAAGGATCGGAGTTTGTTCAAGACGCCGTCCAGATTCGATAATTCATGGTTCATGAATCGGATGGTGAAAATGTGGTGCTCATTCAGGATCGTTTTTCGTTCGGCATCATGCGCCGTTCCCTGCTCGGAGAGATGTTGAAAGCCGTCCAACTCCACACCGATCCTTAATTCGGGACAATAGAAATCAAGAATGAAACACTCCACGCTAAATTGCCTATTGAATTTCAAACCGAGGAATCTTCTTCCTCTAAGCTTGCTCCAAAGGAGATGTTCGACGGGGGTCATCTGTTTTCGTAACTCTCGTCGACGCTCTTTCAATTCCGGATCATTGTAGAGGTACTTCATGTATTACCACGTTCCAAAAATATTCCGATCTGTCAAGCCCCTCCGTTATGCTCTCCTCTTGAGCACAAGAGGCGCCGGAGGAGTTAGGGCGAGCAGCGGAGAGTTAGGATGATGGCC
>RHKK01000011.1 GCA_008363075.1 Candidatus Uhrbacteria bacterium
GCTCGTGAAAGCATGGAGGTGGTATACGTCGTAAAGGGGCTCGATGAAAGCAAGAACGCGAACATCGGCCAGGTCACCGATTCGTTCCTGTATTCCATCAAACTCGACGTGACCGCCGTATACTACTCAAAGGATGATATGCAGGCGTTGGTCCGCTCGCGTTTACGCGAACGCGTCCCCGAGGGCCGCGAGTTCCTCCCGTTTACGGGCGGCGCCGTCACCTACGCGCTCGAATCGGCAGACCCCGTCTCCGAGATCGCGGTGATCCGCGTCACTGCCGACGCGAATTATCGCCTGAGTCCGACGAGTCCGCTCCTGCAAAAATCGGTGATCGCCGGAAAATCCGTGGAGGAAGCGAGGAGACTGTTGCAATCCATCGACGGCGTCGAGAGTACGCAGATCACCGTGAAGCCGTCCTGGCTCGGATCCCTTCCCGCTCTCAAGGATCGCATCGAACTGACGGTGGAATGATGGCTTGACGGTACGACCACGACTTTGTCATGCTGTGAGCATCTCCGGACTCACCAACCGGCGCCGACAAGGAAAGAAAATGAGTGTCGCGTGGTCGCAAGCCTTTACGCGAAACTCGGGTGGAACCGCCCGGCAAGCGTCGGGTCCCGAGCGAAACATTGTCGTTTCGCTTTTTGTTACCCCCTCATCTGTCAACTGACTATTGAAAACTGGCAACTGCCCTATGAACTATCCCATCGAAACCCGTCGTCATAGCGCGGCGCATCTGATGGCCGCGGCCGTCCACCGCCTCTTTCCCGAGGCGAAGTTCGGCGTCGGTCCGGCCGTTGAAAACGGATTTTATTACGACATCGACATCGGTCGCGCCGTGACGCCGGATGATCTGAAAGCGATCGACAAGGAGATGAAAAAGATCGTGAGAGAGAATCCGGCATTCGTCCGCGGCGAACTCTCGATCGATGAAGCGATCAAGCTCTTCACCGAACTTGGACAGACGTACAAAATCGAGTTGTTGAATGACCTGAAGACGAAGGGTACGACCAAGGTAAGTGCGGAAGAGGCGCAGGACATCGATCCGCAAAACGTCGGGAGCGTGTCGATGTATCGCACCGGCGAATTTGCCGACCTGTGTCGCGGTCCGCATGTGACCGAAGCGAAGGATGTCGGCGTTTGGAAATTATGGAAGGTGGCGGGCGCGTACTGGCGGGGGAAAGATACGAATCCGCAAATGCAACGCATATACGGGCTGTGCTTTGCGACGAAGGACGAACTTGCCGCGTACGAGAAGATGCTCGAAGAGGCGGAGAAGCGCGATCATCGCAAACTCGGCGCGGAACTTGATCTGTTTACGTTCTCGCCGCTCGTTGGTTCCGGCTTGCCGATGTTCACGCCGCGCGGCGTGATCCTGCGCCAGCTCCTCACCGACTTCGTCTGGGAGCTGATGCAACCGTACGGCTACGAACGCGTCTGGATCCCGCACATCGCGAAGAGTGATCTCTACAAGACGTCCGGACACTGGGACAAGTTCGAAGACGATCTGTTCCACGTGTCGAGCAAGAAGACGGACGAGGCGTTCGTGTTGAAACCGATGAACTGTCCGCATCACACACAGATCTTCGCGTCGCGTCCGCGCTCGTATCGCGACATGCCGTTCCGTTTTTCCGAAGTCACGACCGTGTATCGCGACGAGAACACGGGCCAGCTCCAAGGCCTTTCGCGCGTGCGATCCATCACGCAAGACGATGCGCACGTGTTTTGTCGCCCTGACCAGGTCCGCGACGAGGCGCTTGCGATGTACAAGATCATCGACGGGTTCTACAAAGGATTCAACATGCCGCTCAAGGCGCGCTTGTCGGTGCGCGATCCGGATCATCCGGAAAAATATCTCGGCGGCGACGAGGTGTGGTCGAACGCGGAGCAGGCGCTGGCCAATCTCCTCAAGGAAGTCGGCATGCCGTATGAAGTCGGCGAGGGAGAGGCTGCGTTTTACGGTCCGAAGATCGACTTGATGGCCCATGATTCCATCGGCAGAACCTGGCAGCTTGCGACGATTCAGCTCGACTTCAATTTGCCGGAGCGATTCGAGCTCGAGTACACGGCGGAAGACGGGACGAAGCGGCGTCCGGTGATGCTGCATCGTGCGATTCTCGGATCGGTCGAGCGTTTTCTCGGCATTCTCATCGAGCATTACGCGGGCGCGTTTCCGTTGTGGCTTGCGCCGGTGCAAATCGCCATCCTCCCGGTCGCGGATCGCCATAATGACTTCGCGTTCGCGCTGGCGAAGGAGTTGCGAGAGGCAGGGTTTCGTGTCGAGGTCGACGACTCGACCGAGTCCGTCGGCAAAAAGATTCGCAACGCGGAAAAAATGAAACTGCCGCGCATGCTCGTCGTGGGCGACAAGGAAATGGAAGGCGGAGAACTCACCGTACGCGTGCGCGGCGAGGCGGATCAGAAGACGCAATCGAAAGAGGCGTTTATCAAGGAAGGTCTTGAGACGGTCCGAGCGCGCGCGGCGTAGTATGATTCTTTTCGGGAAAGTGTTGAAGACTCGTTTCGACGGCTGGAAAGATGAGACAATCCGTTCCAAATATTTTGGAAGTTTCAGCTACTACGAAACTGAGGTTGCGGCGGGACGTGAGAAGCCCCCGTTCCCACGCGGCGTGTATGCCCTGCGTGTTCGTGGTCGAGAGGTGGAGGGTATTGGCACGTCCGAAGGTACCCGTGTTGATGTTGAATACAAACCAAAAGAGATTGATGAGGAGGAGATCAAAGCGTATCTGGAAACACTCCCGGCGAAGTTGGTATACGAAGGTAATACATAGACCACCCCCTGCCCCCTCCTCTTGTAAGGAGGGGGTTCTGAAAATAAAAGAGTCCTCCCACCTTGCATAAGGAGGGAGGATTTAGGAGGGTGGTCTACCTACCCCCACCGGCTCACGAGCAAAATCGCCAAAAATAACACCATCGCTCCGGCGCTTTCGGCCACGGCCAGGCTCCGGGGAGGTTTTGGTTCGTATCCGTACCGCCGCGCGCGCAGGGGCCACGCAAACGCGATGGCCGCGAGCGCGCCGATCACTTCGAGCCCCACGGGCAGGACGATCGCGAGCATGCCGACCTGTAAGCCGAGAAGCGCGCCGAAGGCCGTCCAGCGAACGCGGACCGCGCGCTCCACGCTCGGATGTTCGGTGAGAAACGAGAGAAGCGCGCCGACGCCCGTGAACGCGCCGAGCGTGATCCACTTCGGCAATTGGATAAAAATCTGCATGCCGACCAGCCCGACGGCGAAGCAGAACGCCGCGAGCGGCACGAGCGCAAGGTTCAGGCGCGAGAGTCCGTTCACGGGATAACGCGTCGGCTGGTGTGCAAGAAGAAACAACAATTCGAGTGCATAGCCCGGAACGATGGCGAGAAGGAGCGTGAGCGCGAGACGTTCCCCCGGTTGTTCGGCAAGCAGGCTGGCCAGCGCAAGCGCGACGAAGGTGACGGCGGGCGTCAGCATTTTCGCCGAGAGGTCTCGCGTGCTCAGTCGCTTCCATCCAAGTGTGATGGCCGACGCGGCATACGCCGCAAGGACGCCGACAAGCGCCCATGGATAGTCGTTCGGATGCCGCCACGTCCATTCCGCCGCCGCAAAACCCGCGACTCCGACGAGCCAGGGCAAGAGACGAATGAATAAGTATGGCATGCGGGCTTCTAGCTTCTTGCTTCTAGCTTCGCGTTGCGGAAAGCCGTGTATTCGCGCAACGCGACCGAGACCGCCGTCGCAACCGGGATCGAGAAAATCGCGCCGACGACGCCGAAGAGCTTCGCGCCGACCAGGAACGCGGCGATCGACACGGCCGGATGCAGGCCGACCGCCTTCTTCATCACCATCGGAGAGAGGACGTGGTTTTGGAGTTGCTGGATCGCGAGGATGAACACGAGCGCGACAAGCGCCTTCCAAGGCGAGACGGTGAAAGCGATGAACACGACCGCCGCGCCCGCCGTGATCGGTCCGAGATACGGGACGAATTCGAAGATCGAGGCGACGAGGGCGAGCAGCAACGCATACGGGATGCCGATCAGGCCGAATCCAATGAAGTAGGCGACGCCGATCGACGCCGACAGCGCCAGCTGGCCGCGCGCCCACGCGCCGAGCTTTTCCATGACCTGCGCGATGAGTCGCGTGCCGAATTCGTGATACGCGTCCGGAACGAGGCCGTGGAATGCGCGCTTGATCGCCGCGTCGTCGATCACGAGATAGAACGAGATGACGAGCACGACGACGACGGTCGCGAGTCCGGCGAGCACGTTGTTGAGCGACGCGACGACGTTGATCGCCGAGTCTTGCAGGCGGTTCGCGAGTGACGCGAACGTCGGTGCGGAGTCCGTGCCGAGGCCGAGACGTTCGCTCAAGAGACGCAATTCCGTCGCGCCGTCGCGCAGCCAGCCGATCGTTCCGCCGAACGTGCTTGACGCCTGGCGTGTCTGGTCCACGATGGCCGGAATCAGGAACCCGACCACACCCGCGAACAAGGCGAGCAGTGCGAGATAGAGGAGCGCGACGGCGAGACCTTTCGGAATCTTGTGTCGCGACGCCCAATCGGCGAACGGGTACAGGATGCCCGCGAGCAGCGTCGCGGAGAAGAGCAGCAGGAGAATGTCGCGGATGAGCCACGCGATGGCGAGCGCGAGTACCACACCGACCGTCTTCAGGACGGTTTCGGTCGAGATCGAAATGACGCGCGGTTCCATGACAGAACAGTAAACAGTGAACAGATAACAGTAAACAGTTTTCCGTCCTCGTATCCCCGTGTTGTCAACTGTGAACTGTCATCTGTTATCTTTTTGTGCTTGAATACGCCCATGAAGCCCTATGCGGAGAACCGCAAAGCGCGGCACGAATACGAACTCCTCGAGACCTTCGAGGGCGGTTTGGTGTTGACCGGAGCCGAGGTGAAATCCATTCGGGAGGGGGGAGCCCGACTCGACGGCGCCTTCGTGAAGCCTCTGGGCGACCATTTGGCCTTGATCGGCGCTCACATCCGGCCGTATTCCAAAATGGCCGATCGTGAGGGATATGACCCGGAGCGGACACGGACTGTCCTGGTTTCCAAGAAAGAATTGCGTCAAATCAGGGCCAAAATCCAGCAAAAAGGCTTGACACTCGTGCCCGTTTCGTTCTATCCTGTGGCCCGACGCATCAAAGTGTCTTTTGCGCTTGCTCGCGGGAAAAAAGCCCATGATAAGCGCGAATCGCTCAAGGAGCGGGACATCATGCGCCAAGCGAGGCGAGAGGAGGAGTGAGTAGAAAGTAGAGAGTAGCCCGGCAGGCTACCCCCTACTCACTACTCACTTCCCACACGGGGATGAATCAGCATCGACGACAATTGTTCCGTCACACCGCAAGCCGAGCGTGCCGAATCCGCTCGTAAATCCCGACCGGCAACACGACAACTGCCAACGTCGTTTCCAAGGTCCGCAACGCGATCGCTTCGGCGTTCCGCGCCCCGGCCTTCGCCCCGTCCTTCGCCTAAGCGCGAATTGACGGGCCGGTTCTCCACGGTTTGATCCGGACCATGGAAGAGCCGTCACTGACGGATCTAGATCCCGCCGTTGCCTTCTAGGCGGGACCACGGCTGGAAGGCTTTGATCGCGCGAGCTTGTCCGTTCCCAGACGCGCGATCGAGATCCTTGAACGGACCAAGCTTGTAACGACGTGTGCCGGTCGGTTGATCGGACGGGGGTGCGATACCCCCCATCTCCACCACCACCCAACGCTCGCCGATGCGAGCCGCGGGAGACCATCATCGCAGCCAATGCGCATCCACCATCGCCGCCGAGGCGGCCAATACAAGAAGGAGGAAAAAATTTCCTTCCGGGTCAACGAGCAGATCCGCGTACCCGAGGTGCGCGTGATCGACGAGAACGGCGAGATGCTCGGCGTACTGTCCACGGATCGCGCGATCGAGATCGCCCGCGAGCGCGGCTACGACCTGGTCGAGGTCTCGCCGAAGGCGGAGCCGCCGGTATGCAAACTGCTCGACTACGGCCAGTTTAAATATCAAAAGGAGAAGGAGCAGCGCGCCCAGAAAGCCCACTCGAAAAAAGTGGACGTGAAGGGCATCCGCCTGTCCGTCAAGATGGGCGTCGGCGACTTCGATACGCGCCTCCAGAAAGGAAAAGAGTTCCTGGAAGAAGGGCACAAGCTCAATATCGAAATCCGCCTACGCGGCCGCGAGAAAGCGCATACGGATATTGCCAAAGCCAGGATCCAGGAATATCTTGACCGCCTCGCCGAGGAGTATCAGCTCACGATCGAGCAGCCGATCACCCGCTCCGGCGGAAACGTCACGGCCATCGTCGGACGAAAAGACTAACATCGATATGAAACAGAAGACTTCCAAGACCATCGCCAAGCGGGTCAAGATCACCAAGACCGGCAAGCTTTTGAAGCGCAAGGGCGGACAGGACCACTTCAATGCCCGTGAGTCGGGCAAGGTCACGCGCAACAAGCGTCGCGACCTCGAAGTTTCCGCGTCCTACGTCCGCAATTTCAAGCAGTTCATGCCGCATGGCTAGAGAGTAGAAAGTAGGGAGTAGGTAGTAGCCTGAATGGCTGCTCCGCTCCCCAGGCTACTCACTACTACCTACTCACTACCCCTTTACCTGTATGCCTCGAGTCAAGCGCGGTACGCACCGCATCAAGCGCCGCAAGAACATTCTCGCCCGCACCAAGGGCATGATGTGGGGGCGCAAATCCAAGATCACCCTTGCCAAGACCGCCGCGACCAAGGCCGGTCGGAACGCCTATATCGGCCGCAAGCTGAAGAAGCGCGACAATCGTGCCTTGCAGCAGGTCCGCATCAACGCGGCCGCCCGCCTGAACGGTACGACCTATTCCAAACTCATGGGAGACTTGAAGAAGCGCAAGATCGAGCTGGATCGCAAGGTTCTCTCCGAACTCGCCGCCGAGCACCCGGAGGTATTCGCGAAGGTCGTAAAGGCGTAAGCTGAAACGCACAAAAGGACCCGGAAGGGTCCTTTTGTGTTGCATGATCCCCACATCATGCGAGGGATATGATACCATAAAGGCATCTTTTTATGCCACGCAAGCTCTATCGCAACCCGGAAGCCGCTCCCGCCCCGGAACGTCCGGGCGCCGGGGCGCCCGAGCGACGGTCGGTCCATCCGGATCATAAGGACGAACCCTCCATCCAGGTCGAACCCGAGTATCTCAAGGCGGTGGAACGCGTGAAAAAGGCGCCGCCTTCCGTGATTGTGGATATGGACGCGCAGAAGAATGAGCGTTTGGAGCGCCTGCGGCAAACAAAGCGTCGTGTGACCGAACAGCGCGCCAACGTAAAGGAGGAGATGCGTCGTCGACGTGAGGAACCCGATGTTTCGCCGCGGGAATTAAGCGAGCTCGAAACCGCGGCGCTGGGTGAGGAGTTGGAGTCCGCGCTTGAATCGGCCACGGACCGGCTCATCGAGGCGGAGGATCGTCTCCGCGCGAACCCAACGATCGAGAACGCGAAAGAAGTCGAACGTATCCGCGAAGAGGCGCAAGAAATCTATCTCGCGAAACATGAAGTGAAACCGGAGCCGGTCCCGGTCGCCAAACCCAAACCGATCGAGCGTCGCGAGCCGCGTACGGCCGAGCAGGAGGAGATGGCGCGGGCGTATGCCGGAGAGGTCGAGCGGGAGCGCGCGCAGATGCGCAAACGCGATGCGCTTCTCGGTGAGCGCAACGATTTAAAAAAGCGGATGGAGGAGATGGGAGGTGTCTGGGGAGGCGAGCCGTATTTTGTCCTAAATGAACGGTTGCAGGAGATCGAGAAAGATCTGGTGAAGATGGGATATGCGGTGGAAGCGCCGCGCGGCAAGGCGCCGCCCGAGATGGCGCAGGCGCCGGAAGGGCCGACGCCGGAGGACAAGATCGCCGATGCGCGCAAGGCGATGCAATTTATCGACGACGCGGAGAAGGAGGTTGCAGCGCGGCAAAGGAAGCTGCAAAAAGAATTGGCGTCTCACGGGCTCAAGACGCCCGGGCGTATCGCCGAGGAGCTGAACAAGATCGAAGAGGAGCTGCGCGCCGAAGCGACGGGCGCGAAGCCGACGTTCTGGGGTCGCATGAAATCTATCGGACGCCGGCTTGGCGGATACGAGCCAAGCCACGCCGTGAAGGAGCTTCTGAAAAAATGGGTCGATCTTGAGACGGAGATGAACGGATATCTCCGAGAACGCGCGGATGCGCAGGCGCTGCTCGATGCGGCAGAAAGGGAGGCGGGACGTGAACGACCGCCGCGCTTGCGTGGAGCGGCGGGCGGGCGCGAAACACAGGCCGGTCTGCGTGGCGGTGTGGCCGAGATCAGCGCCGGCGGCACGTTCGAGGGTTTTGCGGATACCTTTCTCGAGATGCCGGAAGCGATGCGCGGGAAAAAAGAGCTCAAAGCCGCGATGGCCATGCGGAAAATCCAGGAGGAGATCGAGGTTGCGCTGGCCGATGTAGAGGCCTATCGTGATTTGAGCGAGACGGCATTAACGGGGGAGCAGAGCTCCAATTTCGCGAAACGCATACGCGCACTCGAAGCCGCGGGCGGAGGAGAGGCGTTCCATGAGGCGCTCGAGGACGCGGAAGAGGCATTGATGCGGTACGTATTGAGAGTGAAAGAGAAGAAGGAGCAGTTTGAGCAAGAAGCGAAAGCCGTGACGCCGGACCTTGTCCGCCCGCGTTCCGTGATCGAGATGCGTCCGGGTGAAAAAGGCGGGGCCTACGTTCCGGGAACTCCCACCCGTCGCGGTGTGCGTCTGTCCGAAATGGAACGGACCGTTCAGGATCGCGCGGTCGCGGAACGGCGCGAAGCCGAACGCGCGCCGGAACGCGTGAACAAGGAGGTGGAAGTGTACCGTTCGGTGAAGTGGCGCAAGAACCTGATCGACAAGATCAACGCCGACTCCGAAGCGCGACGCGCCATGCATGGCGTATACGAGGCGTTCAAGCACCGCATGCTCGAAAAGCTGGCGAACGAGGAAGAGGTCGATTTCCGAACAGGTTCGCCCGATCCCGCGCTCGATTACGCGTTGAATCTCTATCGCAAATACGCGCGTCGCCCCGACGGCAAGGGGTACGTCTATGATTTGAAGATTCGTCACGCCGCGCACGAGGAGCTGGAAGACATCGAGCGCGTGCTCGGCAAGAACTGGGACAGGGACGGATGGGCCGCGCGGGCGGTGCGCGCGGTTTCCCGCGGCAAAATCGAACTCCCGACGGAAAGTACCTACGAGGAATTCCGCGCCATCGAACCGGAGGAAGAAGGCGAAGGCGCCGAGGTGATCCCGTTGCCGCACGTGAAACGGGCGCTTTCTGAAGCCGAGCTCGAAGCGATCGAGGAAGAGGAAGGAGAGCCGGAGATCGAAGTGTCCGAGCTCTCGCCGGAGGAACGGAGAGAGGTGGTGCGTGCCTCGAGGGCGGAGGAAAAGGAGGAGCGGCGAAAGCGACGATATTACGAAGACGTGCAGGTACGTCGAGCGACGCCGGAAGAGCGCGCGGAAATCAAGGCCGCCGAAGAAGAGGAGCTTGTCGGAGATTTTCGTCCTGCGGCGGAGGTGTTAAAGAAAGAGGCGGCGCGCATGGAGGAGACGGAATTTGGGTATCACGGTGCCGGCACGGCGGAGTTTGAGCGTGGCGTGCGTCGGTCCGGGCGAATGAAGGAAGCTCCCAAGGAAGAGCAAAAAAAGGTGTATGCTCCCTTGACGAAGCAAGAGATCGCCTATTTGAAGGAGTCGTTAAACAGAAGGGTCCTCGTCCTTGGGGATGCATGGGAAACCGTCGGCCCGGAAGTCAAACGTCTACTTCCGGCGAAACATGGATGGATGGAAGAGTACGCACTGCTCTATCGGCAGTACCGTGAAGGGAAGGCGCGCCAGTCGATCCGAAGAGTATTGGAACGCGTGAACGCGCTTTTGGGCATAGAGAAGCCGCTCGATCTGATCATCCCGCCCTCGCCGGAGTTACGCGAAGCCGTTTCACGCGAAGCGGAACGGGTGGAGCGCGCGTTCGAGAGGGCCAAGCCTAAAGTCAAAGCATCGGCGGCCGGTCCGGCGCCGAAGCCGGGCGGCATCCTGACCATGTCCGAACTCAATGCCGCCATTGCTCGACGCAAGGGCGAGCCGACGAGCATCCCGCCCGCTCTCGAGGAAACGCCCGCAACCAACGTGGTGGACCTGGCGAAAGAACGGAAAAAGCGAAAAGGAAAAAAGAAATAAGGGCTTGACAAACGAGGCCGGATGTGGAACGGATAGGGGTATTCTCCTGCCAAGAAAGGAACGTCACATGGCGGAGGAGTTCATTTCCCAATTCGCGTACCGGGAATGCCGGGACCGTCTTGAGGCCATCGGGCGGATCGATACGCCGCTCGCCGCGGACATCATGCTCCGCCTCTCCGCGATCGGTCTGGAGGACGCGCAGCTCTACCTGCGCATCATCGAGAAGTTGCTATCCGCGATGCCGGGACGTCCACGGACGCCTCGTATCGGAACGCTCTCTGATTCCGCGAAGATCCGCATCATGCGCCGCGCATTGCGCGATGAGCGGTTCTGCGGAATGAAGTCCGCGTTCATCCGGAACTACTACCGGGAGCTGCGCGAGACCGCCTGCATGCTCGACGAGCTGGGGAGCGACGAGGAGTCCGAAGCGCTGGCTCACCTCGCGCAACGCTTGCTCGAACTCGTGGTGGAGAGGTATCTCGACGGCGCGGGAGTCACCCTCGTGTCGTCCGCACGGCAGACGACACGTCCGTGCATCCGCCCTCCCGCGTCCGCGCGCCCCGCGCTGCGCCTCGTGAAGGGCAAGCCCTGATTCCGCATCATGCGGATCTTTTTTATTCCAGCGAATATCGAACAACGAGTAACGAATAGCGAGTAGCGTCGGAAGGAGCCCCGTACGACGTTACTCGTTACTCGATCGCCGTGATACACTAGAGGCCGTCTATGGCGCGTGAGAAGGGCATCAATCGCTCCCTGTGGCTTACGGTCGGGCTCGCGGGCGTGGGCGGCGTTCTTGGCGGCCTCGTATCGGGCTGGCTTGTGTTTGCGCAGGCGGTGCGACCCGAACTCGATCGTCTTGAGCGGACGATCGAGTCGTGGCCCGCGACGGGCACGCGCCCGATCGTGACGCCGGAGCCCGAAACACTGACGATCGAGGTGATTCCATTCGAGTCGCGCCCGCTCGCCCCCGCGTATACCGCGGCGTTCGCCGAGCGCCGCGCGTCCGGCGTACTCACGCTCGTGCGCCGCGTCCGTACGACGCCCGGCGAGCCGGTGGCGCCGGAGCGCGAATTCGGTTCCGCCGTGGCCGTGACCTCCGACGGCTGGCTCGTGACGACGGATGCGGCGTTTGGGGACGTGCGTCTTGCGGACCTCGGCGTGATCGTGAGCGGTCGCGTGCTTCCGATCGAGCGCGGCATTCGTGACGCGTCCACCGGCGTCGTGTACCTCAAGGCCGCAGCGAGCGGTTTGCCGACGGCGGGGTTCGTGCGTTCCGCCGACGTCGTGGCCGGCGCGCCGGTGTGGGTCGAGTCGCGTCCGCGGCAGCTTGCGCCGGAGATCGTGCTTGCCGTGCGCGCGCGTCCATCCGCCGACCCCATCTCGAGCGAGGTCGCGGCGCGGCGCTTCCTTGTCTCCGGCGCGACCGAGGGACATCCCGGTTCCGCGGTGTGGGACGGCGCGGGCCGACTCGTCGGTCTTCTCGAATCCGAAGACGGGGGCGCGTGGCGTGTGATTCCTGCGGGTCCCGTCGCATCCGGGTTGTCGCAGCTGCTCGCGACCGGCGAGATCCGCCGTCCCGTTCTCGGCGTGCGCGCGCTTGATCTTGCGGCGCTGAGCTTTGATGCCGCCACCGCGACGTTGCCCACGCTCGGCGCATGGCTGCGCGCGGACCGTAAGCTCGGCTTGCCCGCCGTAGCTCCTCGCGGCCCGTCCGCAGGACTGTTGCAAGAAGACGACGTGATCGAACGCCTCGAGCGTGATATCCTTGACGGGACCGCCGATCTCGGGGAACGTCTCTTCGACTTCCGTCCGGGGGCAAGCGTGAACATCTCCGGCCGTCGCAATGGAACCGCCTTCCAGACGCAGGTTACGCTCGGTTCCGACGTGACGTCCGAATCCATTCGATAATATGTTACTTAAGGAACATCCGCTCGCGCTGTTGCGCCGGTCCTGGCCCGCGCTGCTCTTTGGCGCTCTGGCGGGCGCACTCCTTGCGGCGCTGCTCTCTTTCATCCAGCCGCTTGAGTACTCGTCCACGGTACGGATTCTCATCACGCAACCGGGCGCGACGAACATCGATCCCTACACGGTCCTGAAATCCAACGAGCGCATTGCGCAAAACCTTTCCCAATTGCTCTATACCTCGAGCTTCTTCGAAAATATCTTGAGCCAGGCCGAAGGCGTGGACCGCGATTTTTTCCCGACGAACGAGTACGACCGCCGCCGGGCGTGGTCACGCATGGTCGGTACGACCGTGGAGCCGGGATCCGGCCTCATGCTTGTGACGATTTTTCACCCGGACCGCGCGCAGGCCCGCTCCCTGGTCCAGGCGGCGACCCAGGAGCTCGCCAAGCAAGCGCCGAATTTCTTCGGCTTTTCCGTCCGCGTCCAGGTGATCGATGCCCCGCTTGATTCCCGCTGGATCGCCCGGCCGAACTTTCTGAATAACGCGTTGGCGGGATTGGTTCTTGGGGCACTATTGGGCCTGATTTGGATGATCGCCAACCGTCAGAGGATCTAAAATATCGTCAAATAACCGACAAATGAACGTAAAAAATACCTAGCATTAGGGATTTTTTCATTTCATGTCTTTCCGTATCAAGTTTCACGTTTCAAGTTTCAAGAGGTTTTGTCGTAATTCTCTTGACAAAAATTCGTTTTCCTGCTATAGTCACTTGTTCCTTTTTCTGGAGTTTTGTGTCTAGATCCGACGGGAACTTGAGCCGTTCCGCTTGTCCGGCGTATGCCGGAGCCCACTCACGCCTCCGTGGGTAGGAAACGGGACGGCTTGAGGGCCGGTCACCCGCCAAAAGCGCTTCGCGCATTTAGGCGGGCATGGGTAGGAAGAGTCCCTCTTCCGCACCTTACAAACGGTCACACCCGGTCATCCGACCGGGCAAGGAAAGGAGGTCTAGCAACTGTCCGGTTTGGGGCTTAAACCCCCTCGCCGGGCGGGAAGCTCGGCTTCCTGTTCGTCAACCCATTTTTCGGAACGCGTGAAGCGCTTCCGGAATTCCGCCAGAGGCGGAAGGAGAGTGTCATGGAGAAGAAGATGATGGCGGTCGCGCTCGGCGCGGCCATGACCCTGTCCCTCATCGGCGCGCCGACCGCCTCGGCGCAGGTCACGTGCCCCGCGCACGCGCACGCCGAGACCGCGACCGTCGCCTACTGCGACGAGAACGGCCGCGCAACCTGCGAGGACCGCTGCGTCTGCGATCGCGGGTGGCACCCGCGGGATCGCTCGCAGCCCGTCTCGGACTCGAACCCCTGCGTGCGCAACGTGCGGGGGGATCGTGACGGGGACGGTACGGTCGACATCCCGAACACGGTCTGCCTCGCGCCCGCGCGCGAGCTCACCGTCCCGGGCGGACTCATCGTGTGCCAGTGCCCCGACGCGCTGGACACCGAGGACCGCAACGGGGACGGCACGCCCGACCACGATGCCGACCAGAACGGGATCCGGGAGACGCGCCGTGTGCGCGTGGACTGGGACCGTCACGAGCGGCGGGCGATGGGTGTGGCGCTCACCGGCGTCGTACAGACCTGCATGGCGGCCTCTTCCGGGCTGGCCACGCAAGCCGAGATCGACGCCGCGGCGATCGAGCGGCGGCTCACCTGGCTCGAGCAGCAGATCCGTACGATCTGCGGCACGACCGACGAGACGGCCACGCCCGACGACGTCGCCGAGGACTGCGCGCGCTTCCGCGAGGAGGCGCTGCGTGGCGGTGTTACGTCGATCACCATCGGCGACCGGAACTACACGCTCGGCGAGTTCGCCGAGCGTGTCATGGGACGGCTCGCCGAGATCGACGCGACGAACCAGCGGCAAGACGACCAGCTCGCGGTCATCGATGGTCGCGTGACGGCGCTCGAGCGTGGCTGGCGAGGCTTTCTCAACGCCACCCACATCCGGCTCGGCGGTTTCGGCCGCCTCGGGTTCTCCACCGCCGGCCCGGCAACGGGCGCGGGCGGAGTGAGCGCCGAGCTCCTGTTCCGCTTCGGCGACGCGCCGATCGGCGCCTACGGGCGAATCGAGTTCGGCGGGCAGGAGACCGCGTGGAACGTCGGCGGGTCCATGTACCTGGCCGGCGGCGCGGGCCTGACCTACTTCACCGGCGGCCGACGCGACACCACCCTGTCGCTAGGCTTCTGGGCGGAGGATCTGCTCGAGCCGTTCGCCGACGTGCCCGGGCAGGAGGTCGAGGGATCGCATCTCGGCGTCTCCGTCGGAGCGGAGCTCTCCGTGAGTATCCCGCTTCCCGGCGACGCGTACTGGGTGCGCATCCGCGGCGCCGTCGCCCTGGCGGACTCCCAGCGATACTTCGTGAACAACGGGGTGCTGGGGGTGCTGTCGGGAGCGTACATCGCGCCTTCGCTCGGCCTGGAGTTCCAGCCCGACCTGTGACCGTACGCCCGACCGTCGTGAGACGGACGGGTATGTACATTCGATCTGACGGTCCGTCCCGTAAAGCGCTTGCGCTTCTACGGGACGGATCTCTCGAAACGAGCCGATCTCGCAAGAGGTCGTCTCATTTCGGGAAATAGCGTTACGGCGCTCCCGGCGGCTCACAAGGCTGACCCGTAAGATTTCCGGATCCCGGTTTCAACCCCGGGGTCCACCCCGGACTTCGACAAGGAGAGAGTCATGAAGACCCTCAATAACGCGTTCCTGGTTGGTTCGATGCTCGCCGCGGGCTTCGCGGTCACCGGCTGCACGGCGTTCGTCTCGCCGACGACGTCGACCTGCATCGGCGACGCCGACGATGGCGTCGCGTGCACGGTCGCCGTCTGCCCCGCGGGCGGCGGCGAGTACCAGCACATCCCGAACGACGCGCTGTGCGCGTCGGGGCAGATGTGCCACGCCACGAACGGCTGCGTCGCGCGCGATCCGGGCTGCCCGGCCTCGTGTGCCGACGCGTTCGCGTGCACCGTCGATTCGTGCGTGAGCGGCTCCTGCCGCCACACGGCGAACGACGACGCGTGCCCCGGCGATGCGGTCTGCCGCGCCAACGAGGCCGACGCGCCGTCTGGCTGCTACACGCCGCCGACCGACGAGGGGTGCGAGACGAACGCCGATTGCAACGACGGCGTCTCGTGCACCGCGAACCGGTGCATGAGTGGCACGTGCGTCTTCAGTGACGCATGCCCCTCGGGTCAGCGTTGCGACGCGGCGACCGACGCGTGCGTGGACGAGACGCTCCCGCCTCCGCCCGACCGCTTCTGCGCGGACGGGCAGCTCATCGGCGAGCGGATCCGTCTGTCCCTCACGGGCATGAGCGGCATCCGCTCGTTCGCGGGGCGCGCGATCACGAGCGCGAACGCGGGGACCATCCTGTGGAACTTCTACGGGACCCCCAACACGTTCGCGCCCGGCTCGACCGTCGAGATGCCGGTCGTGGGAGGGACGATCAACGTCCACTTCAACGACGGCGGAGCGATCGCCTTCGATTCGCGAATGGCGAACCTGCAGAGCATCTCGACGGCGACGGACGACGTCACCGGCGAGGCTCGCGGGATCACCGCAGAGGTGTACCGCGGCGGCCGGTGGGTGCCCCTGCCCGTGGGGTTCCTCCACTTCGGGTGGGACACGAACCCCTCGAGCCGCTGGGGCGAGAGCGACGACCCGCTCGTTCCGACCGGGGAGCGTATCGGACGTCTTCTCCTCAACACCGACTGCGAGACGCAGTACACGGTGTATGAGGCGACGACCGGTCGCTACCGCGCCGCGCGCTAGTCGCCGTCAACACCACCCAAGCTGACCATTCGGTGGTGAAACATCAGGGTCAGCCGTCCAGATCAAGACGAAAAACCGATCCTGCCCGCCCCGCTGAGGTTATCCTCGCGGGGCGTTCATGTTTTTGGCTTTGTTGCGTTTCCGGCTTGACTTTTCTTCCATCCTCGGCTAAGTAAGCACGTCACCGTCGGAGGCCGTTTTACGGCCCCCGACGGGACCCTGTCCGTCTCCGGCATCGTCCGGCGATATCGTGTTTCTCCTCCGATCACGACATCGTCGGGCGGTTCCGGCTACGGACTTGATCGATCTTTAGACAAGTCCGATCAACGAGTTTCAAGGACAACGCAACAAGGAAGGTAGGTTCGTCATGAACAACGTTCGCATCCTCTGTCTCGTCGCGCTGTGCGCGGCCGTCACGATCCCGTTCGTCTCGATCCGCGCGCAGGCGCAGGATCCGTTCGCGGCTTGCCTCACGGCCTGCGACGCGCACGTCAACGCGGCGTCCGAATCCGAAGAGGAGGCGGCGCCGATGACGATCGGTCAAGTGATCGCACAGTGCCGCACGCTTCCGGCGTGTGCCGCGATCGATCGCGCCGAGATGGATCGCGTCGGTCGCATCTGCGAAGGCGCGGCCACGCGTTCCCGTCGTCGCGGGAGCGGATCGACCACGACGCCGCTCGCGGCCTGCGTGTTGCCGGACGGCTCCGTCGAGAGCGACGAGGGCCGTCGGCGTTGCCGTTGCCCGTCCGGGACGTTCCCGATCCCGGCGGCGTCGCATCGATCGGCGGATCGCCTGCGTTCGCTCGAGATCCCGCGCGGACACGCCGTATTCGTCTGCTACAACCCGCTCGCGCCTCGCGGCGCGCCGGGTTCGGCGGAGGAGCGGAGCGAGACGCTCGCCTCGACCGTCGAGGCGCACGACGCCGCGTTGCGTGCGCTGTGCGCGCCCGGCGAAGGCGAGGAGCTCACGGCCGCGTGCACGCGCGCGCGACAGGAGTTTCTCGCAGCCGGTCCGACCGACGGGACGGTCGACCTCTCGCGCGTCTTGCGCGCGCTCGAGGGTCTCAGGGAGGCCGTCGCGGCGCAGCAGGCGACCGTCGACACGCTCGTGGATCGAAGTGCCTCCCACGAGAGGTCCATCATGGGTCACACCGAGATGATCTCGGCGCTGTCCCGCAACGTGGGCTTCATCGTCCAGTGTCTTTCGCGCGGCCGTGATGGGACGATCAGCTACACGGTCCACGATTACGAAGGCATGGAAGATCCGGAGCATCGAACGGAGACCTACTCTTGTGGGGATCTGCTCGATGCCGTTCGGCAAGACGTCCTCGATGAGGCTCGTCGCGTGGCGCGTGAAGAAGCGTCTCGTGCCGGCGGAAGCCGGAGCGACAACTTCGCCATGCTATCCGCGTACGGTCTCGTCACGTTCAACCCCCTGCGGTACGCGAATGCGGATCGCGGGTCGCTGTACGGCATCGGGGCCGAGCTCTCGGTGGGTATCGGCCTCGGCGGCGGCTGGAACATCCACGGAGGGATCGCGCTCGGCTACGGCGGACCCGATCTCCCGGACGTCACGAACGTCCAGGGCGCAGGGCGCCTCGGCTTCGGCGCCTGGGTGGATCCCGGCATCATGATCGGGTTCGGGATGCTCGGTACGCACCGGTTCCGGCCGGACGTGTTCTCCGTGCACTCGGTGTACGGCCCCTACCTCGACGCGACGTTCCGCTTCTTCCCCCGGGAGGAGTGGACGCCGGTCGCGACCATCCGCGGCTTCGTCGGCGCCTCCCCGCGCTACAACGGCGCGGCGTGGCACGTCGAGGCCGACGGCGGCGTCATGGCCCTGATCGGCATCGCGCACTTCTGATCGGGCGCATCACCATGCGCCCCTACACGACGGTTTGATCGCAAGATCGACCGTCTTTTTTTTGTTCGTATTTGCCACATGCCTCAACCGACCGATACCCTTGTCCGCATGTCTGGAATCATCGGTCACGAAGTCGTCTTGCGACTTTTGGAACGGACAACGGAGCGCCCCGCGCCCGGGTATCTCTTTCACGGCCCCGATGGCGTCGGCAAGCGCGAAGCGGCGCGATGGTTCGCGTCAAAACTTCTGGCATCCGACATCTCGCATCTGACATCCCACCCGGACTACATCCTGCTCAAGCGCGAAGAGGCCGCGCGCGGGATTCCGGTGGAGGCGGTACGTGACCTGGTCGCGCGCATGCATCTGACGTCCGCGCGCGGCGGCCGCAAGATCGCCGTTATCGAAGACGCCGAAGCGTTGAACGAAGCGGGCATGAACGCCTTGCTCAAGGCCGTGGAGGAGCCGGACGGCGCCGCGACGTTCGTATTCGTCGCCGAACAACCGGATCGTTTGCCCGCGACGTTGCGTTCGCGCCTCGTGTCCATCGCGTTCGGTCCCGTCGCGTCCGACGAGCTCCGCGCGTGGCTTTGCATGCAAACGCAGGACGCGGACGCGATCGAACGCGCCGTCTCCGCCGCGCGCGGGCGACCCGGTCTCGCGAAACGCCTGCTCACGGATCCCGAACGCTGGGCCGCGCGTCAGGCGTCGGCGCGTGCGCTGCTCGTCGCCATGCGCTCGGAGCCGATCGGCCGGGCGCTTGCGGAGATCGAGCGCGTGGGCAAGTCGCTGAATGCCGCCCCCGATCCGGAAACCGCCTGGCGCGACCTGCTCGACGAGGCCGAGCGGCTCTTGCCCGAGATCCTCGCCGACGATCCCGCGTGCTTTTCACGCCTCGCGCACGGCCTCATTCTCGCGCACCGGTTCGCGGGCGGTCCGCTCTCTCCGCACCTCGCCCTTGAATGGGCGCTCTTGGAGCCGTATCATGAAGGGGATATTCCATCTTTTCTGCACCCCTCCTACCTATGAAGATTCGATTTCGCCTAGGTCTGCTGGCCGCGCCGCTCGCGCTTCTCGTCTTGCTCGGCCAAGGCTGCGGCGGCAGCGCAAAAAAAGCGACCGGCCCCGACGGCGGCGTTTTTAAGACCTCCGATGGCGGCGATACGTGGCGCCAGCTGCAGATCATCAACGTTGGCGCGAAGCGCGCGAGCATCGCGGATATGGGCATCGTGACGCTCGCCGTCGACCCGCAAGATCCCAAGGCGGTGTATGCGGGCACGGTCGAGAACGGCGTGATCTACACACTCGACGGCGGCGACTCGTGGCAGCCGGCGAGCGGGCTCTCGACCGGTCGCGTGAACGCGCTCGCGATCGATCCAAAAAACAAATGCGTCGTGTACGCGACGCTTTCCAATCAGGTCGTGAAGACGACGACCTGCGCCCGCGACTGGTCACGCGTCTTTTTTGACCCGCGTTCCATCACGTTCACCGCGCTCACGGTCGACTGGTTCAACCCGCAGGTGGTGTACGCCGGCACGAGCGACGGTGACATACTGCGCTCGGAAAACGGCGGCGAGTCGTGGCGTTCCGTGCGGCGCATCGAGTCGGTACGTATCAACCAGATCGTCGTGGATCCGCGCGACTCGCGCGTCGTGTATGCCGCGACCAACGGCTCCGGAATCCTCAAGACGTCCGACGGCGGCCAGAACTGGGCGCTGATTCGCAACGAGCTGCAGGAATTCGAGAACGCCCGCCGCGTGAACCTGATCGCGCTTGATCCGAACACGCCGAATCGCATCTACACCATTTCAAAATACGGCATCGTGATGTCCGACGACGGGGGAGCGACGTGGAGGGCGTTGCAATTGCCGACGCCTCCGGGTTCCGTTGACATGAAGGCGATGGCCGTACACCCGAAAGACCCGAAGCGTCTCGTCTATGCGACCGACAAGGCCGTGATCTGGAGCATCGACGGCGGACAGACATGGACCACGAAAAAACTTCCGACCTCGCGCGGAGCCGCGTACATGTCATACGACGGGGCGGATCAGCCATCGCTCTTTCTCGGAGCGGCGCCGGCGGCGAGATAACGGATTGAGGATCAGGAATGAGGCCTCATTTTCTTGTTTTTTCTTCAAGCCCGTGGCATATTCGCCTCTGTTATGAATCGTATCGATGAACACAAAGCCGAATTCCAGGCGGCGACTGATCACCTGCACAAGGAGCTTGCCGGTCTGCGCACCGGGCGTGCGAATGCCGCGTTGGTCGAGAATGTCCGGGTGGAAGCGTACGGCCAGAATATGGACTTGAAATCCATGGCGAGCATCACGACGCCGGACGCGAAGACCATCCAGATCGAGCCGTGGGACAAGACGGTCGTGAAGGAAATCGAGAAGGCACTCGTGGATGCGAATCTCGGAATGCAACCGAACGTTGCAGGCACCATTATCCGCCTTGCGATGCCGCCGATGACCGAAGAGAACCGGAAGCAGATGGTGAAGGTGCTTCATCAAAAAGAAGAACAGGCCAAGATCGGGATCCGTTCCGCGCGTGAAAAAGTGAAGACCGCGATCCAGAACGATGAAAAGGAAAATGTGATCGCCGAAGACGAAAAACGCCGCTTGCTCGAGCAGCTCGACAAGGTAACGACCGAATGGAACGAAAAGATCGACGAAATCGTCAAAGAAAAAGAGGATGAAATCATGAAGGTGTAATATGGCGATTTCTCCCGAGAAAAAAATGGACCTGCTCGTGTCGCTTGCCAAGCGGCGCGGGTTCGTCTACCCGGATTCCGACATCTACGGCGGCTTCGCCAACGCCTGGGACTACGGCCCGTACGGCACGGAGCTCAAGAACAACATCCGCGATGCGTGGTGGAAGCGGTTCGTTCATGGCCGCGAGGACATGGTCGGCGTGGATACGCCTGTGATCCAGCACCCGAAGGTCTGGGAGGCGTCCGGCCATCTCGCGACGTTCAGCGATCCGCTAGTCGAGGACAAGAAAACGCATAAACGCTACCGTCTCGATCACCTCCTTGAGGCGCAGGGGATCGACGTTTCCGGTCTGTCGTTCGAGCAGATGGTTGCCAAGGCCGACGAAGCCGGACTGAAGAGTCCGGACGGCAACGTACTCGCCGAACCCAAGCAATTTAATTTAATGTTCAAGACGTTTGTCGGTGTGTCCGAGGACACGGCGTCCGTGGCGTATCTCCGTCCCGAAACCGCCGCCGGCATGTTTACGGCGTGGAAGGATATTCGCGATACGATGCGCAAAAAGTTGCCGTTCGGCATCGCGCAAGTGGGCCGTGCGTTTCGCAACGAGATCACGCCAGGCAATTTTATTTTCCGTACGCGCGAGTTCGAGCAGATGGAAATCGAATATTTCGTGAAACCGGAGGAGGCGCCGCAGGCGTTCGAAATGTGGCTCGGCGAGATGAAATCGTGGGTCCACGATGTCCTCAACATTCGTCCGGACCATGTCGAATATAAGGAGATTCCGGACGCGGACCGCGCGTTCTATTCCGCACGCACCATCGACGTCGAATATCACTATCCGTTCGGTCAAAAAGAATTGTACGGCCTCGCCAACCGCACGGACTACGATTTGTCGCAGCATCAGAAATTCTCGAACGAGGATTTGCGCTGGTTCGACGCGGATACGAAAGAGCGCTTCATCCCGTATGTGATCGAGCCGTCGTGGGGCCTCTCGCGCACCGTGCTCGCCGTGTTGTGCGAGCACCTCGACATTGACGAAGCGCCGACGGCTGATGTAGGGGCGGATGGTTCATCCGCCCAAGAGCCGCGCATGGTGTTACGTTTACCGCCCGCGCTCGCGCCGGTGAAGGCCGCCGTGTTGCCGTTGCAAAAGAAAGACGGCCTCGCCGAGATCGGTCGCGAGCTCGCCGCCAAGTTGCGCGCGTCGGCTCTCGTAGTCGAGTTCGACGAAGGCGGATCCATCGGCAAGCGCTACCGCCGTCAGGATGAAATCGGCACGCCGTGGTGTTTCACCGTGGATTATCAAACCAAAGAAGACGGCACCGTCACCGTCCGCGACCGCGACGCGATGACGCAGGAACGTATAAAGATGGAGGAAGTGTCGGGATGGATTCGATCACGGTTGTAGTCACGCAGGGGCACGATATATCGTGCCCCAACTAAATAATATAGACGCATGAAAAAACCCATTTCTCGTGACTTGAAGAACGGCATGCGTGCGATCGCGGTGCCGACGAACGGCTCCGCGTCCATGACGATCATGGTGTTCGTGCGCGTCGGTTCGCGCTACGAAACAAAGGACATCAACGGCGCGTCGCACTTCATCGAGCATCTCATGTTCAAGGGAACGAAGCGCCGTCCGGACACGCTCATGATCTCAAAGGAGCTCGACCGTTACGGTGCCGAGTACAACGCGTTCACCTCCAAGGACGTCACCGCGTATTACGTCAAGATGGACGCGGTACATACGGCGCTCGCGGCGGATCTGCTTCACGACATGCTCTTCCATTCGAAATTCGATCCGAAAGAAATCGAGCGCGAGCGCAACGTCATCCTCGAGGAGATCAACATGTACGAGGACAATCCGCGTATGCACATCGAAGACCTTATCGAGGAATCGCTGTTTCCGGATTCGACGCTCGGATGGAACATCGCGGGTCCGCGCGAGGTCATCCGAACCGTGCCGCGCGAAAAGCTCGTGGCGTATCGTGACGCGTACTACATCCCCGAGCGCATGTGCGTGGTCGTTGCTGGAAAGATTGTGCCGGACATCTGGAAGCTTCTCGACAAGACGTTCGGATCCGTCGCGCCGCCCAAGGTCCGCGCCGACCGCGACTTCGAGCCGTTCCTCCCGCCGGTGAAGCTCAAGGACCCCGTCACGTATCAGGACAAGAACACCGAACAGGTCCAACTCGCGCTTTCGTTCCACGGCCTTGCGCTTGAGGACGAGCGCCTGCCCGCCGCGCATCTTCTCGCCACGCTCTTGGGCGGCACGATGTCCTCTCGGCTCTTCATCCAGGTTCGCGAGCGCCGCGGCCTGTGCTACTCGATCAGCGCATCGCATCAAGCGATGGAGGACACGGGTGTCTTCCAGATCCTGACCGGATTGGACAAGAAACGGATCAAGGAGGCCGTGCGCGTGATCTGGGATGAGCTGCGCGGAATTTCGGTAAAACCCGTCGGTGCCGACGAACTGCTCCGGGCAAAAGATCACATGCGTGGCAAGTTGACGCTCGCCTTCGAGGATTCATCGGTGTTCGCCGATTGGTATGGCCGGCAATGGCTCTTCCAGCGAAAGCAGGAATCCCCGGAGGAGCGGTTGAAGCGCATCGAAGCCGTCCGCCCATCTGACATCAAACATCTGGCATCTGACATTTTTAAGAAAGAGCACACGGCCGCGGCCGTGATCGGACCGCTCGGCACGAAGAAAAGCGTCCGCGCGCTCTTCGCGAAGCTCTGAAGGAAAAATCCGACCCTTGCCCGATTCGCCGGTTTGTAGTAGGAATAAGGCCGTATGCGAAAGCTGGTGATTGCGAACTGGAAGATGCACTACGGTCCGGTGAAAGCCGGCGCGTGGATCCGCGCGTTCCGTCGCGAGCGTCTGCCCAAGGACCTGGATATCGGCGTCGCCGTGCCGCATGTGTCGCTCGCGGCCGCGCGCGCCTCGCTCGGACGGGCGGGCGTGCCGCTCCTGGGCGCGCAGGACGCGTTTTGGGCTAATGACGGCGCCTTCACCGGCGAAGTTTCGCCCGCGATGCTCAAGGAATTCGGCATCACGTTCTGTCTCGTGGGGCACAGCGAGCGGCGCGCCAACCTCGGCGAAACCGATGAGATGGTCGCCAAGAAGGCCGCGGCATTGCAGAAGGGGGGCATCCGGCCCGTGATCTGCATCGGTGAAACCGAAGCGCAACGGAAAAAGGGCGAGACCCTCAAGGTTGTGCGCGCGCAGCTCGCGGCGTGCTTGCAGAACGTAAAAGGCGACGGCGCCGCGCCGCCCGTTATCGCGTACGAACCGGTCTGGGCCATCGGGACCGGCAAGCCTTGTTCGCCGATCGACGCGAAGAACGTGCACGAGGCGATCCGCGAGGCGCTCGTGAAGAAGTACGGGAAATCCATGGGGGCGGACATCCGCATCCTGTACGGCGGATCCGTGGATGCACGCAACGTGGCCGACTACGTCTCGACGACGCATATCGACGGCGTGCTCGTAGGCTCCGCATCGCTCGACCCGCGCGCCTTCGGTATGCTGTGCCGCGCCGCGATTCCGGCGTAAACATGATTATTCCCATCGTTTCTTTCATCGTGGCCGCGATCGCGCTTGCGTTCGTTGGATTCATCGTCGCGCGTCATTGGAAGGACATTCGTCTCCTCGATCCGGACTCGATCCGCGAGGAACGTCTCAAGCGCGAGCGGGAAAAAGTGATCCAGCGGCGTTTTGAACGTCTCCATGCCGACCGCCTCGCCGCCATGCAGCGTCTTGGCCGGCGCGTGGCAAAACGTGCGACGGAAGCGTACCGCCGCACGTACCGCCGCCTGCAGTCATTCGATTCCGTGTACAAATCCGTCGCCGCGCCGCTGGCCGCCATGGCGCCCTCGCAACGTGATCGCATCAAGACGCTACTCACCGAAGCACGCTCGCTCATCCGCGATCTCAAATGGGCCGACGCCGAACGTCGCTGTCTCGAAATTTTATCCATGGACGCGCGGCAGACGGAGGCGTATCGGCTGCTTGGCCAGCTCTATCTCAAACAAAAACTCTATCCGCAGGCGGCGGAAACATTCGAATATCTCGTCAAGACGCGCAAGGCGGATGATGCGACGTATGCGGGCCTCGCGGAGATCGCCGAGGCCTCGGGTGACCGTACGCGAGCCGAGGCCATGCGCCTCAAGGCGGTCGAGGCGAGCCCACGGCAGGCGCATCGGCATGCCGAGGCGGCGACATTTTTCCTCGAAACCGGCGATGCGGAGCGGGCATGGCCCCATGCGGCCCGTGCCGCCGAGCTTGAACCCGGGTCGGCCAAGTACCTTGAACTTTCGCTCGAGACTGCTATACTCCTCGGCGATCGAAACGAGGCAGAGGCCCGCTACCGCAAGCTCCGCCTGCTCTCCGACGATCCGAACCGCTTCCAATCCTGGAAGGATAAGCTGGACGCGCTGCCGAAAAAGAAAGGATAGCTCCTCTTCACAATTCATGCCGTTGTAGCTCAGTTGGTAGAGCGTATCCATGGTAAGGATAAGGTCACCGGTTCAATCCCGGTCAACGGCTCCACGCCCCGTCATGCGACGGGGGCAAGGGCAGATACCCAAGCGGTCAACGGGGACAGACTGTAAATCTGTTGGCTCCGGCCTTCGAAGGTTCGAATCCTTCTCTGCCCACCATAAAAACACCCCCGCGCCGCGGGGGTGTTTTTTTCGAAAGGACCGGAGCGAACTAGGCAGCGGCCTGCTCGCCCGAGGCGCCCTCTTCCTTCTGCTCCTCCGGCATCGGAGCGGCCGTCGGCTGGTCGCCCTGGGGCTGCGTGTCGCCGCCCATCGTCGGATCAAATACCATAAGTATTATCTCACTAAGAGTTAGAAGGATGGAGCGTCTCCATCCGTGGAATGAGGATATGCGATTGAGCCCGATACGTCAACCCCTTTGACGTTCTTTCCGCAAAACCGCACCATACGCGATATGTATCTCCCATTACGCCAATATGCACCGGCGCTTCTCGCGCTGGCCCTACTCGGCGGCGGTTGCGTTTCGCCGCCTTCTGCTCCGACGCCCGAGCCCGCGATCCCGCCCGTCGCCGAAGAACCGGCGCTGCCCGAGGGCGTGTATCAGACAAAGCAGGGCCATTTGGACCGCATCCGAACCATCGCGCTTGTGAATGCGGAGAACGGGCGTCTCCGGAGCCCGCTCCTGATCGTCGGCGAGGCGCGTCTCTGGTACTTCGAGGCGACGTTCCCGATCCGCCTCCTCAACGAGGCGGGTCGCGAAATCGCCGTTGGCTACGCCTCGGCCGACGGCGAGTGGATGACGGAAGATTGGGTGCCGTTCACGGCGGAACTGACATTTTCGCCGCAGCCTCTTGGTTCGCGCGGGACGCTCGTGCTCGAGAAAGACAATCCTTCGGGCTTGCCGGAAAACGACGACCGTGTCGAGATTCCCGTGAAGTTCTAAGTATGCCGATCATCAAGGACGATAAAGACCTTCCGAAGACCGAAGAGGAATGGAAGAAGATTCTGACGCCGGAGCAATATCACGTGCTGCGTGAAGGCGGCACGGAGCGCGCCTTTACGGGCGAGTACGACAAGACGTTTGATGACGGAATGTACCGTTGCGCGGCCTGCGGAGCCGAGCTCTTCGACTCGAACGCGAAGTACGACTCCGGATGCGGCTGGCCGGCATTTTTCGCGGCCGCCGGCGGCGATCGGATCAAGTTTCTCGAAGACGATTCCCATGGAATGAAACGCATCGAGGTTCGCTGCGCGCGCTGCAATTCCCACCTCGGTCACATTTTTGATGATGGTCCCAAAGAGCACGGCGGCAAGCGGTTCTGTATCAACTCGGCGGCACTCAATCTCGCTCGTAACCCGTAACCCGCGACTCGCAGCCCCAAGGGTTCGGGTGATGGGTTACGAGTACGGAATCACTCCCTCCCCACGATATACAAATTTTCCCGCGCGCGGGTGACGGCCGTGTAGAGCCAGCGGCGCCACGCCTCGTCATCCGATTTCGGAAACCGTTCTTCGAAGAGAAGGACGGTTTTCGCTTGCGAGCCTTGCGATTTGTGTACCGTGAGCGCATAGCCGTAATCGAACCGTTCGCCGATGAGTTTCTGCGCGAGATCCGGCACCTTCATCACCGTTTCCGGGCAGTTGAATTGATGCCGTGACACAAGTCCGTCGAGTCGCCGGCCGTCTTCCGGAAACTCGATCGACGCCGCATACCAGTGTTCGCCTTCCGGCGCGATCGACTCGATGCGCCCGACCATCCCGTTATAAATCGGTCCGCCCGGATTCTTGTAGGTGTTCTTGAGACACACCACGCGGTCACCGCCTTCCGGCACATCCGATTCGCGTCCGAGTTTTTGCCGCACGCTCCGGTTGAGCGCGACGCGTGTCTTGTTGTAGCCGCAAAGAAGCAACATGTCGTCGTGGAAATTTGAAAGGAGATGATCGACCAGATCGTCGATGTCGGACGCCTCGTGCGTGGCATAGGAGAATTTTCGGACGGAGTTCGAAAAGTCCCCGACCGGCACGCGTCCCGTACGTCGCGCTGCCTCCGCAAGACGGATGATGGGGTTTCCTTCGGCCTGACGATGGATCGTTTCAAGCAACAGATCGGGACGGTTCATCAAATTGAACGATCCTTCCACGGGCGGGAGCTGGCCGTGATCGCCGACCGCGATGATCGGAATGCCGGTTGAGAGAAGGTCGTGCCAGATGCGGTCGGTGACCATGGATGCCTCATCGAGGATGATGAGATCCGCGTTGATGTCTTTCGAGCGGATCCATCCCGCAATCGCGCCGTCCTGATCCATATACGGCGTATAGAGAAGCGCATGGATGGTGCCGCAGGAATCCTGCGGCAGGAGCGTCCCGCTTGCGGCAAGCGTCTGGCGCAGGACCTGGCTCGCCTTCCCCGTGTACGAGCAAAACGCGACGCGCAACTCGGGACGCACGTCGGCCAGCTCGGCGCGTAACGCGGCGATCACGGTGGTCTTGCCCGTACCCGCATACCCGCCGAGCGTAATCGACCGGCCTTCGGGTTTCAGTGCCCACGTGCGTAGCCGCTCAAGCGCGATGGCTTGATCGCGGGAAAAATCGAGGCCGGACATGCACGGGATCGTAGCGGCCGCGTTTGCTTCGGGAAAGTCGGGCGGGTATGATCGACGTACAATCGAAGAGTACGCCTATCAAGAGCGCGGGGATGCCAAGGGAACGGCCCGATGCCCCGCCCGCAACCGATCGATCCGATGCGGTGCGAATTCCGTCCCCGAACGGGGAAAGATAACGCGTTTTCGCGCGACTCTTTCGACTTCGGGGAAAGAGTCTTTTTCATTCTTTCTCTTCCCCCTATGTTTCATCGTCCTTCCACCTACACCGTCGAGTCCGTCACGTCCGGACATCCCGACAAAGTGTGCGACCAGATTTCCGACGCGATCCTCGACGCCTGTCTCGCGCAGGATCCGACGAGCCGCGTCGCCGTCGAGTGCTTCGGCGGACATGGCTTGCTCGTCATAGGCGGCGAGGTCTCGACCAAGGCCGAGATCGACGCCGAGACGATCGCACGCGCCGTATATCGCGACATCGGATACGACGACTCGGCGTTGCGCGTGCAGGTCTATCTCGTGCGTCAGTCGCCGGATATTGCGCAGGGCGTGGACACGGGCGGCGCGGGCGACCAGGGCATCATGTACGGATACGCGACCGACGAAACGCCGGAGCTTTTGCCCGTCGCGCTTGTCGAGGCGCATCGTCTCGCGCGCGAGCTTGAGCGGCTGCGCAACACCGATCCCGCGTATGCATGGCTCCGGCCAGACGGCAAGACGCAAGTCACGATCCGCGAAGGCCGCGTGACCGACGTCCTGATCAGCACGCAGCACGACGCGGCCGTCTCGCAAGACGCGATCCGCGGCGCGCTTGTGCCGCTTTTGCGTCCGTTCGAGCGCGACGGATCCGCCCCCGTTTTTCACGTAAATCCGACCGGTATCTTCGTCCAAGGTGGATTCGAGGCGGACACGGGGCTGACCGGACGCAAGCTCATGGTCGATACGTACGGCGGCCTCGCTCCGCATGGCGGCGGCGCGTTTTCCGGCAAGGACGCGACCAAGGTGGACCGATCGGCGGCGTATCAGGCCCGGCAAGCCGCCAAGTGGTTGGTCGCGGGCGGACACGCGCGACAGGCGCTCGTGTCGGTCGCGTACGCGATCGGTCGTGCCGAGCCGCTCATGCTCGAGGCGATCGACGAGGCTAGCCGTTCGCATGCCGATCTCGTGAAGCGGGAATTCGATTTCCGTCCGGCCGCCATCATCGAGCGACTCGGCTTGCGCCGTCCGATCTTCCGACAAACCGCGGCGTACGGGCATTTCGGAAAAGCTGGACTGCCGTGGGAAGTCGTCTAGTGGCATGGCGCGGGGTTGACAGGCGGGATAAAATCTGTTCAGATACGCCGTTCTTTCCACGCCTTTCCCGGCCCCGTTTTTCCGTCGTTTTTCCATGAAATCGACCGAGAAACGGGGTCGTCCGACGCCACGTCGGACCTTCGGGAAAGGGCAAAATCACATGTTCGAGACCATCGACGACCCAGAGGACACGCTCCGGGTTCCGAGATGGCTCTGGGACCTGTGCGTGCGCCTCTACCGATCCACCGATCCGGTGATGCGGGCCGCCGCGCCCGGACTGCTCATTCTCCGGATTCCTCCGGAGGATGAGGAGTACATTCTGCGGGCCGCGTTCGAAGAGCGGTTCGAGACCTGGGCCGACGCCCTGTCGGACCGCGCGCTCGACGACCTCGAGCGTAGCCTCGGCCTCGAGATCTGTAGGATGCACGAATGGCTTGCGCGTCTCGAACGCGACGGGTTTCCGGTAGGGGACCTGGTCGCATTCGGGTGCGCGCGCGAGGTTCTACAGGCCGCGACCTGTGCGCTTGAGTGGCGCGATCGCGAGATGTGGATCTGCGACGACCTCGACCGCCTCGACCGCGCGGTGGTCAAGGCGCTCCCCAGACGCTCGTTGATCATCAGACAGAAGAGCGACTTGCTCGATCGTGCGCGTCGTTGCGACGACATGATCTGGTGGGCCCTTCTCACCTCCGGAGGGTCGTCATGAAGGACAATGCCCTGTTCCGGGAGGTAAAGCCGCTCACCTTCCTGTCCGGCACGCAACTCGCGTACGAGGCCCGGGTCCGTTGCGAGCACCTGCTCGCGTCCCCCGATCCGTTCCTGCGGATCGTCGGCGTGGGCATGCTGCTCGACGAGCGGCTGCCGACGGACACGGAGGAGGAAGCCGCGGAGGTGCGTCGGCGCGTCGACCTGTGGCTCCGGCTCATGCCGAAGAAGCGGCTGCAGGAAATCGAGCGTCTCGTCGTCCGGGAGGCGAAGCGACAGCTCGCCGCCCTGCGCGCGACGGATCCGTCCGCACTCGACGCGGTGGAGCGCCTGCGCGTCCGCAACGAGCGCCGGCTCCTCACCGATGCCGCGCGCCTGCTCTTGCGGGCCAAGCGCCCGCGCATCGAAATCGAGCTCGGTGAGCTCGACGCGCTGCTCCCAACGGAGGACTAGAGACCGAAGGGTCTCCTTTTTGTTACACTATGCTCATGGAAGGAGCATTCCCGACCACGATCTATTATTTTCCCCTGGAACGGGGGATGGAGGAAGGAGAGCCGATCGAGGTGTCGCTCGTCGAGCGTGACGGTCGTCTTATCGCCGATGTGTCCCAACTCCCGGAACCGTTGCGCCGGACGCTCGAGTCTCGCGGCGTACCGGATGCGCTACATCGCGGCGCCGTGCTTCCGGATGCCGGCCCGGCGTTTCTTGCGGCGTTGCTCCGCGAGTCGAATCCGTATCGCCGGTTCCGCTCGTCGTCGGCACCCGTGGAATCCTGATCTATGGTCGGCGCCTCTCCGGATCGAAACGAGTTGTCCCGCGTCCCCGAACGCGGGCCGTCCGTCGAACGCAAAAAAGCCGTCCCGCCGCCGCTGCGCCCCGAGATCATCGCCGCGTCCAAGTTCAGCGAAGCGGAAAAACGTCGTCGTGAACGCGCGACACGCGACGTGCAAGCGGCGGCAAAATCCTGCGACCGGCTGGAGAACATCTTGTACCATCGCGCCATCGACAAGGGTGGCGAAAACGGCAAGCGCGCGCTCGAGGAGATCGCGTTACGTCAGCAGCTCATGGACGGCGCGATCGTGTCCAAAGGGCCGATCGGAGAGCCGGGCGTGAACGTTACCGAAGTCGGCACGATTCTCGATGAGCGCACCGGCGAAACCGTGAAAGCCGTGATTAAGCCCGCGTCCGGGGAAAAAACGTTTTCATACGATCCGGATGAACAGAAGGTCATGGTGGTTTCAAAACGCGCCGCCCCGCTACGAGAGCTCGAGCGTTCCTTTTCAGCATTCATCAACGAGGAAGATTTGGAGCGCGAACGAGCGTCGCTCGTCGCCCAGGGATATGAAGCGGCGGCCGTGGAAGAATCAATACGTGAGCAGCGTTCGTCCTTGAGACATCAGCAACAGTTCGCCGAAAAGTACCTAAAGGAGTTTCCCGGGAGCGCGGCGGCTTTGGCGAGAGAGTACGGCGTGGACGTCAAAACGATCGTGGGACTGTACCTTGATGATGCAGGCCTGTCCGCGGAGGAAATCGAGGAAATGTGGCTTGCCGGAGAAGAGTCGTTTTGGAAGGAGGTGCAGATGCGTCTGGAGCTCACGTATCGTCAAAACCAGCCGGCCGGGTGGGGGCATACGAGAGAATTCGTCTTTTCGCAGATGGATAAATTGCTCGACTTCGGTGTCATTCCTGAGACGGTCCTGCGTGCGGAAAAGGATAAGACGGGCAAGCCGCAGGAAATCATGTCCGTGCAAAAACTCGAGCGTGCCCGTGGATTATCGGAGGACGAGTTGGAGGGGCTGTGGGCGCTGGAGACGAGCCATCCGCTTGCCAAACAGATGACGCGCATCGCGGCGCTTGATTATCTGCTGGTATCAAGCGATCGCCATGGGGACAACTTTCTCTTGGTGGGAGAAGATCTCGAGGAGCCGATGTACGACCCGAGCACACATACGTGGACGGAGAAGGATGTGAAGTTGGCTGGTATCGACAATGCATACGCGATGGGACTCGGTTTTCCGGAGAGCAGCCGCCGGTGGAAGGAAGAGGGATCGTTGGAGAAGGGGTTGATGCTGCGACCGTTCCCTCATGTATCCGTTCCGTTGGAATATGTTCGTCTGAAAAACGCGGAATTGGATGAGGAAGCGCTTGCGGGCGTGCGCGACGTATATGAAAAAATCCTGCTCTACAGCCAGGAGCGTCCGAAATTCAAAAAGCTACAAGAAAAGTACCGGACGAATCCCGCGTCCATGACGGCCGAGGAAACCGCGTTGTATCAAAAGATGGATACGGTCGGTGAATATCCGAAATACGTCACGGACCTGTTCCGGCTCGCGTTCCGCAGCGACGGATCGGACCCGGATCGGGAGAAGATCGTTCAAATCGAACTGGATGCCTTTCTCGAGCGATGCGAGTACTTGTTGAAACACAAGCGTCCGCCATTGATGGAAGACGTATCGCCCGTGGACGCGTCCGGACTCATGCCGAAACATACCAAAGAATGGAAGCGCCGCATGACACAGGCCGCGGAAAGCCCGTTCGATGTTGATGTGGATCTTGAAGCGGCGGAGGAGTAACTACGGCGCCTCTTCGATCACCACCGTCACGGTCCGTGCGTCCCCCTGCATGATCAATTCGATAAGCCGTTCGATTTCCCGCATCGACTTTTCCGAGGCGCGTTCGACGATTTCCGGTTTTCCCGCCGCCTCTTCCGCCGCGCGCGTGAGTTCCGCGAGCGCGAGGTTGTAGCCGTCGTCCGGTTCGAGGAGCCGCTTGAGCAGTCCCTGCGTGTTCTTCACCTCGATCGGTCC